>JAYTPA010000098.1:0-6251 GCA_043747495.1 Bdellovibrio sp.
TCAAAAAAAGGATCAAGATCTGATCAGCCAATTTAAAAAAATATTAAAACACAGTCCAGATTTCGAAACAGATTTATTAGAAATTTTTGAAAATAATGAGGTCTTGGAATTTCAAAGATTTTTAAAACAAATGATCAAAAATTTAGAGCAAGGAAGTTAGTGCTATGAAACGAAAAGCTCCTTTGGCCGTTGCACTGATGCATTATCCAATCGTCGACCGACAAGGTCGGATGTGTGCCACTAACATTACTAATTTTGATATCCACGATATTGCAAGATCCTGCCGTGTGTACGGCGTTGAAAGATATTATCTGATTCATCCGTTAAAGGAACAATTGATGTTCGTAGAGCGCGTCCTCGATCACTGGCGGGTCGGTGAAGGGTCTAAATTAAACCCCATGAGGCAAACGGCTTTAAGTGACGTTCGAACAGCCGAAAATATGGAAAAAGCTTTACTGGATTGGGGTCAGCCAAAAGCAAAAATCATAGCCACGCATGCCAGACACTTGCCAGGGCAAGAAAAGTTCAGCTTTTCGCAATTTAAAACGATTTTATCCACTGAAGATGACCCCTATATGCTTATATTTGGAACAGGTTTTGGGTTAACTCAAGATTTTATGAAAAATTGCCATGCTATTTTGGATCCGATCAAAGGGGATTCCAAAGATGACTACCGTCATCTTTGTGTCAGATCAGCCGCAAGTATCTGTCTTGACCGCTTGTTAGGTACATGATAACACATTAGATCTTTGTAATTATAAAGGACAACATATGGCTAAGAAAAATTCAAAAGCAGCTACGACAACACGAACTATTTCTAAAAAGCAAAAAAAAGCGACTAAAGCGACTAAAGAAACGAACCTTGTTCGCAGAGTCACTTTAAAAGGCGCTAAAAATTCTAAAATTGCGAACTTTGCTCCGGGTGATACTGTTAACGTTTACGTTAAAGTTATCGAAGGCGAAAAAGAACGTGTTCAGCTTTACAAGGGTGTTGTGACTAAAATTCAAGGTCACTCTCACAAAACTTTTACTGTACGTAAAATTTCTGCTGGTGTTGGCGTGGAAAGAACATTCCCGTTTAACTCACCAACAATCGATTCAGTTGAATTAGTATCACACGGTAAAGTCCGTCGTGCTAAACTTTACTACTTAAGAGATTTAGATGGTAAAGCGGCTCGTATCGAATCTGAATTAGCGGCACCAGTATCAGATGCCTCAAAAAAAGAAGCTTAGTTTTAATAAAAAAATATTACTCTCGTTGCCTCAACCACTTATCGGAATCGATGAAGTGGGCAGGGGATGCCTCGCCGGACCAGTTTGTGCCGGCGTTGTTATTTTAGATGAATCAAAACCACATGATCATTATGTGGACTCAAAAACTCTATCAGAAGAAAAAAGATCTGTCCTAGCTGATGATATCTGTGCGAATCATAAATTTGCCATTGGCTGGGCCTCTGTTGAAGAAATAGATCAGGTTAATATTCGTCAGGCGACTTTTTTAGCAATGAAACGTGCGCTTGAAGATCTCTATAAAAAATATCCTGAATTCAAAAAAGCGGGTGTTGTGATCGACGGGCGGGACGTGATTCCGAATATCGAACCAGCAAAGCAATTAGCTATCATTAAAGGCGATCAACACGTGAGATGCATTTCTGCAGCGTCTATCATAGCGAAAGTAGCCAGAGACCGTTTAATGACAGAAATGGCATTAGAACATCCAGCTTACGGTTTTGAAAAACATAAAGGATACGGCACTGAATACCATCGACAAGCGATCGCAAAAGTTGGCATCACCAATCACCACCGAAAAACTTTCGGTGGCGTCAAAGAATATATCTAGCAATACATTTAAAGGTTTATGGGCAGAACACGTTGTTCGCCATTATCTACAGAAAAAACATTACCAATTAATGGCCCAAAGATACAAAATTCAATGTAATGAAAAAAGTGTCGAAATCGATTTAGTTTTTAAAAAAAATCAATATTGGCTTCTGGTCGAAGTGAAGTACTTAGATAGTCCATGGCGAGCAGCAGAGAGGGTTTCAAGAAAGCAAATTCAAAGATTACGTCAAGTGAATCAACACCTCAGCTTTAATAAGCAAATGAAAACAATTATAATTTTAATTGCGCTAGTCGAGAAAAATAAAAAAATTCATTGGATAAATCTGATAGATTATTGAATTCTGATTATTGAATTCTTAGTTCTTCAGGTGGGATTACTTTTGGAGGCTTACCATCAAAAGAGAAATCAAATCCAACTTTCCATTCAGCTTCAGAACCCACTTTTTGTTCACGGTAAAAGTTAATCGCCCAACACTCGCCAGGGGGTTTTAATTGTGTGATTAAAGAGAATTTTTTAAGTCGAGTGTCTTTGTTTGTGCGATTGTCACTGGTATCGATAACAAATCCAGATAAGACATTTAAATATTTAGTCACAAAACCTAATGCTAAAAGCACGTCATCTGTTTTAGGGTCCTCGGTCCGTTTCGAAATGTAACCTATTTTAAAATATTGTTGCTGTTGGTTTAAGTAAGACAAAGATGTTGTCGAATTTGTTGCAGCTAAATAAGGGTAATAATTAAACTGATTCGTCAGCGTAAATTCATTCAAATTTAAGTTAAGAACACCTGTTAAATCAGATAAAGCTTGGCTATTGCCTTTTTCGGCTTGGTACAGATCATACCCTTGGGATAATCTAAAATCTAACAAGTTTGCATAAGTATTATCGGCATTTCTTTTTCTGATCACACGATTTAATAAAGTTAAGGTCACTAAATGACGATCGTAAACACGGTCTTCATAATCAAATTGTAAACCTTGCGTGCCATTCAGGTCTGCATTTGAAGCATTGCTACGTGAACTATTTATGAATTCACCATTTCTGATGTTCCCGAAAAATGGATGAGCATCTTGTTCAATCCATGGAATATAAGTGTAATGTAATTCAGGAATAAATTCGTGTTTGTATTTATGAATTTGATCATCAGCAGTATAAATTTGATAAAGACGACTTCTTGAATTTAAATCAAACTGGGCGAACTTTCGGGAATTATAAGCACTGTCGCCTACAGGAAAAAAATAATGGGCTTCGTTGTAAGAAACCTCAGGAGAAATATTTAATAGGTTAAACGGAGAATAGGTTTTTGTAGCTAGTTCAGTTCTAAAAAGCATTCTTTGACCAGTTCTAATTTGATCAATGTCTGAGTTGTAAACGCCGTCGTAGACAGGAGTGCAGATTGCACCTAAGCGAGTGTCACATGTGGGATCGTTGGCTGCATTAGTCACATAACGTTGTTTGCCGTTTGACGACATATCATCCCACTTACGATCTCTGGTGAAGTGATCATATTGGGCTTTAAGGTTGTAATATAATGGAAGATCACCAATTTGTTTAGTTGTTGAATCAACTTTAATATGTGGAAACTGTTGAACAGCATCATCGTTTGATTTTGTGGGATTGCTATCAAGTAAATGCTTATAATAAGCAGCATCAACTTGCCAAACTGTATGATCACTTTTTTGTGTGATATTGGATCTGTTTTCGAGACCGCTTTCTGCATAATTTTTAAATTCATCTGAAAAATCTCTGGGGTATTGTAAATCACTGATTAAACTTATTTTTAGTCGTGCCATTAAATCAGGATTAAATGAATACTGATTATAGCCTTGCAACGACCAACGATCGAATTGTTTGTTCTTTTCATTACCCTGCAAGAAATGATTGTATCTTTCTTCAGATGCAAAAACTGAATCATCAATATGAGCGACTTTTAAGGTTCCAAAAGAGTTATCATCAATTACATAGCGATGTTCGATCATTTTTTTTGAACCGCCCAATTCGTAATTTTTTAATGTGAATGTCATGTCTTGTGATCTCGACATCGCCCAAAAAAAACTTTGAGAATAAACTAAATTTCTTTTAGGAATGTAACCAATTTCCGGAGCTAATAAACCAGATTGTCTTTCGTTTTTTAATGGAATAACTAAATACGGCAGCCACAAAATGGGTATATCACTAACTTTTAAAAAAGTGTTTTTTAAAAAAGCATAACCACCTAGCTCGGCTTTAATTTGTCGGGCTTCAAAACTCCAGGTGGACGGACAGTTGGTGCAAGTCGTGTAATCTGCTTCAACAACATAAAATGTGTTTGGTCCACGTTGTTCAATAAAGCTTCCTTGAAAGCGTACATTGCTGGATTGTACGTAGCCATTAATAATGACAGATTGATTCGCAAAATAATCAAAACTTATTTCATCTCCACCAATTTCATATTCGGGTGTGCGAATTTGAACACGACCTTTAAAGTGAGCTTGTTTTTTTTTCAAATTAATATCGACTCGGTCAGCTTTGAAATATTGATTCTGGTATATAATTTGGACATTGCCATCGACTGTCACAAGTCCTTGCTCGTAATCGCGTGTTAAGTTATTGGCTGTAATAATAAAACCAGCAACTTTGGCTTGATTCAATGTGGGCTGTGAATAGACGGAGACTAGTCTAGTCAGACTAAAAACAACAAAAAATAAAAGTTGATAGCGCAGGTTGTGAATCACTTCGTAAAGTCTAAAAAGTTTAACTTTAAATGTCACTTCAAGACTAGAGTCTATTAACTTTTTTTTCAGACTGTCGAAAAGGTGATGAGGTGTTCATGGAAGCTAAGTTTTATGAAGTGGGTCGTATTACTGTTGTTGAAGTTGTAGGTCGAATTGAACCAGATCAAAACAAACCATTCAGAGATGTTTGTGAACAAAAATTAAAAGATAAAGAAGTCGTTTTTTGCCTGGAAAAGCTGTCTTTTACAGCATCTGCTAACATCACCACATTTTTCGAGTCCATCAATACGATTCCAAAAGCAAAAGTTGTTGGGCTAAGTACTGATTTTCATAAAATCTTGGAACTCAGAGGCCTAGCGATCAACACATTTCTGACTTTGTCTGATGCTATTGATCCAAAGAACTTTTTAGATTTAAAGACAAGTTAGTATTCAGTTTTTCAAGCATACGTAATCTCATCTGTAAATCTTCAGACTCGCTTAGTTTTTTAGCGAGCTGATTTCTAGTCGATTCTAAAACTAAATGAGATTGCTCAATTTCAGTTTGTGACTGCATAAGTGCAGTTTTCATTTCACTGACCTGTGTTACTAAAGTTGTCATTTTATTTTGTTGGTCAGATTCACGGATTTTCGCAGCATTCAGTTCTTGTAACATTTCATCGTGTGCACGCTTTATACGAATTAACTCATTATCTAAATAATGTTTAGTTTCAGTTAGCTTTTTCATTCGTAAATTTTCATTTTGAACGTCTAAAACTTTTTGCTGTTGCTCAACAATCTCTTTAGAAAGAAAATGAATTTGTTCTTCATAGCTAGCAACCAAGGCCATTTTTTCGGCTTCAAAACGCTTAATTTGTAGTTCTAAATCCTGTGCCAATCCGGCAGACTGGGATTCAAACGAAGCCAGAGCTTTATTGTTTTGCTGGATTGTATTTAATAATTGAATATTTTCCCGTGCAAGTTCTTCTGTTTTAGCTTTTAAGTTTTCAACATAAGGTTTGATAATGTTTTTAACTTTCAGATGAAATTTAGAAAGTCTTTGTAGATCATTTTTTTGAGCAGCACAAATTTTTTCATAGTTTTCGTTTTTTGCTGCGAAGACTCGGTTTTCAGTTTCCAGTTCAGTGTTGTAAGTTGATAACTTAATGTTTTTTTCTGATGTCATTGCAAATTCATCTGATAAAGTTTTATTTTCGAAATAAAGCTGATTTTTTTCTTGAATCAATTTTTGATTTTCAGCCTCATATAAAAGTAATTTCTTGTAATTGATATTTAGCTTGTTCTGCAAGGATTCAATCTGAGCAACGAGCTCTTGTAAAACAAGAGATGATTTAGTAGTTTGTGAATCCCGATTTTGATCAGTGGCAGCAGTTCGGTCGTGTTCTCTATGAATCATGTCTAAATGTTTAAGTTCAAAATCCATATAACTTCCTCCTGAAGTAGCTGTAATTACACAGCCTAATCGTCTCATGACTGGACTAGACTAGAAATAGGTAAGATTCAGTTTAAAAGGAAAACTAGACCTAGATCTGGCTTACGTAGCCATCAAGACTAGCCGATAAGAAGCTATATGGGTGCTGGGGCTTTGCAGAACAAACGTATTATGAGTGAACTTGATATCAGTGATTTGGGTGTTCCAGACACGGTGAGGTATAATGTTTTAACACTCGTCATCAACGAAGAATACGACCGCGCTAT
>JAYTPA010000099.1:0-10221 GCA_043747495.1 Bdellovibrio sp.
TCTATTAGTATCTAAACCTCTTTAAATCTGACATTTTATTTAGAAAAAAATCATGAAGCACTTAAGCTTACATGATGTTAAAAGAGGAAAAGAACATGAAAAACAAACTATACATTAGCCAAATTTCTTTCAGTGTAACATCTGATGAATTAGCTGACTTTGTATCTTCAGCTGGTGAAGTTGTTGATGCTAAAATCATAACTGATCGTGAATCAGGTCGTTCACGTGGTTTCGGATTTGTCGAAATGGCATCTGATGAAGCTGCTGATAATGCAGTTAATGCATTAAACGGCAAAGAATTAGCGGGACGCGCAGTTAATGTAGCAATCGCAAAACCAATGGAAGCTAAACCACGCACTGGTGGATTCGGCGGCGGCGGCGGCGGAAATAGACCTAGAAGAAATTTCTAATGGCTAAAGACGATTTGATTAGCCTTGATGGCAAAATCGTAGATCTTAAGGGCGGCGGTATTTATTCTGTTATTTTAGATAATGGAGTCAGTATTTCTGCTCGAGTCTGTGGAAAAATGAAACGATTTAATATTCGTATCGTTCCCGGAGATCGTGTTTCAGTTTCTGTGTCACCGTATGACGTGACACATGGATTGATCATGTTTAGACATAAAGTTTAATCACTTAACTTGTTTCGCAATGATGTTTTGAATCTCATGCGGAACAAGTTTTTTCCAAGAAGAATCTTTCTTCTTCATCAGCTTCACAATATCTTCTGAATGAATAAATTCGGTAATTTGATCACAACCTGAAATATCTTGAATCAATTTATTTTCAATTAAATGCAAATATATATTTCTGATATTTTTGTTGGGATTAAAACTTTTCGTTTGAATACAAATAAGTGGTGTTTTATGGGGGTAAATATATAGACGTGTAGACTGGTCTAGCAATTTACCCATACCCTCAAGTAAACCACCACTTAAATCTGAGTAAAACTTTTGATCAAATAATTTTTCTAAATGTGAAGCCCCGATGACAATTCCTAGTGGTTTGTCTGAAATAAGACGTAAATACTCTTTTAATTGATAAAACAACGAAAAATTAGTGACTAAAATCGGTTTTTTTAATGTCGAAAGCATTTCAACTTTCACTAAAGCTTCTTCAACAGTTAAAGTTGATTTTTTAATACGATTATTAAAATTAAATTCAAAAACAGTGGTCGTGTCATTTGCTTTTAAGCCAAACTCTTTTATGAAGTGCTGCTGGCCTTTATCGGCAACATCAATATGTGTATGAGTAACTGGGTGATAAAAAGCCCGCTGTATTAAAATATTTTTACCCCATAGACCATCGCTTGGATTTTGAATTTTGCCCTCAGGGTTAATGTAGACAGCGTCACTCCAACCTTTTTTGACCATCAACAAATTAGCTTCAATTTCATTAAAATGCTTGAAAGCTTCGCCGCTAAAATGAATCGCATCAACACTTATTGATCCCTCTTTAATATCATCGAATAAATGATCAATAAAAGTTTCAGTGTCTTCGGTGTTGTAAAATGCAGAGTGAATAAGGTTTACACCCAGAATACTTAAAGTGTCCTGCTGCTGTAAACGATGCTTGTCTAATAAACGCATATGGAGCATGACTTCAGATGGCGCGCTCAGTGGTTTATGTTGAAAACGGACACCCATCCATCCATGGCTTCTAGCGCCTTGGTTGTTTGATGCTGTAGCTACTGTAACTGCGAAGGCAAAAAAAGTTGTTTTTGACCCGCGAGTAGAACTTAAACGATCAATTAATTTTGTGTATTCTTTTTCAAGCATTTTGCTGAGACGCGATTCGCAAACGTAACGACCTGATTTTTCTTTGCCGTAAATAATATCACTATAAGTCATATCATAGGCTGAAATTGTTAAAGCAATTGTTTGTGAAGCTTTACCAGCTTGAAAAAACTGACGGGCAACTTCTTGGCCAGCGCCTATTTCTGCAAATGAGCCGTATTTCATAATGTCTAAGTTAATATCAAGAGCTTTATCAATTGTAGATTTTGTTCTTGGGCTCATAGGATAATCCGACTCATTTCTTTGTATGTTTGCTTTCAGTATCAGTTTTAATCCAACCAGTTAAAGCTAAACTCATGGCTTTTTCGATTGGCATATCAATAGGTTCTAATTCAAGTTTATTCACTAAAATCGTGTAACCACCCAGGCCGTAACTCATAGGGATGTAGACTGCGATTCTGTCATTTTTAAAAACGAGTTTAACACCAAGATCGTCAAAAGATTCCCGTGTGACTAAGCCAATGACTGTATGATTTGGGGATAAATGAACCAAAACGACTTTTTGAAGTGTTCTTTGTTCTTGGCCTTTAGCAAATAAATTCATCAAATCACGAAGAGGTGAATAGATGATTTTAATCAATGGGATTTCAGTCAGCTTTTCTTGAATCTTTTCAATTAAAGCGCCAGTCATAAAATTATTAACTAGAAAACCAGAAAGTAAAATGAGTAGCAAGGTAGCCAAGAAGCCTAAACCTGGGATGTAAGACCCATCAGGCAATACGAGTCGTATATACTGACCTAAAAAATTTTCCACCAATGACAAAACAGAAGCGATGACATAAATCGATAAAACAATGGGTAAAAATGAGACTAAGCCGCTAATAAATATTTTCCGTAATTGAGACATACATACATAGTTTATAACTTCTATGATCGAGTCAACAAATGTGAGCTGTGTTATTGTGAGATTCGACTGTCTTGATCTTTAGAATTCTGTAATTTTTGGCGATACTTATTCATATGTCAAAAAGCCATAATACTATTGTAATTGCGATGCTTATGATGATCAGTCTACCGACCTTTGCACAAGCGCAAGTTGTTTCAGGGGAGTATATTGTCAAATTCAAAAGCCAACCTGTCCCTGAGGACTCAAGCTCTGATAAATTCAGTGCTACTGGTCGTAAAGCGGCTTTAAAAGCCCGTGCATTTGCTAACAAAGTGGCTGCAGATCGTGGTCAAAAATTAATTCAAAATTTAGGTGAAATGAGAGTTCGTCGTAAATTCGAGCAAGCGGGCATGATGCATTTGGATCAAGTCAGCGAAGCCAAATTAAGTTTATTAAAAGAACATCCAGATGTTGAATTTATTGAGCCCAACTATTTATTAAGCTTAGATCCTAATGAGGACGAAGCTGGATTAACTGCTCAAGGTGTAGCCCCAGGTGCAACTGACAGTTACGGTCAATCAGGTGCCGCTCAGACTCAGGTCACTGATTCTTGGGCTGTTGAAAAACCTTACAATCAAGGGACTAAACCCATTGTTGCTGTTGTTGATACAGGCTTAGATATTCGTCATGCTGTTTTTGCTAATTCAAATAGTATTTGGGAAAATTCGGCAGAAAAAAATGGTGTAGCCGGAGTTGATGACGATAGTAACGGTTACGTTGACGATATCAACGGCTGGAACTTTGTCGCCAATTCAGGTGTGATGTACGACGATAAAAATCACGGAACACACGTGGCTGGTATCATTCTGGGTGTCGGACAAGATATTTTAAAAGTTCCTGTTCGCGAAGCAAAAATCAAAATTATGGCGCTAAAATTCTTAGACGCTAACGGATCTGGCACAACAGCTAATGCGATCAATGCCATTTACTATGCTGTTAATAATGGAGCCAAAGTCATTAACAATTCATGGGGTGGAGCTAGTTATTCAAGATCACTTCATGACGCTTATAAATTTGCCTATGATAATAATGTTGTCTTAGTCAGTGCGGCTGGGAATAGTGGCGTAAATATCGATTCAACTCCTATGTATCCTGCGTCTTACGATACACCGAGCAACATCAGTGTAGGTTCATCGACAAGCTCTGATCAAAGATCCTATTTTTCAAATTACAGTTCAAGTTTAGTCCATTTATTCGCACCTGGATCATCGATTACAAGTACGATTCCTGGAGCCCACTGTAATATTGAAGCCAATATTTATACGAACTGTTTTCAGTCTTTAAGTGGAACTTCAATGGCAGCACCCTTTGTTGCAGGCCTTGCAGCGTTGATTACTCGTGAAGCCACGCAGTTGTCTGCGTACCAAATTAAAGGAATTGTTTTAGGTTCGGCCGATTTAACTTCAGCATTAAATAATCTAGCTGCTGTCGAAGGCCGTGCAAATGCATTAAGTGCGATTAACCAAGCAAAAGCTGCAGTTGCAACAGCATCATGGTTACCTTCATATTCTCCAGTTTATAAATTAGATTCAAGTTCAGTTGCTGCCAGTGAATCTTCTGGAGGCGGCGGCGGTTGCGGATTAGTTAAATTAGTTTCCAGTTCAACATCTACAGGTTCTTCTGTATGGGGGTTGAATAGCGAACTACTTGAAATAGGCTTGGTCTTTGCGATGGCGTTGGCTCCGTTAGGTTTAGCATTTGTTTTAAGACGCAAAGCTGTTAAGCCTGCTCAAAGAGGCTACGTGCGTAAATACGAACGTTTTGAATTAGCAAAACAAGTCATGATTAAAATCGGTGATCAAGTGATTGATTCAGCATCGGAAACAGTGTCATTAGGTGGACTGTCATTTAAAACTGATGTGAATGTGACGCAAGGTCAGAAAATTAAACTTAAGATCGGCGATATGAATGAAGAGATTGAAGGCGAAGTGGTTTGGTCAGCGGCCCACGGAGCATTCGGTGTCAGATTCACAGAAGTGACTGAATCATTAAAAGCTCAAATTCAAACTTGGACAGTGGGCTTGCAGCCCACTTAATTGAATATTAAAAAAACTAAAGCAGAATGCCTTTTAAAATCAGGCTTGCCATCGTAAAATAGATCACGACACCAGTGACGTCGACAATCGTTGCAACAGCAGGTGCTGAAGCGGAAGCTGGATCGAGTTTTAATCTGCGCAGTAAAAATGGCAACATTGATCCAGAAATAGTTCCCCATAAGACAACTCCGATTATCGAAGCCGACACTGTATATGCTATGTACAGATAATGTGGCCCATACATTGTTTCACGCCATGGCCAGAAATAAATTCTGAGTAATGCAATTAAACCCAGTAAAAGCCCTAAGCAAAGTCCCGTTGAAATTTCGCGAACGAGAACCCGCCACCAATCTTTTAGGCGAACTTCGCCTAAGGCCATGGCACGAACAACCAGTGTTGAAGCTTGTGAACCTGAATTACCACCGGAACTAATAATCAAAGGTAAAAACATCGATAATACAACTGCACGATGAATTTCATCTTCATAATAACCCAAAGCCGTCGCTGTGAACATTTCACCAATCAACAGAACAATCAGCCAACCAGCTCGTTTTTTTAACATCTCAGAAAAAGTAATTTGTAAATAAGGAGCATCTAGAGTCTCCATACCGCCTATTTTATGAATATCCTCAGTGGCCTCTTCTTGAACAGCTTCAGCGATATCATCGAATGTAATGATACCGACCATTTTCTTATTTTCATCAATAACGGGTAGAGCCATCAAATCATGTTTGGAAAAAATTTGACCAATTTGTTCCTGATCAAGCTCAACAGGAATTTGAATCACATCTGTGTGCATGATGTCTTCCACCTTTTTCTGTGGAGCTGATGAAAATAATTCTCTGAAGGAAACGACACCTAACAGGTTTTGATCAGGTGATAAAACATAGGCGTAGTAAATTGTTTCAACTTGAGTTTTAGCTTGTAGGCGAATGTAACTAATAGCTTCATCCACGCTAAGATGTGGTCGCAATCGAATAAATCGCGACGACATGATACCACCGGCATTATCCTCAGCGTAAGCCAACAGCGCACTCACTTCTCGTTTAGTTTGAGGATCAAGGAGTGTCAGTAAGTCTTCACGCTGATCGGTGTCGGCCTCTTGAATAAGATCGGCCGCATCATCGGGCGCTAATAAACGAATCCATGATCTTTTTTCAAGTAATGAATGATCTTTAATTAATGGGAATTGATCCTGGGCTGTAAGACTTAAAAATAATTCTTCAGCGTCGGTTCTGTTTAAACTAAAAAAAGCCTCATGACGATCTGACTGAGACATCTGCGTCCAGTTATGACGAATAGAATCAACCCCAATCAATTCCATTAAGGGATCAACAGGTGCGCTGCTTTCGACTTCAGAATTTTCTAAATCATTTTTATCATCAGTCATATTTTATTTTTACCTCGTGGATTCAAAGGCGACAAGAACTTCTTGTGGCAAGCCTATCTTTTTTATTTGACCATCTTCAAGCCACATCACTTTATCACAATCTTGAACAGTTTGTAGACGATGGGCTATACGAATCTGTGTTTTTGTTGATAGTGTTTCTTTTAAAGCGCGTTCGATCAACTTTTCCGACTGGGGATCAATATTTGCCGTGGCTTCGTCAAATATAAAAATTTCAGCGTTTTGCAAAAGACCACGGCAAAGGCTGAGTAATTGTTTTTCACCATGTGACAGGTTCTGACCTTTTTCTTCGATTGGCATATCCAGTGAAAACTTCAAACCCACGGTTTGCAAACAGTTTTCTAATTCTTTATTGGTGTGGTTTTCAAATAAATCTAGATTATCCCGTAATGAGCCCTTAATAAAAAACTGGTCCTGTGAAATCAAAGAAAATTGCTTTCTATGGTTTTCGATATCAGTTTGATATTCATTGTTGATGAGGATTACACCTTTTTCGATGGGATAAAGTCTTAACAGCGCTGCTATCAAGGTCGATTTACCAGCACCAGTGCGACCAATAATTCCTAATTTTTCACCCTGCTTAAGTCTAAAACTAATATGCGACAATAATGGGGGAGCACTTTCTTGGTTTTGGGCAGGATAGCGAAAACTCAAGTTTTCAACTGTTAAGGCATCATCAGTTTTATTTTTGCTTTGCAGGGGTAATACTGCATTCTTACTTTTTTGAGGATGATGAGTTTTAAAATCAGCATAGGTTGGCAAAAATGCGCCTTCTTCAAGTGGGGCTCTTAAATATTCATCTAATCTTTCAACACCAACTAAAGCTTCTTCAAATTGTGAATACCATTCGAAAAACATTTGTAAAGTGTGCGTAGCTAGAATGGTAAAACCTAATACAATGGCTATCTGACCAGCGCCTAATGATTCAGTTTTGGCTAAGTGTATTCCTAAGTATCCGTTTGCAAAAAATAAGACAGCCGAAATCACATTGAGCTCTGCTGAAAATTGCATAACATTACGATTCACTAAAAATTTAGCTTTTAAAAAAACTTGATCTAATGAATTAAAACGGTCAATAAACGATTTTGATTTATCGGTTTGCCTGATAGACAAATGACCCTGTACCGTTTCTGAAAAATGGGCGACTGAAGGAGATCTTAAAATAGACAATTCACGACGATTAGAACGCAATTTTAGCTGATTTCTTTTTAAAATATAAATAAAAAAAACTGATGCAACTAAAAGATTGATCAAAAAATAAGAATGAACTAGAGCAATCAAGATAAAAATTGAAATGAGATCAAACAGGATCGACAAAAATTCAGCTAAAGGCCCTCCAAACAATCTGAAAATATTTCCATAATCACTTGAAAATCGAGTCGTTATTCGTCCTACGGGGTTTTGGTCAAAAAAGCTCAGTGGATATCTAGACACACGAAATGTAGTTTCATCATACAATCTTGACACAGCTAAAGCTGACAATCTTGAAAAAACAGTTCTGTAAATGACAGTCATAATAAAGGATATACTTAAAATAAAGAAAATGTGTTTGGCAAGTACAGTCAAATTATCAAGAGTTACAATCGGATTTTGGTCATAAAACTTAGCAATCACTTGGGCGTTAGACAGAATAAGTAATCGTCCCATAAAACCCAATAGGCAGACAATCAGTAATTTAAAAATAAAAGGTCTGTATGCTTGTAAAAGTGTATCAAAGATATTTTTTGAAAAAGCTTTCTTAGACATTAGGGTTCCCCCCAATGTGTGTGCTTGATTTTTCGCCTTTGATAAAATCACTTAAAAACTTATTCTGACAAAGTTCAGAGTAAGTCCCAATGAATTTAATTTCGCCATCGTCCATATAAATCACACGATCACAAAATTGAAGAAATTCATATCTTTGAGTTGTTACTAAAAAACTATGGCCCATTGATTTATAATATAAAAAAGTTTCAATTAGTTTTTTCTCAGTACCCACATCAATAGCACTTAACGGATCATCTAATAGAAATAAAGGTTTAGGGTTGTAAAAAAGTCTGGCCAAATTTAATCGCTGTTTTTGGCCGCCAGAAATATTTAATCCGCGTTCGCCGATGATCGTATCTAATCCGTTTTTTAGACGATCTTGATTAAGATCAAACTGAGCCCTATGAAGAGCGCTCATGGCTTGGGGTTTGTTTTGCTGAGCTAAATCATAATCAAAAACAATATTTTCGAAAACACTGGCACTTAAAATAAAACTTTCTTGAGGTAAAAAATTATAAGGTGCAATAAATAATGAATCAGCATGAAACGGTGTTTCTTTCATCAGAGATTTTAAAAAAGTAGATTTACCACTACCAACCGGTCCGATGAGGGCCACTATTTCAGATTTTGATATTGTGAGGTCTATTTTTTTTAAAAAAACTTTTTGATCAAGACTGAGATTTAAGTTTTTGACTTCTAAAACAAGATCAGAATTTTGATTAACATGTTGATTTTTAACGACGTAATCTGCATTTGTGATCGAAAAAAAATCAGCAAGTCTTTTAATTGATGTCCAGGCATCAAACATCATCGTAAAAAACCAGGGAAGTTGTCTTAAAGGGCGAGAAAGAAAAACTCCCATCACCCATAACAATGTGATGAGATGAATCTTCGCAACCAATTCTGGGCTCACATAGACTATAAACCAAATCACAAATAAATTGAGCCAAAATGTAATGCTGGATGAAATTGAATTCATTAATTGACCATTGGTCACCATGGCAATGCGGTTATTTGTTTCTTCAATTCGTTTCATAATAATTTTTTTCTCAAAACCAGTTATCCAGTTCAGTGATTTAAGGCCGCGTATATTTTGAATCCATTCATTAACTAGGCCCATTCTTTGCGCTGCCAACATTTTGAATTTAAAAAAGAAAAATGATTGTCGTCTAGCCAAAGCTAAATTAACCACAATGATTACACCCAATAATAAAGCCGTAAAGCCAATGGGTATATCGTAAACGTAATATAGAAAAAATGGTGTCACTATCAGAGGAAAAGCTGTCGTTAAAGCATAGGGTATAGTTTGCTCTAGCCACATTGTAGCGCTGGGCACATCTGTTGTGTATAAAGAAACCATTTCACCAACCGTGCGGTTTCTGATGGCTAAAGCTTTTAAACCGAGAATGTGATTATAAATTTTTTCTGAAAGAACACGCTGACACATCAAAGCTTCTTTTTGCCCTAGATAAGTTGTCAGCTGCATCGTTAAAAAAGAAATCAGAGCCAAAATTGTACATACAGCCAAAAACTGAATATCGAATTCGAGCATAAAACTTTTTTGAAAATAAGGAACTAGCAGACCGGTTAAAGTTGCGATCAGAGCTAAGAATGCAATCAAAAAACGATAACTTAGTCGGCTGAATAAAATATCTTTAATTACGAGTTGAGTAAAATGATTTTTTTTCATGAAGTTCTAAACCAGCCAGTTAATGACCATCTGGAACGATGAGAGAGTAAGACTTCGTGTACAATATGACTTTTAAAAATAATCATTTTGCCAATTTCAGGTAAAATATTAAAAATTTCTTTTTTATTTAAATCATAGCCAACAAGTCGGCCACCATTTTGTTCAAGCCAGTTTTCATTTAAATAAATAACAAACGAAAATTGACGTTTATTATTTTGTGCTGTTTGATCTGAGTGCTTTTTATAAAAGTTCCCTGATTGATAATGGGCGAAGTGACATTCATAATGATCTAAAGAAATTCGGTAATGTGATTTGAGTTCTGATAAGATGCGGTTTAAAATTTTAAATATTTTTTGATTCACTGGGTTTTTGGTTATAGGGTCATGGTTTAACCAGTAGGTTTGATCACTTCTAATAGTTCCAGTCTGGTCATTAGCCGTGTGTGCTGATTGAAAAGAGCCTTCTGTGTAAATCTTTTTGCCCATGGACAATATTTCTAGAGCAAGTGATGTTTCAAAAGGTATAATGACCCAACTTTTTTGATCAATTTGATCAAAAAAAGGCTCAAGATTTATTGTACTTAGCATGACTTCAAGATAGCATTATTTTTGTATGAAAAGTAAGACCTTTAATCTCGGACGCAGGAAGTTGTTATCGACA
>JAYTPA010000100.1:0-34889 GCA_043747495.1 Bdellovibrio sp.
GAAGATCTTTCATAAGTTGGACAAGCGAAGAAAATTCATTGAGGTTGACGGGTGGTTTAGGCATGATGTATTTCAAATTATGAGAGTCGTTATTGTCAATCAGACAAAAGTAAAAATAAATGAACTGCGCTTGAAGATGGTCTTTAAGAAGCTACTTTTTGCATCACGTCAGAAGCGTCTTCGAAATAAAGACTTATTAGATCGAAAAGAAGTCACTCTTGTTTTTTTAGAATCTGCAGAAATGAAAAAAATAAATAATAAGTATCGCCAAAAAAACAAAGTGACTGATGTCCTCAGTTTTTCGTCAACGGCGCCTGATTCTATGGGAGAGCTCGTTTTTTGCATAGACGTGCTGAATAAGCAAGCTGTTGAGCAAAAGCACAGTTTAGGTAACGAATTTATGTATATGTTGATTCATGGGGTTATGCATTTATTGAAGTATGATCATGAAATTTCAGAGCATGAGCAAACGACAATGTTTAAACTGCAAGATAAACTATTTGTTGAATTGACAGAGCAAAAAATCAATTTAGACTGTTTTCATGTCACTAGTTACAGAAATTAGCGAAGTTAAAAAACAAATCACAGAGCTAGATCAATTTTCGGCAGAGCTTCGGGGGTATCTTTGACCTCGACAAAAAGAAAAGACGTTTAGAGGAATTGGCAATGGCTTCAGAAAATCCAGATCTTTGGACGAAGCCAACAGAAATGCAAAAACTCAATAAAGAAAAAACGAGTTTAGAAAAAGCATTTTCTGAATGGAATCAATTTTACACACGACTTGAAGACGTCAAAGTGCTGCTTGAAATGGCCCACGACGCCTCAGATGAAGAGGTATTCAAAGAAGTTAAATCTGAACTTATTGAAATTAAAAAAATCGGTGATCAGTTAGAGCTAAAAAAAGTTCTCAGTGGCGAACTTGATAGTCATAATACTTATCTTTCAATTAACTCAGGAGCAGGCGGAACTGAAAGCTGCGATTGGGCAGAAATGCTTTTACGTATGTACACACGCTACGCTGATAAAAACGGTTATCGCTGCGAAGTTTTAGACATGACAGAAGGCGAAGGTGCCGGCATAAAATCGTGCACACTTTTAATTTCTGGTGAATACGCTTATGGTTATCTAAAAGCTGAATCCGGTGTTCACCGTTTAGTCCGTATTTCGCCATTCGATTCTAATGCTAGAAGGCATACTTCATTTGCATCTGTCTTTGTATGGGCTGAAGTCGATGATGATATTCAAATTGAAGTTAAAATTGAAGATATTGATGTTGAAACTTATCGATCAAGCGGTGCAGGCGGTCAGCACGTGAACAAAACAGATTCAGCAGTACGTATTAGACATAGACCCTCAGGAATTGTTGTAGCATCTCAACAACAACGATCACAAATTCAAAACCGTGAAAAAGCAATGAAAATGTTAAAAGCAGCTTTATACGAAAAAGAAATTGAAAAAAGAAACCAAGAAAAAGATTCAATGAATGCGACAAAAAAAGCCAATGAATGGGGATCGCAAATTAGATCTTACGTTATGCATCCGTATCAAATGGTGAAAGATCACAGAACTAGCTTTGTCACAAGCCAAGTCGATTCAGTCATGAACGGTGAATTGAATGATTTTGTCATGTCTTATTTGAAAGCGCAAATCGCTGGGACGCTTGGCGATGCGGCCGGAGCGCAAAATGAAATGGATTAATCTAAAATCTAAACTTTCAAAATTAAAATTTCAGTTTTGGCTGGCTGGAAAATTACTTTTTAATAAACAAATGCTTTATGGTGGATCTGCCCCTCTGTCATTTCTGGGCTTAGTTTTGGGTGTGGCCGCGCTTGTCACAAGTATGTCTGTGATGCGCGGATTTGAAAGTTCATTATCAAGAGCAATGATTGATGTCACAGCGGATATACAAGTGGTTAAAAAAGGACGTCTCATTGAAGAAGAACAAACATTAAATGAAAAAATAATAAATTTTGATCTACGGGTTCTTAAAACCACACGATTTTCTTATACGGAAGCTGTAGCAGCTTATAAGGGACAGGTCTCTGGTGTGTTGCTGCAAGGGCTTGATTTTGAACAAATTGAAGGCGTTTTAAATATACAGAAGCGCTTAATTTCTGGTGATCACAATATTGGACCTGACGAAATCGCAATTGGTCAGGGTTTAGCTAGAAAATTTAATTTAAAAGTGACAGACGAAATTTATCTGGCTGTATTGCTACCAAGTTCGTTTGAAGGAGAGTCGTTTAAGCGACAAGCTCAGGTTTTTAAAGTTAAAGCCATCATCGATTTTGGTAAAAATGATTGGAATGAACGTTTGGTTTTGACACCATTAAAAAGCCTACAAACCTTGACTCAAATCGGTGATCGTTACACCGGGTTATTTGTCAAAATTAATAATTCACAGGAGGCCAGAGAGCTGAGTGCTAATTTAGCAGATCATCTGGGACCACAATATGCAGTTATGAATTGGTATGATGTGAATAAAAATTTATTTGAAGCTGTGAAAATCGAAAGTGTTGTTATCTTTTTTGTCGTTTTTTTAATTGTGATCGTCGCTGCATTTAACATTTCAAGTACACTGTACGTTTTGATTCGCCAAAGGTACCACGATATTGCAGTACTTAAAGCCTTGGGTGCTTCTGCAAAAAATATTCAGCAATTGTTTGTGCTTCAAGGATTTTGGATTGCAACCCTTGGAAGTTTACTTGGTTTTATTTTAGGTTTTGTACTTTCCCGGGGATTTATGTATTTACAATTAATTTCGCCGGTCATTTCTGGATCTGTCTATAAAATTGACCGCATCGATGTGCAAACGAGCTTTATAGATTTATTCATTATATTTATAACAACACTAATAACATGCCTGATCGCGACTTATTCTCCGGCACGTAAGGGAAGTTTATTATCAGTGGTTGAAGGATTAAGAAGGGATTAATCAAGATGGAAAATACATATTTAATTAAGGGTGAAGGACTTTCAAAAATTTTTAATACCGGCGGACAAGATGTGATTGTTTTAGATTCAGTGAGTCTTGAAATTAAACAAGGCGAAGCTGTTTGTTTTCTAGGTTCATCTGGAGCTGGAAAATCAACTTTATTACAAATCTTGGGGACTTTGGATCATCCAACCCGTGGAGAAGTCTATTTTGAAGGCGAATCTTTGACGCAAATGTCCGATGAAGATTTAGCCCGTTTTAGAAACGAAAAAATGGGATTCGTTTTTCAGTTTCATCACTTAATTCATGAATTGACGGCGCTGGAAAATGTTTATTTGCCTGTACTTTTAGCTGATCAAAGCAAAGAAGAAGCGATCGAAAAAGCAGAACAACTATTAACACATTTAGGTTTAGCTGATCGACTTCATCACTATCCGAATCAACTGAGCGGCGGAGAGCTACAACGCGTGTCTATTGCTCGGGCGTTGGTTAGAAATCCGCGCATTTTATTGGCAGATGAGCCCACAGGGAACCTTGACTCAGAAAACTCGCGTAAGATTCAAGAGCTGTTTTTTGAACTGCACAAACAACTTGGATTGACTTTGGTTGTCGTAACTCATGATTTGCAATTTGCTCAGCGCTTTTCAAAAATTTATCGAATGAAAGATGGCTGTTTGACATCAAACTAAAGTCTAGTTAGCCTTGTTTGGTGTTAAATAACTTATTTAAAAATCTTGTCTATCTCTGTATCCTAAGTTCACCACTTCAAAGCCCATTTGTGTGGGCTGCACCTGACAAAAAATCAGACAAAAAATCAATAGCTCAGCAATCACAAAAGCAAATTTTGAAAGCTATTGAAGTCACTGGTTTAAAGAAAATCGAAAAGGATGCAGTACTAGCGAAAATCAGTTACCAAATCGGACAGCCCTTTAAAAGTGAAAATGCAGCCACTGATATTCAAAATTTATTTGCCATGAATTTCTTTGTTCAAATCGAAGTTCTTAAAGAAAATCTGAATTCAAATGAGATTAAATTAATTTATAAAATAACTGAAAAACCAACTGTTGCTGAAATCGTTTTTGAAGGCCACTCAGAAGTTAAGACCGATGAATTAGAAACTGAATCGGGTTTGAAAGCCTATGAAGTTATTAACTACACTAAGATTCAACAGGGTGTTGATAAACTTTTGAAGTTTTATGAAGATAAAGGCTTTTACCTGGTTAAAATTGAACCGGTTATTGAAGATGTCGTTAAAAATGAATCAGTGAGAGTTAAATACGTCATCACAGAGAATGACAAAGTTAAAGTAAAAAAAATCACTTTACTTGGAAATAAAATTTTAAAAGACAATAAAATTAAAGACCGCTTGTTTACTAAAGAAGCCGGTTTTTTTTCGGCGATGAGCAGTTCGGGTTCGTTTAAACAAGAAGCTTTCGATCAAGATTTACAAGTGATGAAGTACATTTACTGGAACGAAGGTTTTTTGCAGGTTAAAATTGATCGTCCTTTAGTGACAGTCACTCCTGATAAAAAATCAATTTATATCACCTACCATATTGAAGAAGGTGATCAGTACTCAGTAGGTGATATCGATTTTGCTGGTGATTTATTATTTCCTAAATCAGAACTGATGGAAGCTATTAAGATCAAAGACAACGGCCTTTTTTCAGTCGAAGTCATGCGTAAAGATATTACCGACCTTCAGGCAAAGTATGGTGATTTAGGTTATGCTTTTGCCAATGTTATTCCACGTTATAATTTTCGTGATTCAGATAAAAAAGTTGATTTAGTTTTTGAATTCGAAAAAGGAAACAAAGTCTATTTCGGTGACATTTCGGTAACAGGGAATACTAAAACCAGAGATAAAGTTTTACGTCGCGAATTAAAAATTGAAGAAGGCGAACTGTATAACGAAACCCGCAAGCGTCAATCTTTAGAAAACATTCAGCGTCTTGGATTTTTTGAAGAAGTTAATTTTAAAACGAGCACACCACCAGAAAAACCAGATCAGTTGAATATCGAAATCGTTGTTAAAGAGCGGAATACGGGGCAAATACAGCTAACGGCTGCCTATGGTAATTCGCAAGGCTTTAGCTTAGGCGGATCTATCCAGCAAAATAACTTCAGAGGTTTAGGTCAGTCACTTGAAGCCAGAATTGATGCTGCCAAATTTAGACAAGACTATAAATTAAGTCTTACCGACCCTTATTTTTACGATACGAAATGGTCATCGGGTTTTGACTTATTCTATCTGGAAAACAAACAAAGAATTAACTACGATATTCGTAAATCTGGTGGGAATATTCGCTTTGGTCATCCTGTTTATGGGGATTATACGCGGGCGTATCTTCGCTATCGTCTGGATAAAACAGATTTATTTGCCAATGAAAATACTGATCCTTTAATTTACCCTCTAGAAACAGCACAGGGTGTGACATCGGCTCTACAAACAACTTTAGAATACGACACACGAAACGATCGATTTTCGCCTTCGAAGGGTGTTTACACCGATATCAGTTATGAAAGAACTGGTCTTGGTGGAGATCTACGTTATCAAGAATTTTCTGGTCGCTTCCGATTTTTCTATAATTTATTTTGGGACGTTGTTTGGAGAAATAATTTATCTTATTCGAACATACAACCCCTTGAAAGTGATGGGTCTGTCCCATTTTCAGAAACGTATCAATTAGGCGGCCCATACACGCTTCGTGGTTTTGGTACTTCATCGATTGGTAAAAGAGCTTTTTCGCAGACCAGATATAACAGTATTGGTACAGTGGGATCGCCTTTTTACAGACCTAATATTTCAGATGACGAACGCAGACGCTTATCTAATTTAATTATCGGCGGAACAAAACAAGTTTTATTCCAAACTGAACTGCAGTTCCCGTTAATCAAAGAAGCTGGGCTAACAGGTGTAGCGTTTTATGACGTCGGTCAAGCCGAAGATGAAATCACATCGTCAAAATTTTTAAGTGATTTTGGTATTGGTTTTAGATGGCAATCACCATTAGGATTATTACGATTTGAATGGGGATGGCCAATGCAAACAGATGACTTCAATGACAACTCAGTTAATTTTGAGTTTTCGATTGGACCACCGTTTTAGTTTACAAATTATTAATAGATCTTAAAACAATTAAAGGAGTTTTAAATGATAAACACAACATTAACAAAAATGATTTTTACAGCTGTATTGGCTTTAACACTGAATGCCCACGCTGAATTTAAAATGGCCTACGTTGATATTCAAAAAGCCATTCAAACATCAAAAGCTGGCAAAAAAGCAAAAACTGACATGACTAAAGATGCTGAAAAGAAAAATAAAGAATTAGAAAAGAAAAAAGCTGATATCGAAAAAATGCGTGAAGATATCGAAAAGAAACGTTCTGTTTTATCTGAAGAAGCTTTCGCTAAAAAAGCACAAGAACTTCAAGAAGAAATGTCAAAATTTAACCAAACAGCGGGAAAAGCTCAATCTGATTTAGCTAAAAAAGAAGCTGAGTTATTAGCACCTATCGTTGAAAAAATGAAAAAAGTGATCGAGAAAATTGCTAAAGAAAAAGGTTTAACTTTAGTGATTCAATCGAATCAAAATGCACAAATCGTACTTTACGCAGCAACTGAAGCTGACTTAACTGAAGACGTGATTAAAGCTTTTGATAAAGAAAAATAGTTTTTATGAAAATTCATCCATCGAGTATTATATCATCAAATGTAGTTATAGAAGATGATGTTGAAATAGGTCCGTATTGCAATATCCAAGGCTCGGTCAAAATTGGCCGTGGAACTTTTATTGAAGGACATGCAACGATTGGGTCTAAGTACGGAATTGTTGAAATTGGTAAAAATAATCGGATATCACCAGGGGCTGTCATTGGTGGCCCTCCACAAGATATTAGTTACAAATCTGAACCGACAAAATTAATCATCGGTGACAATAACGTTATTCGTGAATTCACGTCTTTCAATTTAGCGACATCAAAAGGTGATGGAGCCACTGAAATTGGAAATAATTGTTATTTCATGGCCTATTCACATGTGGGGCATGACTGTAAAATTGGAAACAATGTTATAGTCGCAAACAATTCTCATTTTGGTGGGCATTGTGAAGTTGAAGATAATGTTGTTATCGGTGGAGTCTGCGCATTTAATCAGTTTTCAAAAATTGGTCGTTATTCATTTGTTGCAGGTTCAAGTATCGTTAACAAAGACATTCTGCCGTTTTCAAGAGCTCAAGGAAATTACGCTGTAGTCAGAGCTACGAATAAAGTGGGTCTACTACGTAAAGGTTTTTCTAAAGAAGAAGTGGCTAACGTTCACAAAGCTATACGCATTATCATTATGGGTAAAGGCACTGTTGAAGAAGCTTTGGCTAGAATTCAAAGTGAGTGTCAACTATCGGAAAATATAAATGCGTTAATTCATTTTGTTAAATCCTCTAAACGTGGAATCGCTATTCACCGCGGGCCAGTGGGTTCTGCAAATCAGGACGAATAAATATGAAAAAATTAAGAGGCGCTGTTGTTGGGGTTGGTTATTTAGGTCGATTTCATGCCCAGAAAGTTCAAGCCTCTTCGACTGCTGACTTAGTTGGTGTGTATGATTTTCATAAACCTCAAGCCAAAAAAATAGCTGCCGAATTATCAGTTAAAGCATTTCAAGATTTAGATGAAGTCGCAAAAAATGTTGATTTCGTGACAATTGCAGCAGCGACTCAGGCCCACTACGATTTAGCTCTTTATTTTTTAAAAAATAAAATTCCAACTTTAGTTGAAAAACCAATTGCGGCAACAAGCCAACAGGGTTTTGAATTATCAAATTTAGCTTTAAAAAACGATGTGGTCTTTTCTGTGGGGCATATTGAAAGATTTAACCCTGCTTACAACATTATTAAAGAATCTGCAGACCAAACAACTTATTTTGAAATCAACCGATTAGCGCCTTTTCGTATGCGTGGTGCAGATGTCAGTGTACTGCATGATTTAATGATTCATGATCTGGATTTAATTAATTTTATTTTTAAATCTGAAGTCGTCAGTTTTGAAGCTCAAGGATCACAATTCATTCAACCGACAATAGACGATGCTTCTGTAAGACTGATTTTAAAATCGGGTTTACAAGTAACCATAAACAATTCACGTATTCATCCAGTGATTTCAAGAAATTACCGTGCAATTCAAAAAAATAGATCGATTTATCTAAATACAGCCACACTAGAAGGTGAAACTTTAACGAGCTTAAAAGACGATCCTTATCATGAAATTAAACCTTTCAAAGTTGAAAAAGTGGATGCTTTACAACTTGAGATTAATCATTTTATTGATGCCGTTTTAAAGCAAAAACCTGTGGCGATCTCTGGTGAAGAAGCCAGCACGGCTTTAAAAATGATCGAAAAAATGATCGAAAAAATACATCATCAAAAGAAAGACCATTAATGGTCGAAAAAGTAGTTTTAGCAAATAAACCAAAAGTCATGATTATTGCAGCTGAGGCTTCAAGTGCTCAGTATGCTTTACAAATCATGCAATACTGGAAAAGTGTAAATTTTGAAGCTGAAATTTTTGGTGTAGGTACAAAGGCTATGGAAGACCAGGGTATGCGCAGAATTGGCCGCTCTGAAGACATGGCCATAGTTGGATTAGTTGAAGTGCTAAAGCACTATGGTGATCTTAAAAAAACATTTCATCACTTAGTTGATGAAGCTATTTCACAGAAACCTGATTTTGTCTTATTGTTAGATTATCCCGATTTCAATTTACGCCTAGCTGAAACACTTAAGAAAAAAATGGGTCAGACTGGAATCAAAGTTTTTTATTACATATCACCGCAGATCTGGGCTTGGCGGCAAAGTCGGGTTCATCAAATCAAAAAAAACTGTGATAAAGTTTTTGTGATATTACCTTTTGAAAAAGATTTTTATGATCGCTATCAAGTGCCCAATGAATTTGTAGGGCATCCCTTATTAGATGATTTGAAAGATGAATATTTCGATCTAGAACTTAAAAAACGAAGCCGTCAAAAATATGGCATTTTAGCTAGCGAAAAAGTTTTAGCTTTAATGCCAGGTTCACGTCACGGTGAAATTGAAAGAAATTTCCCGACACAAATTGAAACAGCTCGAATTCTAATTAAAAAGTATTCGCATTTAAGAATTGCTGTATTTGTTGCTCCAACGTTATCAAAAGAAATTATCCAGGCCTACTGTGACAATGTAAATTTTCCATTTACATTTATTCAGGATGAGCCTCATAAAATGATTTCAATAGCTGATTATGTTTTAGTGGCTTCTGGAACGGCAACACTGATGGTAGGTCTGCAACTAAAACCAATGGTTATAATGTATAAATTAAACCAGCTAACAGGTTTTTTGGCAAAATTTTTAGTTCGCGGTATAAAATATTTTGGTCTGGTGAATTTAATTTCCAATAAAGAAATTGTTCCAGAAAGATTTCAAAGCGAAGCCAATCCAGAAAATTTAGCCAAGTTAGTCAGTCGCATCATTGACCAACCTGAATATGAAAAACAAATTGTAAATGATTTATCAAAACTTAGAAAATCTTTGGGGGAGCCAGGTGCTACCAAAAAAGTGGCTGAAGCTTTAATGAAAGCCTGCCAAAAGGTTTCGCTATGAGTTGGCTGAATCCTTACAGCTTATTTATGGATCTTCGAAATAAATACTATGACTTTTTTAAAAATTCTCAAACCGATCTAAATGTACCTGTCATATCGGTGGGTAACATAACAACTGGTGGTTCAGGTAAGACTCCTTTTATCATGTATTTAATAGATTTGTTAAATCGTGATAGTCTTTCAAAGTATTCAAAATCAAAACCGAATATTCTGGTTGTGTCGAAAAGCTATAAAGCCAGCTTAAATAAACCCCAAGAAGTTATTTTAGGTTCAGATGATGCCATTTCCTTATACGGTGATGAACCTTGTTTGATTAAACAAAAATATTCTGATGTTTTTGTATGGTCAGGTCCTAACAAATCAAAAACTGCTGAAGCGGCGTTAATGTTCTACCAAACTAAAAATATTAACATCGATTTAGTGCTAATTGACGACGGTTTTTCGCACCGAAAATTAAAACGTCATTTAGATATTATTCTGATTGATGCCAGTCAAAATTTAAAACATTATCGAATGTTACCTTTTGGTCATATGCGTGAAGACTTTAAATCTTTAACACGTGGGCAATTAATTATTTTAACTAAAGTCAATCAAGCTAATCCCAAAACGTTAGTTTTGATTAAAGATAAAATTAAAAATTTAGGTTTAAAATTTATTGAATCGCATTTAATAACAACTTTAAATCCTGGTGTTGCTGAAAACTTAACAGGTTTTGCTTTTTCAGGAGTCGCTAACCCATTGTCTTTCGAAAAAAGCTTATCCGATCATAAAGTTCATATCATCGAACACATTAAATTTCCCGATCACATGACATATAATTTAGAAAATCAAAATCAAATTTATCAGCAATTTATAAAAAGCAAAGCCCAAATTTTGTTTACGACCGCAAAAGATGCGATTAAAATTAGTCATCCAGAATTGCGTAAAATTATTCATGTGTTAAATGCACAAATCAGTATTTCAGATGCTGAGGAAGTTAAAATAAATGAGACAATTTGCACGTTGCTTTAGTTATATTGTAGCTGCTTTTATTCATTTTTGTCCCAGCTTTGTAAAAGCTGCTGCCATAGAAACATTAGCCTTTATTTGGGTTGATTTGTTGCAGATTAGAAAATCAGTTGTTTACGCCAATCTTGATCTTGCTTTTCCTGATATTACAATCGATCAGAAAAAACTGATTTACAAAAAAAGCATTAAAGCTCTCGCGCGTAGTTTTATTGAAGTCATAGAAATCCCTTACTTAACTGACATTTGGATCAAAAAAAATGTTATTTTTCATGGATTAGAAAATATTGACCCAAAAAAACCAACTTTATTTTTAACTTTGCATCTTGGCAGTGGTGATTTAGGCGCTGCAGTGATTAGTCGAAAAATAATGCCTTTAAGTTTAATCAGTAAAAGATTTCGCAGCAATTTTGCTGATGAGTTTTGGTTTTCGCTACGGGGACGATCACAAACAGAATTTATTAATGCTCATGGCAAACAAAATGCTTTTGAAATTTTAAAAGCACTAAAAAAAAATCACGGCGTTATTTTTGTTTTAGATCAATTCATGGGTAAGCCATATGGTGTTGAAACAAATTTTTTCAACCACAAAACGGGAACAGCCTATGGTCTAGCTTTATTCGCAGCTAAAACTGAAAAACCTGTAGTTCCACTTTATACTTACTGGGGCGAAGATCATAAGATGCATATCGCATTTAAACCAGCTATTGATTTATCTGTGTTTCAGAATGACAATTCAGAAGACAAGTATCAAAAGATGACCCAGAAGTTTAATACGGCTATCGAAGATATTATACGATCTCAACCACAGCAATGGATGTGGATTCATAAACGTTGGAAGGATTTTGAATGAAAAATTTTATTTTCCTCTTATTTTTGGCTGGATGCTCTTCAAAGTATTTAAAATATGAAAAAGAAAAGCAGCTGATTAAAAATGAAGAATTTGAAAGAAAAGTCGAAATTATCAGCGTTGACCCAACATTGTCTTCAACAGCTATAGAAACTGTAAAAAGCCCTCCAGTTGAAAAACTTAAAGCAGTTAAAATTGTTAAAGTTAAAACCGCTCAAAAAACAGCACTGCCAAATAAACCTGTGAAGCGCAAACCTGATGTTGAAGATCGAGTCGGTTTTCTAGAGGGGCAGCGTCGGCCAATTAAGGATCCTTTTATGGTCGGGGAAAAAGTCATTCATGAAATGAGTTACTTCACAGCTAAGGCAGGGCTGCTGACGATGGAAATAAAACCAATGGCCCAAGTCAACCAAAGGTTATCTTATCATTTTTTTGTAGGTTTAAAATCAAGTGGTCTATTTTCAAATTTTTATTCAGTAGATGATAATGTAAATACGTTCTTGGATTTTGAAGAATTAGTTCCACATGTTTTAAAAATTAGTATTAAAGAAACTGGTAAATTGGCTCAGTCACAGTCCTATTTCGATTTCCAAACTAATAAAGCCAGTTTTTGGGAAAAAAAGTACACTGAGAAAGGTGGGGAAGAAGAGCGAAAATTTTCCTGGGATATTCTACCGTATTCGCAAAACGCTTTTAGTGGTTTATACTATATGAGGATTTTTGACTGGCAGGTTGGTAAAGAAATTGCATTTCAAGTTGCTGAAGACAAAAAGAATATTATTTTCAAGGGCAAAGCTATTGCTGAAGAAACTTTGAATACAGAAGCCGGTGAATTTAAAACGTTAAAAATTAAAGCGAGCATTTTGTCACGTGGGGCTTTAACACAGACTGGTGATGTTTTTCTTTGGATTACGAACGATGATCGAAAATACATTGTTCGCATTGAAGCTAAAATAAAAATTGGAACAATCGTTTCTGAAGTTATTGAAATAAAACCCGGACAGATTAAAAACTAGAGGCTTTAGTGATTAAAAAAACTCAGGTTGTCATTCAGACAGCATTTATAGGAGATGTATTTTTATCGATACTTTTCTTTAATCATTTAAAAAAACTTTATCCAAACGATCATATAGTTCTAGTTTGCAAAAAGGGTGTTGCTGATTTCTTTGTACAGGACAATCTTGTTCACCAAATTGTTGAAATAGAAAAAAACAATAACAGTACATACAACGAAGCCCTAAAAAAGATAAATGCCCTTTCAAATGTACAAAATATTTTCTGCCTACATAAATCTTTTAGAAGCGCACTGTTTAGTTTTAAAATTAAAGCTGAAAATAGATTTGGATTTAAAGTGGGGATTGGTTCTTTGTTTTTTTCAAAAAGAGTGGTGTATCCTCAGTCGTGGCCAGACCCGATAAGACAGCTTTCCTTATTGCGACTAGTCGACACAGAATTAGATGAACTGTTAAAATCAAAAGATTGGGCCTACTTGAATCAAATGAATCAGTCGATTCCATTACCATTTCAGTTTAGAAACAATTCACAATTATTAAAAAAAGTGAAAACTCGTAAAGTAGCATTGTTTCCTGGATCAGTTTGGAAAACAAAAAAATGGACTGAAAAAGGTTACTCTGATATAGCCAAATATTTATGTGATCAAAACTACCAGGTTTTTTTAATGGGCGGGTCTGACGAACGGGATATTGCTGAAAGAATCCATCAAGTAGAGCCTAGAACCCAAATCTTAGCAGGACACAAAAAAATAACAGAATCGATCGAGATAATAAAATCTTGTGATTTTATTATAGGTAATGACAGTTCTTCGTCACACATGGCTGCTAGTGTTGGCACACCAGTGTTAGCTATTTTTGGTCCAACGACTTTAAATTTAGGATTTAGACCTTGGGTTAATCAAAGTGCAGTTGTCGAAAACAATAATCTTAATTGCAGACCCTGCGGTAAGCATGGCCACAAACAATGTCCTCTGGTTCATCATCTGTGCATGAATGATATATCTACACAGATGGTGATTTCAGCTATTAAAAATCAATTTGAGTAGTCTTTAACGATAATGCCATACTTTCTGATTTTTCTGAGCAAAGTATTTTTTGGAATATTTGCTTGGGCCACTGTTTGATTAATTTTGCCCTTATTTGCTTTTAAAGCACTAATGATAAAATCTTTTTCGGCCTGTTCTTTGAAGATCTCGAAATCTAAATCACCATTTGAATCAAGCATTGAAGGAAGACCAGGGTTTGAATTTTGATTTGGCTGTTGATTATAAGCGGGCAGGGCTTGCTTGATATTTTCCGGAAGACTGATCGTCGTCATTGTACCCGTTGATTCTACAATGAAAGCTCTTTCTATAATATTTTCTAGTTCACGGATATTGCCAGGCCATTTATATTTTCTCATTAATTCTAAACAATCTGGCGCAATAGTATGAATGATTTTAGCATGCGTTTTAGAAAATTTTTCCAAGAATTTATGAGCTAATTCACCGATGTCATCGGGTCTTTCGCGAAGCGGCGGTAAAAAAATCGGCATCACATTTAATCGATAAAAAAGATCTTCACGAAATTCTTGCTCTTCCATCATTTTTTCAAGGTTTCTGTTCGTCGCCGCAATAATTCGTGCACTGGTTTTAACTTCGCGATTACTTCCTACTGGTGTAAACTTTTTCTCTTGCAGAGCACGTAATAGCTTAACTTGCATTTCAGGTTTTAATTCCCCGATTTCATCCAAAAATAAAGTTCCATTATTAGCTAATTGAAATTTGCCAATTTTTCTCTCTATGGCTCCAGTAAAAGCACCTTTTTCATGTCCAAAAAGTTCACTTTCCATCAAGTTTTCAGGAATCGCACCGCAGTTAATAGCCACAAATGCACCTGATTTTTTAGGAGAATTGAAATGAATGGCTTTTGCGACAAGTTCTTTTCCAGTCCCATTTTCACCACGTATTAAAACAGTTGTTTCAACTTTTGAAAGTTTATAAATCAGATTGAAAACTTCTTTCATTTTGCTGTTTTGGCCAACGATTTCACTTTCGATGTCGTCATCGAAAATAGGATTTGATCCGGTTAAATCAGAAATCATGGAGTGAGCTTCGATACTTTTTTTAACAATACCCGAAAGCTTTTCCGGGCTAACTGGCTTTTCTACATAATCATAAGCACCTTCTTTGATAGCGATAACAGCGTCGCTTAAATTACTGTGTGCAGTCATAATCACAACAAACGTTCGCGGATCGTGTTCTTTGATTTGTTTTAAAGCCTCTAAACCATCGACTTCAGGCATTTTAACATCCATTAAAATAAGGTCCCAAGACGATTCCTTCACTTTTTGAATCGCTTCAAGTCCATTTTTAGCTTCAGAAATTTCAAATTCCACGTCTTGAACAGATGTTGTAAGAATACTTGCAACTGATTTTCGTAGTTCGCTTTCGTCATCAACGATCAAAGTTTTTAATTTCATTTTTTCTCCGTTTTAAATTATTTCTTGTGTCGATTCGATAGGAAGTCTTACGTAAAAAGTAGTGCCATGCCCAGGTACAGATTTCAAGTGAATGTTCCCGCCGTGTAATTCAATAAAATATTTGACAAGGTATAAACCTAGGCCCGTACCTTTAGTTTTTTGGTCTTGGTTTTTACCACGAACAAATTTTTTCCAGATGTGAATTTGATCTTCTTCACTAATGCCTTCACCGGAATCTTGTATTTCAATCAAAACCTCAGTGTCAGTTTCAGTGGTCTTAATATTAATTTTTCCATTTAAAGAAGTGTACTTGATTGCATTTTCAATTAAATTTTGAAAAACTTCTGTCATTAGTGTAACATCAAATTCGATGAGAAAAATAGGTTCTAACTTAAGATCAATGTTAATGTTTTTCGTTTCAGCTATTGGAGTTAGACGTTCCACAACATTTTCAATGACTGAATTAATATCAGCTGTTTCCTTAAGAATTTTAAAATCACGTGATTCTACTCGTAGAACTTTAAGGATTGATTGAATGTACCTGTTGAGTTCTTCAGAATAACTTTTAAGATTAATAAAATCCTCTGTCAGTTCGTTAGGTATATTTTTTTGAACTTCCAATCTATCCAAAACGGCTTGAATTTTTGCAATTGGAGTTTTTAAATCATGGCTTATAAGGCTGACAAAATTATTTTTCAGCTGTTCTAGTTCTGCCAAGTAACGTTGTTCTTGTTGAAGGGCCTCATGGGCGCGCTCTATCATGAGAACGTGGTAGCCGATGTAAAGTATCCAAATCAGTAATAAAAGAACCAATGGGCTGACGAGTGGAATCCAAATTGAAAATGTATCAAAAGTCCAAAGTGAAAACGCAGTCCATAGAGCAGCTATCCAAACAAAAATAAAAGCTGAAACAGTCTGTGGAAAATGAGTTATCACAAATACAGCGAGCAGCATTAAAGAAAAAAGCAGTACGCTGTTTAGCAGCAGTGGACCTTTTTTTACAAACTGATTGGCGACGACATTGTCAGTAATCTGCGCCCATAATTCGTGCTTATTCATAAAGCCCAACGGTGTTGGGACTTGAAACTGATTTGTTTTTTCAACACCGATAAAGATTATTTTACCACTTAAAGCATTTTCAGGTATTTCATCAGTCAGCAACTGAGATAAAGTATAGCTTTTAAAAAGACCAAGGCCTTTGTAATTAATAACGGCCAGTGAGTTACGACTTTGACGAGAATCCGATCCCGTCATTTTATGACCTAAATCTTCAAGCAGGCTGTTGGTCACGGGAAGCCTGCGAATAATGCCATCCTCGTCACGTAAAAATTCAACATGACCAATATTTGATTTATCAGCTTTCGTGGCAAACGGTAATGACATTTTATCAAGCTGTCCTGAATTCGTGGCCCAGAAAACTTTATTATTTTTAAAAACGATATCTTCAGCTCGTGATAGATTAATTCGCCCTATATTTTCACCAAAGTATAAAGTTACTCCAATACTTTTTGGATTTTGCTTCAAAATTTTATTAAGAACTTGGTACCAAAGTTGTTGATCCCAGAAAAAACCATCGTTGAACTGCTGGAACTCGTTCACAGCAATTAAGGATTCAGTTTCACGGTCATAACTTTGTGAAAAATCCTGCGGATTGGCAGTAATCAAAACGATTTCTTCGGTGACTTTCTGCTGACCACGTATTTTAAACCTAGAATCATAAAAATCAACTTCATCGAATTTTAGGAGAACAATGGAGATCAGCCAGCACAGAACAGCGCGAGTCCAAAAACCTTTCTTGGTTAGGCTCCACTTGAGCCATAAGCTCACTTTAAAAATCAGCTGACTTATATTTCTTTTCACGCAATGCAAAATTAACCTATTTCAGCTCGAGTTTCAATGATGAGTATTGATATAGTAGGGTAAATGACAGAATAGGTAAAACCGATACATGAAGTGGATTAGAACAGTTGATCAATCATTACCGCCAATCGATTCCTCGGTTATAACCATAGGAAATTTTGATGGTCTGCACTTGGGTCATCAAAAATTGATGTCAGAGCTTAAAAGTCTTTCAAAACAGTATAATGTGCCATCCATAGTTTGTACTTTTAAACCCCATCCAAGAACACTTTTAAATCCAGATGCGCCGGTACATCGATTATTTGATTACAATGATCAGGCCGAGTGCTTAGAGCAACTCGGAATTGATTATTTAATTGAAGAAAAGTTCACACAAGATTTTTCGCTGATGGAAGCCGATGAATTTATGGACTTGTATATCGTGCGCCATTTTAAACCCAAGCATATCGTTATAGGATATGATTTTTCATTTGGCCACAATCGTTCAGGAAATATTCATTTCTTGCAACATTACTGTGCAAAAAAAAGCATTGGACTGACAGTTATTCCTGCTTATCAGACCGAAGGACAAACGGTTTCGTCGACAGCGATTAGACAGTTTTTAGCCAGTGGAGACATTGAATCTGCAAAACAACTTCTAGGCCGTTTTTATTACGTTAGGGGACCAGTTAGAGTAGGCTTCAAGCGAGGTCGTCAAATTGGAGTTCCAACTGCAAACATTAGTCCGGACATTGATTTTTCACCGCGGTTGGGTGTTTATTTTTCTGAAGTTTATTTAAAAAACCATGTTTATTTTTCAATTACAAACATCGGTTATAATCCAACTTTTGAAAACGAACGAAAGTATTTAAAAGTTGAAACTCATATTTTTGATTTTGATCAAGAAATCTATGGTGAACAAATTAAAGTCGAACTTCATCATTTTCATCGTGATGAAATGAAATTTGATGGCATAGAATCTCTTAAAAAACAAATCCATAGCGATATTGCCTCAGCAAAAATTTTTTTTAGTGAAAAAAATTTAAATCAAAGTAAAGAAAAAAAAATATGAAAATATATCGTTCAAAAAAATTACACGGTGATGTTTTCAAGGAAAGTCTAAAAAAAACTAAACTGAATGCAGATTTTATAGATATGATCACTGATGAAATTAATCAAGATGATCAATTTCATCAAAATTTTGATATTATTGAAATGGATGAGTCTGCAAAAAGTTCTTTCATTGACCAGGCTAAAGAACTAGATTGGGAAGTGAGCGCTTTAAAAGGATTTGATGTAGTTTTAAAGAAGCAAAATCACTACAAACCCTACAATCTAGGCTCAGTGGCTTTGAAAAGCTATATTGAAACAAGATCATTAGTGATTGATTCCACAAAAAGTGCAGTCTTAGTCGGTGAGTATTCTTTTCTAGTGACCTATGCTTTAGCGCTGTCACAATTGGGTTTTAAAAAAATCTATATTGTTTCACCAGAGAATTTATTTTTTAATGAAAAATTGGCTAATGTTCAGAAGATTTTATTTGACGTGAAAATTCAGCAAATATCGTATGACGAAATGGCAAATACTTCTGAAATATCAAGTGTGCTGATTGTTGACTTCGATTTAGCTAGCTATCCTGAAATGGTTGAAATATTAACCTACTTCAACTTTTTGGCCCAAGGCTCTTTGTTTCTTGATTTGAATCATTTTTATGATCCGACTTTGTATGATGAAGCCGAGAAAGCAGACCTCGGAGTGATCTCTTCTGTTGAGTTTCATCATTATCGCTATGAATTTGCTAAAAATATTTTAAATAACATCAATAATTCAACCAAAGTCTAGTTACAAAAAACGTCACTGGCTGTAGCATATACCAGTATGTCAAAGCTAGGCGAAATATTAATAAAACAGGGTTTGATCAGACCAGATCAGCTGCAAGCTGCTTTGCAAGAATCAGTTAAAACCAAAACAAAATTGGGTTCAATCATTATTGGTTCTGGTATGCTTAAAGATAGCCAAATATTACGGGCATTAGAAAAGCAATATGGCATCCCAGGAGTTGATTTAACACAAGTTGAAATTGATCCCGCAGCGACATCATTAGTTGGTCGTGATTTTTGTGAAAAGCACGCTATTATTCCTGTTTCAAAAGCAGGGACAACTTTAGTTGTGGCCTTTTCTGATCCTTCAAATATTGATATTCGCGATCAAATAAGATTTTTAACAAAATGCAAAATCCAACCGGTGTTATCAACAGATTATGCAATTGCTAATGCCATCGAAAAAATTTATGGAACATTTAATCAGTCACAAAAAGATATTGATGAAGAAGCAGATGGTGATGAAGTTGCAATAAACAGCGCCAGTGTTGATGTGGGTGATGTCAACGCCAGCGATGCACCTATTGTTAAATTCGTGAATGGCGTTTTGATCGAAGCCATGCGCAGAAGGGCTTCTGATATCCATTTTGAACCCTACGAAAAACGTGTTCGTGTACGATTTCGTGTAGATGGAATTTTGATTGATGCAGCCAATCCGCCATTGGCCTCAGGGCCTGCAATCATGGCCAGAATTAAAATTATGTCTAGAATGGATATTGCTGAAAAAAGACGACCACAAGATGGACGTTTAAAAATTAAGTTAGCTAAAGAAAATAAAGAGATGGATTTTCGTGTCAGTTCTGTTCCAACGATGTGGGGCGAAAAAATCGTTATGCGGTTGTTAGATAAATCAAATTTACAATTAGACATGACAAAATTAGGCTTCGAAGAAGATGATCTGAAGCTTTTTAAAGATTGCGTTAACATGCCACAAGGTATGGTTTTAATTACTGGCCCTACGGGATCTGGAAAAACCACAACAATTTATTCAGCTTTAGCGGAATTAAATAAAAGTGATGTCAACATAGCAACGGCTGAAGATCCCATAGAATTTAATTTGGATGGAATTAATCAAGTTCAAATGAATCCAGAAATAGATCTCAATTTCAGTACAGCCTTAAGAGCTTTTCTTCGTCAAGATCCAGATGTAATCATGGTCGGTGAGATTCGTGACTTAGAAACAGCTGAAATATCTTTTAAAGCGGCATCTACAGGGCACTTAGTTGTCAGTACTCTTCATACCAACGATGCGCCATCAACGATTGTGCGTTTAACTGAAATGGGCGTGGCTCCTTATCTGATTACATCAACAATTAATTTAATCGTAGCCCAACGACTTGTGGGTAAAATTTGTGAAGCTTGTAAAGAACAAGTCCAAGTTCCGGAAGCCACATTGATCAACATGGGCATCGACAAAGTGGACATTCCAAATATGAATTTAATGCGCGGCCGCGGTTGTGGCAATTGTAATAACACAGGCGTGCGCGGGCGATTGGCCATTTATGAATTAATGCCAATCACCGAAAAAATTAAAGAAGCTATTTTAGAGGGTGCATCAGCGCAAAAATTGAGGAAACTGTGTAAAGATTTAGGTTTTAGAACATTAAGACGAAGCGGAATATTAAAATTAGCCAGAGGCCAAACAACGATCGATGAAGTTCTCAGTTCATCAATGAGAGACAACGTATGATTAATGATATTTTAAATAAAATTAAATCAAAGTCAGCTACAGAAATTCAATTTCGATTAGGCCATAAAACTCTGATTAAAAACCAAAACGAATGGGTAGAACTTGATCACGAAAATTTAAGTCTGTCTGAATGGGAAGACCTTAAAGATCTCTGCCTGGAAAACGCTGAAAAATTGACTTTAGAAACAAAAGGCTTTGTCAGAGCAGTTTATCAAAATAAAGAACAACAATGGTCTTTATCTATTTCAGAATACCGAGATTCGCACCGAGCTTACTTTTCATTGGTTCTTGATCTGCAAGTTGCGCAGTCCATTCAATCGGCCGTTTTTTGGGATAAAATAAAAGCTAAAAAGGGTTTGTACCTATTTGTTGGAGAACAACATCAAGGTAAAACAGCACTTTTAAAAAACATTTTAACTGAAATTAAAAAAGATTCCCCAAGATTGATGGCTGTCCACGGACATTCTGCATCAATGGTCAGTTTAAATATGGATTCAGTTGTTTATTTAAATGAAGATTCATTGAGCTGGGATTATCAACATCCAATTTATGACGGAATAGATATTATAATTGTTGATTTTAATGCTATTTCAAACTGGGAAAAATGGATTAAATTTGCCGAAGAAGGCCGTTGTGTTTTTGTCACTTTATCAGCAAGTTCGGTGGAAAACAGTTTAGATCAAATTATCACTAAAATCGGAAACTCAGTTCATTATCTTCGCCGGTTTTATGAAGTTTTATCTTTAGTGTGTTATCAAAAATTAACACCGGGGCATGAAAGTGCTCTTCATGAAATTTTAGTGATGCACGATAGTTTTAAAAAACTTCTGCTTGAAAATGATTTTTTTAAATTGATGATTTTAGCCGACAAAGAGATTTTGCAAAAGAATTACCAATCAATTAATCAATCAATTATTCAAAACCTAGTACGTCGAAAAATCGATATCAAGACAGCCTTTAAATCAACGCCTCATCCAGATGATTTAGATCAACAACTAAAAAAAATGGGGCTTTAAAGTATGGGAAAATTTCAATATCAAGCCCGATCAATGAATGGCAAAATATCAAATGGAATGATCGATGCTCGTGATGAAGTTGAAGCTAAAGTTAAATTAAGGGCTCGTCAATTAATGCCAATCAGCTTAAAAGTAGTGATTGTGCAAAGTACATCCAGTGATGGTTTTGGTTCTTTATTTGAGCACAAAGTTAAATCTAAGGATTTACAAATATTTACACGTCAATTCGCGACATTGATTAATTCTGGAATTCCTATTGTTGACTCGCTTAGAATTTTATCAGAATCAACACCAGATAAAGTTCTTAAAGAAGCCACTTTGCAAATTAAAGCGTCCATAGAAACAGGTCGAAGACTATCTGATTCAATGATGATGCAGAAAAAAGTTTTTGATATGTTATACTGTAATATGGTTAAAGCTGGTGAAGAAGCGGGTATTTTAGATACCATCTTAAATCGTTTATCAACTTATGCTGAAAAAAATGAAAAAATTAAAAACCAAGTCAAAGGTGCGCTGGTCATGCCGGCAGTTATCGTTGTTGCCGCTTTTGTGATTATTACAGCAATTATCGTTTTTATTATTCCTAAGTTTCAAGAGCTTTACAAATCAAGTGGTAAAGGCCTTCCTGCGATCACGCAGATTCTTGTTGATGCTTCAGAATTGGTGCGAAATAAATGGTATTTGCTGATTGGTGGTGTTTTTGTTTTTGTGTATGCCATTATTTTTTACATCAATAGTGAAGACGGTAAAAAACAATTCGACCGTATAATGATTAATTCACCAGTTTTTGGTGATGTGATTCAAAAATCAAGCGTGGCCAGATTATCTAGAACACTATCAACACTATTAAGTTCTGGTGTGAATATGCTGGAAGCCATCGATATTGCTGCAAACACAGCAGGTAATCATGTTATTGAAGTTGCACTCAAAAACTGTAAAGAAGCTGTATCTATTGGTAAACCTTTTCACTTACCGCTATCGAGACAAAAAGAAATCCCACAAATGGTATCGCAAATGGTGGCGATCGGTGAACAGACAGGTTCATTAGATATAATGTTAGCTAAGATTGCTGATTTCTATGAAGATGAAGTCGAAAATGCAGTCCGAGCTATGACGTCATTAATCGAACCGTTCATGATGATTGTCTTAGGTGGAATTATTGCATTTATTCTTGTAGCTATGTACATGCCAGTCTTCCAAATGGGGGATACAATTGGTTAATGAAATGGCCTTGTCTTCGCAGCAAGATATTAAAATCGCTGATTTTCAACCCAGCCAATTACTGAGCAGTGTGCTGTTTGTCTATTTTTTATTTATACAGATAGCCCTTGTTTTACAAGTGCCATTTATTCAAATTGATTTTGCAATTAATTATTACTTCATTATTTTCCTAAGCAGTTCACATTATCTGTATAAATATTTGAATAAAAACTATGAAATAACAACTTCAAGTTATATTGATCTTGGGATTTTGTTTTTATTTTTGTATTTGCAGCCATCTTTAGTCAGCTATCATTTGGTTATTTTATTGGTTTTTTTGTTTTTGACATCTTTTCAGGTTTCTCAACAGTCAGCACTGGTTCTAGCCGCTTTAAGTTCCGTTTCATTATCGCTGATCAATTTAACTAGCTTAAAATGGATTGGTTCACAAAACATATTTTCATTAGCTTTGTTTAATTTTTCATTTTTTGTAGTCACAGTAATTGCGCAAAGTTTTAAAAATCAATTTACTATTTTGCAAGATGAAGTTTTAACGACACAAAAAAGAATGAGATCTCAGGAAGAGCTAACAGAAATTTTAGTTCAGAAAATGCCATCAGGATTAATTGCTTTAGACAGTCAAAAAAACTTTGTATTTCAGAACGAAGCTTTTATCAATGATCTTCAGTTAAATATGACTGATATTTTAAAAATGCGCGAGCAAATCCAAAACCAAGGCTATTCAGAGATTCAATATTTTAATTCTAAAATGAATGAAAAAAAGATTTACGATATTCAAAATAATTCCTATTTTGACGAATACGTGAATGACACAATTGATTTATTTATGGTGCGTGATATGACTGAATATCGCAATCTACAAGAGCAAGTTAAGCATCGTGAAAAACTAGCGGCGATTGGTCAGTTAGCAGCTGGAATTGCCCATGAAATAAGAAATCCTCTGGCAGGCATTAGCGGAAGCATTCAATTACTATCAAGCGAATCCCAAAGCACAGATGATTTAAAACTAATGAAAATTATTTTAAAAGAAATCGATCGGTTAAATAACTTAATTACTGAATTTTTAGATTACTCAAAACCTGAAACTAGACCTGATCAAAAAGTTGATCTTTCATTAGTGCTTAATGAAACATTGCAAAATATTAAAATCAGCAAGCAATACCCAGAAAAACTAGATTTTAAAATTCAGTTGTCTAATGCTTATATTTTAGGTTACTCAGATAAATTAAAGCAGTGCTTTTTAAATATCATAATGAATGCCATTCATGCGATGGCCGATGTTGAAAAACCCCAACTTTCAGTTTTACTTTCAAATGAGCTTGATCATGTTTTATGTAAAATTAGTGATAACGGGCAAGGCATGTCAGAGGAAACACGACAAAGGATATTTGAGCCATTTTTTACAACTAAATCTAAAGGCACTGGTTTAGGTTTAGCGATTACACATAAAGTATTAGAATCTCACCGCGCTGAAATCACCGTGAGATCAGAAAAAGGTCAAGGGACTGACTTTGTTATTAAATTTAGAAAAGTTTAACAGTTTTTAAAATAGATTAAGGGAGCTTTTATGAAATCAAGAATACTGGTCGTCGATGATGAAGAATCAATCCGCGAATTTTTAGAAATTATGCTGAAAAAAGAAGGCTATGAAGTCACAACCGCAGAAGATGGCGCTAAAGCTAAAGAAATTTTAACTAAAAAATCTTTTGATATGGTGATTTCAGATATGCAAATGCCGCATGTTACGGGTATTGAATTATTAAGACACGTCAAAGACAACTATCCAGATTTAGTATTTATGATGATCACTGCTTTTGGAACAACTGAAACGGCTGTCGAAGCTATGAAGTTAGGGGCTTATGATTATTTAACGAAGCCCTTTAAAATTGATGAAGTCAGACTGAATATCTCTAATGCATTAAGATCTAAAAATTTAGAAACTGAAGTTAGAATACTTAAAAAAGAACTTGTTAAAGAATACTCATTTCAAAACATGGTGGGTAATTCAGAAGCTATGCATGCTGTGTTTAATTTAGTTAAACGGGTTTCACAAGCACCAACGAATGTTTTGATTACTGGTGAATCAGGTACAGGTAAAGAGGTCATTGCTAAAGCGATCCATTACAATGGTCCATTGAAAGATAAACCGTTTGTGACCGTCAACTGCGGAGCTATCCCAGAAAATCTAATGGAATCAGAAATGTTCGGTCATAAAAAAGGTTCTTTTACAGGGGCTATTGCTGATAAAGTCGGTCTATTTGAAGTTGCTGACGGCGGGACTTTATTTTTGGATGAAGTTGGTGAATTGCCAGCCTCAATTCAGGTTAAACTTTTACGTGCCATTCAAGAGCGCATTATCCGCCGAGTTGGCGCAACAGATGATATGAAAGTCGAAGTTCGAATTATTGCAGCGACAAATAGAAATCTTGAAGAGATGGTGCAAAAAAATACATTCAGACAAGATTTGTATTACCGTTTGAATGTTATTGGAATCAAAGCGCCGGCATTACGTGACCGCTCTGAAGATATTCCTTTATTAGCAGCCCATTTTCTTAAAAAATATAATGATAAATTAAATAAACAAATTTCCACTATTTCAGTTGAGGCTATGGATATTTTAAAAAAGTATAATTATCCAGGTAACGTGCGTGAATTAGAAAACATGATTGAAAGAACTGTGGCCCTAGAATCTGGCGCAACTATTTTACCAGAATCATTACCACCAATGGTGAATACTTCAAGTGGTCGCAAAATGGCTTCATCAAATGAAATTGAAATCGGTGATGATGGATTAGATCTTGATAAAGTGATTGGTCAAATTGAAAAAGAACTTTTGATTAAAGCCATTCATTCATCTGGCGGGATCAAGAAAAAAGCGGCTAAGTTACTGAAAATCTCATTTAGATCAATGCGCTACCGTGTTGAAAAATACAGTTTAGGTGTCATCGGTGATGACGAATTAGACGAAGAATAGAGAGATTTTATGATATTAAAAATATTCACAATTGTACTACTTGCAGCAACTGTTTCCTATGCAGGGCCGAAATGCACGAAAGAAACAAAAGATAAATGGCAAGATCAAACTGCTTTTCAAAAAAAGTTAACTGACGAAGGCTATAAAATCAAAAAATTTAAAGTCACTGATGGTGATTGTTATGAGATTTATGGTTGGAATAAAAAAGGCCAAAGGGTAGAAATTTATTTCAACCCAATAACAGGTGAAAAAGTTAAAGAAGAGATCAACTAGATTGAATCAAACATCAGAACGCAAATGGTCGCTATTTATTCGTTTTAGCCACTGGTATGTGGCTTTAGCGATTATCACTAATCTGTATATTCTTGAACAAGGTGATGAACCACACAGATATTTAGGTTACACCATTGTAGCTGTTATCGTTCTAAGGTTGATCTATGGTTTTAAAAAGAACACCAACACACCCACAGCTTTTTGGGTTTATAAATTAATGTGGCTACTTGTGGTGTTGCTAGGTATATCGGGTTTTATGATGCAAACTGATTATTTTTTTGGAGAAGATTGGCTTGAAGATACGCACGAATTATTTTCGATTCTGATGCAAGTTTTAATAGTCAGTCACATTGCTGGACTGACTATTAATCATCTTCTTTTTAAACGTAAACTATGGTTGAAGATGATTAAAGGTTAGTAGGCATCCATAGGAACACAGCGAACGCCATTTTTCTGAATGCGTGCGTCGAAATCAAATTGACCAGTTTTCAAATTAAAGACATAAGCGAAATCAATATTATGTGGACCGTGTGACGTTGTCCATAACCAATATGAATTCAGATCTGTTTCTGATGGTACAAATCCAGAGGGGTTATAGTAAAAATCGATCACAGTGTTGTAATCGTGACTACCTAGTTTATTAATTTTCATATAGCCAGATTGATTCGTGTAATCTTTGGGTTCAAGAATTCCTTTAGCACCGTGGGCCATTGCATAGGCTGCCATGTAACGGGCGTCAGGCATTTTTTTATCCAGACTGGCGCAAAAAGCTTTGCCATCAAGTTGAATCATCTGTGGAATTGAATCTTGGATATAAATATCGGCTTGTGTTTTTAAAGCAAAAGCGAAAATTATATATAAAGCAGCTGTGAATAATCTCATTGTGTCCTCCTTGAAAGTCTTTTGATCATCGTTTTATGATCCAAAAAAAGAGTCAAGGCCTATCAGCTGAGAACCAATATAAGGCAATGTCGCAATTTGTTATGCTGTCAGTGATAATGAAACAATTTTAGCGATCAGATCTTCGTATTCAACGCCGCCTTTATGAGCTGACAAAGCGTAATCTTCTTTTTTCGCAATAGACGGATTGGGATTAGCTTCGATAAAATAAATTTCATTATCTTTGATGCGTAAATCAATACGCCCAAAACCTTGAATACCTAGAACACGGTATATTTTCTTACAAATATCAAAAAGTTTTTTCTGAGTAGCTTCTGGCATATCGCTAGCCCAACCCGAATCAATACCCCATTTTTTGCGGTAATCTTGATCCCATTTACTTTTATAAGTTGCAAACTTGGGTTCATCTTCAGGGACTTGTTTGAAAAACATTTCCCGAGGAGGGAAGACATTTAATTTATCATTTCCTAAAACGCTGACGTAAACTTCGCGGCCATCAATAAATTCTTCCATAATTGCATCAACACTGTATTTGTCATGAATAAATTTTATTCTAGCTTTGGCTTCTTTTTCGTTTTCAACATATGATACTTGAGAAATACCTTCTGATGATTCTAATTGTAAGGGCTTGATAATTGCAGGATATTTAAATTTCTTGAGTGACTGAATTGACTTTGATTTTTTGACAACTAAAAATTGAGGTGTCTTAATTTGATGATAGTTTAAAATAACTTTCGTTAAACCCTTATCTTTACAAAGTTGTAAGCTCATAGGACCAGCGCCAGTAAACGGCACGCCCACTAATTGCATTAGAGCTGTCATGTTAGGTTCAAAATCACGTTTACCACTGAAAGCTTCACTCATGTTGAAGACCAGATCGGGTTTTTGACTTTTAACCAATTCAATAAATGGCACGATGTCATCGTGAATTCCGTAGGGGATGACTTGATGACCTAATTTGATGAGGGCTTTTTTAACATCTTTTTCAGTTTTCCAATCCGGTGTGTTCCAATAGTTTGAATATTGATCCTGCGAGATTTTGACTGATAAATCAAATAATAGAATTATTTTTAAAGATTTCATTTAGACCTCACGTTTAAATTTTCCTGTAAATAAATAGTTTTTCACTAAACTAGTTAGAAAACTTGCGGCTTCTATTGTTGTCTGTGTTTCCGATTTACCCAGTTTTAAATTTAAATTTTGGCAGCGCAAAGTCAGCCTTCGGACTAATGAATCAATCGTGAACTTGCGTTCGTTCGTGGCCCAGGCCACAGCCGCAATAATTGATTTACGGTGCTTTTTCATGAATCGGCTCGCAGAAAATTCCTTTTTAGAAATTTCATCAGTGCCATTAAATATTTTTTTAAGATCACTGTCGTAAAAATCAGGATATTCATCTGCACTTTCACGTTTTCTTTTTTGATAATATTTTTCTAAGGTTGATGTTAGATTCCTGACATCACTTGGGTATCTGCCACTTTCTGAAAAATTTTTAAGTTTTAAACTCTCAGCAGCTAACTGATCTAAATATTTTAGTTTTGCTAAAGCCACTGGCCATTTTTGATATTCTTTTTGCCAATCGATATCAGGGTTTAACCAAACTGCAAAAGTTTCAGCAAAATCTTCATCGGGGTGGGCTTGAGCATACCAGCGGTCTAAGTGTTTAACATAACTTTTGCTGTAAGGTTGCGGTCGGTATTTATCAGGTTGATATTCAAGGTTTGGTGAGCCAAAAACTTCGCTCCACTTTTTTCTTTTTGAAAACCGAAAGCAGTGATCAAAACAATGACCTGCTTCATGGCGTAATAGTTTCATAAAAGATTCAGCATCGCCACCTTCAACATCTAACATAATGGTTTTTTCTAAATTTCTAAGACGGGTACTGGCTAAATAAAAGGGAATCGAAATGGCGTTCATACCTTCTGGGCTGAACCATTCATCACCAAAAAAGAAATCTGGTTTGAAATTTAAACCCTTAGCAGATAGTTCATTATGAATTTTTTGGATATAATCAGAGACATCAGATTCCCCGAGAATTAATTGAAGATCTTTAAAGCGCAGCTTTAAAAGTTCAGAATCATTTAAGTCTGCGATTTCATTCGCATTGATTTTCTTAGCAGGCATTGACGCCCAAAGCTAATGTAATTTCCATATGAATATTATCGGCTTTTAAAATCTATAAATGAAGCAAACTAGACCGCTTACCAGACACTGGTCCAGCTATAAGAGATAAATAAAATCGATCAAGACTGTATTGGTTTTTAAAATGGCTTTAACCTGATGATAGCTGTGATACGTCATTCTAAAAGGAGAGGTGTTCAATGTTTAAAATTCTTTTCGCAATACTTGGCCTTTTGTTTTTTGTCTCTTGTTCAACGTTAGTTGAAACTGATGACAGTTCAAAAAAAGAATCGTTTAGATTTCATCGGATATAATCTCATATTAATACAAAATAAGAGTCTAAGTTATTGAAACTTCATACGTAAAAAATTCGCCTTGCTATTTATCGCTCAAACTATAAACTAGTTTGCAATACAAACCGATAAATATATCGAGGAGGCTTTATGACGGATAAATCAAATAACTTAAATGCTCAAAACGATCTGGCTTATGTACAACGGTTATTGCAAAAAATTGAAAACCAAGAATCATCTGTACCAATGAATAAATTTGCAGCGGATGCAAATATCTTTTTTCAGGGAATTTGTTTAGTTCTCGCATTAATTTTTCTAGCTATTGAATTGACGACGAATTCGCAAATCACAAATAACATGTTACAGGCCAATCAAGACAGTGAACTAGGCGTACTGGGCATGAAGACTGTCATATTTATTTTAGGTAGCGCCATGGCTTTGTTTTATTATATATCGTGGAGAGCTTCACGAAACGCTAATCGCGATTATACCAGCTATCTTGAACATAATTTCAAAAATTTAAAAAACTTATCATTAGTTTCTGATCTCAGTGTTAAATTCGCCGTTTTATTTTTAATCGTCATTGGCGGTGAAGCCCAGTATGTCAGTTTAATTCTTGTTTTATTTATGGCCGATTATTTGATGCAAAGTCGATTTTTTCACTTACCAGCTAAGCTATCCATCGTCTTAAGTTTAATGTGTTTTGGCTTGGCTGCGACTTTATTTGTCTTGAAAGATGCTAACTTAACTTATGCTTTAGGGGTGTTCGTTTTGTTAACAACGGCGTCAGTGGTGAATCTTTTAAAAAATAAACAATCAGTCGTAAAAGCTTAAGGATTGTTTTTATGAAAAAAACGATTGATCTGATTAATACAATTAATCCATTACTGCTAGACCGTGCAAGGCTTGGAATTATGGTCACTTTGGTTAATGCAAAAGAATCCATCGATTTTAATTTCTTGATCGACGCGCTTGATTTAACAAAAGGGAATTTATCCAGCCATTGTCAAAAACTTGAAAAGGGTCAGTTGATTAAAGTCACAAAAACTTTTGTCGACAAAAAACCAAAGACCACTTACGAATGCACGAATCTAGGTCGCCAGGAAATTAAAAACTATTTAAAACAGATTGAATCTGTTTTGAAAAATAACAACTAGAGGTTTTTATGAATATACTTAAAAAAATATTATTGTTTATAGGAAAAACATTTGGCTATGGATTTATTTTTTGTAGTCTAGTTTTCACGATCAGCTTGATTTATGTCTCGTATGCAAAAGAATCAACTAGAAATGAAATCTGTGATCAAGCAATCGTTGGTCAGAAATTTGACTTCGAAAAAATTATCCCTAAATATGTGGCTAAAGGAGTTTTGTTTACTTTTAAGAAAGGAGACGAACAAGTAGGTCAATTAGCCAGAAAAAATTTAGATGCAGAAAGCATAGAATATTTAACTGGCATGACAGGCTATTTTTCGTTCTTATCGTTTGCAAGCTTTGACAACTATTTCACTTGTCGAATTTTTGTAAAAGATGGAGTCGTTGAAAGCAAAAAGCAATAGATATTTATTAAACTAAAACTTTACACCTAATGATAAATCCAATAACACAGCTGACTTAAGTTTTGTTTCTGATCCACCTAATTTCCAACTCACTGCACCTGCAGATCCGTAACCTAAGCCAAGTTGTGCAACGACATCAGACGACGGCGTTAAATTCGAAACGATTTGGTAACCAACTTTAGCTTGAAATCCAGTTGCAGAGTCCTCTGCTGTTTTTGCACCGAAAAGGGAGCCATCAACTTTTGTTTTAAGTTTTGAAAAAACTATTGCCGCTGATGCATAAGGGCCAGACTCGGTAGCAGTTTTCGAAAAAAAGTAATCAGCAATGATCCCTATATTTGTAATTTCGTGAGTATAAGAATAAGCTGAAGCTAAGTCATTTTCGTCAGATTTCATTTTATATTTTTGAGCAAGTACACCCAAAGTTAAGTTGTTGGCTAAACCTGTAGAGGCTTTTACACCAGCGCCGCTAAGTAAAACCGAAGTTCCGTCAAGTAGCACAGTAAATTGCTTTTGTGGCACAGTTGTCTGTGGAATAGCAACTGATTGGTTGTCTCCAGTCTGTGCAAACGAAACTGCTGTTGAAAATAAAATAGCCGTTAATAATTGATTTGCTTTCATGTAAACTCCTTTAAATTAATTCATTAATGTTTTAGAAAGTTTCAGTGAATTTTCAATTTTTAAATTATCACCGAAAAGATCTTGCATTTGTTGACGAGTTTTCTCATGACCGTTCACATAATATTTTTCAGTTAAAATTTGCGTTTCACTATTTTCATCACTTGATGCAACACCTTGAATGTTCGCTACAACAGTCGCTGTGAATGTTGGCATTTTAACATTAGCTGTGACTATCATCGTTACTTCAGTTTTTGTTTGTGATAAAGTATTACCGTAAACAATATATTTTGAAGTCACTGGAATTTCATTTTTATCTGTAAAATATGAACCGTTCACATTAAATTTAATTTCTGCAGAAATATCACTTGTGTCTTCTAAGTTGTTAATATTTTGCTTAGCAGCTAGGGCTGACATTGTTGTCGATGCGATGATGCCTTTTGATTTTAATAGTTGGGCATACTTGGGATTTTTCATTAATGCTTTTACGCTGTAAGTAATGTCTGCAGATACAACACCATCAGTTTCTAATTTTTCAACTTTAGCTCCGTATTTGGCTTGTCCAGCAGCTTCAACATCACAATTCGTCGCGCCGTATGAAGCACCAGCATCAAATAATACATGGTCATCTTTACGTAGATCGTTAGCTTCAGTGACTTTCTCCATTGGTACAGTCGCTGAAGATTGCATGTTAAAATGATCTTTACGGCAGTTGGCGCGTAATGATTTATAAAGAGCATATGTTTCAGGGCTTGCTACAGCTGCTAGTTCAGCTTCTTTAGCGCGTAATTCAGCGAGTTTAGTTTTATTCAATTTAGAATCGCGGTCCATTAGGACTAATTCAGAGGGTGGTAATTCCATAGCCGGTTTTTGATTGAAGATATCTTTGATTTGATTAACTTGATCTTTTGTTAATTCGTTACCAACAGCTGGTTTAGAAAAAGTAGGCTTTTGCGGAGTCTGTGCTGCACGAACTTCCGGTGATAGTGTATTTCGTTTATTACCATCTTTAGAACATCCTGAAGTGATAGCTAATGTAGCTAATAATCCAATAGTCGTAGCAGTTAATTGAGTCATTTTCATAAAGGATCCCCTTTTTTTTGAATAAGTTAAACTTATTGAATTTGATGAACACAGTTATAACAACTCTTAGAAAAATTAATACTGTTCGAATTTTTGACAGATAAAGCTTTCAAAAAAAATCAAACTGGCATCTTTTTCGCTTTAGCTTTAACTGTATGAACGTAGCCAAATTAATATTAAAATTAAATATCGTTATAATGTCGTTGTTGCTTCTGGCGGGGTGCCCACCTTATTCGACTACAGCAAAAGACCCCACATTAAGCCAACAGCAAAGCGTAGAAGGTCAATTGTCGAAAACTTCGACGGGGCAGTTGGCATTGGATTATTTAAATCACTTGAAAAATTTAGGCTATAAAATAGAAATTTCCTATAAATCAGAATCAGAAATTACATCTTTAGGTGGCCACAATGGTGGATCATACGATATCAAAGACATGACTATAAAGATTAACATAAATAAAGATTTTAATTCTTCTGAACAAGCTCATGTGATCGCCCATGAACTGCAACATGTCCAAGATGAATTCGAAACGAATTCTTTTTTAAAGGATTACCCCCATGTTGAAAAATCGGCTCAAGATATCGTAAATCGATTAAATGAGGGTAAAGACTTAGCTGATGTTGACGCCAAAGAAGTTAGTTTTGTTTCAGCTACGTTATTTTGCACGGAAGTTCGTGCGTACAGTGTTAATCAAAGATTAACTGCCGAAGGCTTAAAGACAGACTATTTTTATCATAGCAATGGCGAACTAGGTTCGTTCATCGATCAAAAATATATCTCTGTTCTAGGTCAATCCTACGGTGCTGATTCAGGCGCGATGCTTCAGTGGTGCAGATCTTTCGATAAAATCAGCGACGTCGAAAAACAACTGGTGTGGTGATAAAAACATCTTAGCCACACAAAACTGTTATTTTTACATATTGGATTGATAAGCTATAAAATCTCATCTAAACAGTGTTTGTCTTATAATAAACAAACAGGTGGGATTATGAAAATATTTTTAGCGTTAGTGATTTCAGTTTTAGCTAGTTCAGTTTTTGCTCAAGTCGACAATATACAAGTTAATGTGAATGGTCGTATTTACCAATGTTCAGGTGATGGTGACACTGGTGATCAAGCAGATTTAATTTGCCGTAAAGCGACCGAAGCATCCACTTCAAAATTTCAAGCTTGTTTAGGAGCTGGTAATTATAAGCCAGACTGTTTTAATAGTGCTTATGGAAAAAAAATCAATTCATGCATATTGTGGTCAGAAGCTTGTAACAAGTCATGTATCTCGGCGGGTATATACAAGCCTGATTGCTATAATAGCTGCTACTAGATTTAAAATATTAAATAACAATATTATGAATGCTCTTACTGAAAAGTAAGGGCATTTTTTTTATTAATAACAAATATATGTTGTTAATTAAAGATCAGGAAAATTGGTGGCTCGGGTCGGACTCGAACCGACACGGGATTGCTCCCACAAGATTTTGAGTCTAGCAAGTCTACCAATTTCATCACCGAGCCACTCGGTCTTATTATATAGACTACAAAAACAGTTCTATTTAAAGGTAGACGCCCCCTTGATTCAAGTATTTTTTTCATGAATGAATCTAATGTCGTCACTTTTCCACAGGCCCAGTCCGATTACCTAGTTTTTCAACATCTTTTATAATATAAGTGGTTCCAACAGTTTACGAAGCTTGCACGGATCTTGAAAAAGGCGACAAAAGTTGGCACTTGGGTTGCTATTTCAATCTAACGTATCGAAGTGAACAAAAGTTATTACGGGGAGATTTTATGAATTTCAAGTACTCAATAGTTGCCGCAATGTTTGCAAATGCTTTATTTGCACAGGTTGCATTCGCACAAAACCAAGATCTATACGCTGAAGTTGATTCTGAAATAGAACAGCTGCAAGTGAACTCGCCATCAGCAAGTTCGAATTCGCAAAGCCGCTCGCAGGGCTCAGTTGTTACGCAAACAATAGTTGTTCCGACACAGCAGCAAGCTGTTCAAAAACAGCCTGAGACCTTGATAGAAGCTTCGCCGTTAAGTAATTCACGTGCGGATTCAATTCGTCGTGGTCGCCAAGAAGAAGAATTAAAAACTGAATCACGCATTGTTGAAAAACTTGAACAAAGCCGTTTAGAAGACGAGAAAAAAAGAGCGTCTATTTTATTTGGTGATAAATTTGATAACTTGCAAAACGCTCAGCAGACTCCAGCTTACGTTCCAGTTCAAGCTCCACCATCATATATTCAACCACAACCTATTCATGTTGAAAAAGAATCAGTTTCACGAGATGAAATTCGTGAAGAAGTTCGCATGGCATTGGATGACGATAAACACGTTATTGAGCCTATTAACGAACAACGTTATTTCGTAGCAACTGCTGGTATTGGTCAGTACCCTGATGTACAAGCTATCAGAGGTAATTATTCATTGGGTGCAGGTTTCGGTAACCGTTTTGATTATTTCTTGGTTGAAGGATCTTTTACTTATTCGAATTACACAGTCACTGGTGATTATAACCAGCC
>JAYTPA010000101.1:0-4128 GCA_043747495.1 Bdellovibrio sp.
ATCTTCAAGCGGCATGTTGTCAGGCTTGATTACTCGGGCTTGGTAAGTTGTGTATTTAGGTGCTGCAGCGGCAAAAACTAATGATGGCAGAATTAATGACATTAAAAAAATGAATGTGCGCATACACATACGAATTTTTTGTTTCAAATAAACGTGCCACATCGTCAACTGCATAAACAATTTATCGGTAATATTAGATAAATACTTGATGTTGTTTACCAATTTAATACAGTATTGTTTTGAGACGCTGTAATTCAGCATTAACATGAAACCCAAAGTTGTTAAGTCGAACTAAATTGATTTAATGTTAATTGTTAATTTTTCAAGATTTTTAATGATCGTTTTTTAACAGGAGCTTAACAATGTTTAAATACCCAATGTTATTTCAGGCCGAAAGTTCTACCCAGTCAGGTGTCCAGAAAACATGGACGATCACATCAAAAACAAGCCAAGACAACTGGACTGCGACTTGCGCTGTGCCCCCAGAATTTAACGGCCCAGGTGGTGGATTCAGCCCTGAAGATTTATTCGCGCAAGCACTGACAAATTGTTTTGTTGCTACATTTAAAGTGTACGCCGAAAATTCTAAATTAGATTACGAAGGCTTAAATGCCAGCTCAACTTTAACTGTTGATTTAGATGAAAATAAAAAACCCGTTATGAAAAAATTAAAATTATCTGTTTCAATTCTTAATCCATCAAATCAAGAAAAAGCAGAACTTTTAGCTAAAAAATCTTTTCAATCAGGTTTTATTTTAAATTCAGTCAAAACAGAAATTGAATTTGAATATATTAAGAATGAAATTTGATTTTATAATAGGAATCGATCAAACAGGTGCAACAACAGCAAAAGGAATTCCAAAGCCTTTGACCTGCAGCCTGATCGATAATCGAAAAAAACAAAATCCAAAAAATCACTTTGAACACAAGATAAAATCTCTGACAAAAAATGAGATTTACAATCTTATACAAAACCACATTGATTTAGATCTGAAAGCTGTAACTAAGTTAAAAATATTGATTGTCGTTGATGCTGTTTTAGGATTACCACAATCCTGTAAAGTAAAAATAAGTCAAATTCTTGTGACAGTAAAAGATTATGAATTTAATAACAAAACCTACGGAGCAAAAACCGCTTACCAATTTTTTAATACATTTTGTGAAAATCAAAAAAAACCTGAAAGAACAGTCGAAACATTAACAAAAGCCAATTCAGTGTTTAATTTACACCCGTTTCAAAAAAATATTGGTTGTGGCACTTACAGAATACTTAAAGATCTATCAATGGATGTAACTTGGTACCGGATCTGGGGTCATCAACCCATAAATTCTAAAACAAATATCGTCATAGCCGAAGGCTACCCTAGCTATTATTGGAAGACTTGGCTTAAAAATAGCCAAAGACAAAACAACTGGAAAAATCACAAATTTAAAAATCAAGATAGTGCAGATTCGTTTATTTTAGCTTATGCTGGACTTAAATTTAGTCAAAAAAAAGATTTTTTTAATTATAAAGCCTCTAAAAAAATTAAAAACGAGGGCTGGATATTAGGGGTGCCATGGAAGAACTAACAACATATCTTAATACTGATTTAGTCATGCAAATACAATTTTTTTGCTGTTTTTTTATGACTGGTGTCATCTGGATTATTCAGCTTATTCATTACCCTAGTTTTAAATTTATCGATTTTAAACAGTTTTTTACTTTTCAAAATTTTCATACAAAAACAATCACTTTTATTGTTGGCCCCATAATGACTTTAGAGATATTCACAGCTTTGTATTTGCTTATTTTAAATGAGTTTTCTTTTTTTTGGATTACACAAACTTTTTTATTAATCATCATTTGGCTTTGCACTGCTTTTTTAAGTGTGCCAATTCACAATTTACTGGCCCAACCCCACATCAGTGACAGTGAGAGATTGCAGATTGCACAAGTCTTAGTTAAAACAAATTGGCCTAGAACACTTTTGTGGTCAGTGCGTAGTCTACTATTTATTTTAGCTTTCAAGGGGTTTTAATGAGTCATTTACATATTACTTTAGGCAATCAACTTTTTCAGCCTGATCATTTAAAAACGCAGTTAAAAGATCATAAAAAAATAACTGTTTTTATCCGCGAAGATAAAGAACTGTGCACTTATTACCAGTTTCACAAACAAAAAATTATATTTTTTTTAGCAGCAATGCGCACTTATGCTGATGAATTGTTAAAAAATAAAATATCAATTCACTATGAAAAAATTGAAGACACTTTTAAATCAAAACTGAATTACGAACAGTCCTTAGAGAAATTTATTTCTGCAAATAAAATCACAACTGCCTCAGTTTATGAAATCGAAGATAAATTTTTTGAAAAAAGACTTATTCAGTTACTGACAAAATTAAAATTAAACATTCAAATTATTCAAAGCCCCATGTTTTTAACATCTCGTGAGCAATTTAAAAAATACTTATCACCGTCAAAGCGTCCGTTCATGAAAACATTTTATGAAAAACAGCGTGTTGCTCTAAAAATACTGATTGAAAAAGATTTATCCCCTGTTGGTGGCCAATGGAGCTTCGATGCAGAAAACAGACTTCCACTACCCAATAAAATTAATCCACCAGATGTACCAAGAATAAAGCCTAGTCAGCATGTTAAAGAAGTTAGCCGGCAAACTGATAAGCTGTTTCCAGATCACGTTGGTAATTCAGCCCAGTTTTGGCTGCCTGTTAGCCGAAAAGAATCCCGAGTTTGGTTAAATCAATTTATTACGGATCGTTTAGCCCAGTTCGGCCCTTATGAAGATGCCATACCTGAACATTCAACATTTGTTTTTCATTCGGTACTGACTCCGTTTCTAAATGTCGGTTTGTTGACTCCTGATGAAGTTGTAGAGGCTGTGTTAGCGCATTATAAAAAAACTAAAGTACCAATTGCTTCTGTTGAGGGATTTATTCGCCAAGTGATCGGTTGGCGCGAATTTATTCGTGGTATTTATCAAAACTACAGCGACAAACAAGAAACGACTAATTATTTTAAACACACTAAAAAGTTAAAATCGTGTTGGTATGATGGCACAACTGGAATTGTACCTTTAGATATCACGATTAAAAAAACGGTTCAGTTTGGCTACGCCCACCACATTGAAAGATTAATGGTTGTTGGAAGTCTTATGTTACTTTTAGAAATTGAACCAGCGGAGGCCCACAAATGGTTCATGGAAATGTTTATCGATTCATCGGATTGGGTGATGGGACCAAACGTTTATGGCATGGCCTTATTCAGTGACGGCGGCATTTTTGCGACAAAGCCCTATTTTTGTGGATCAAATTATTATAAAAAAATGGGACTTTTTAAAATCGATACAACTTCACAAAAGCAGTGGGCTGATGGTGTTGACGGTCTTTATTGGGGCTTTATTGAAAAGCATAAAGACTTCTTCTTAAAAAATCCACGCATGTCGATGATGGCCCGCACTGTCGAAAAAATGGAACTAGCAAAGAAAAAAAGAATTTTCACCGCCGCCGAAATATTAAAGAAAAAACTTACAAGTTAATTTAAAAAAATAATTCAGTTATTTCATAAAAACAAATCTAGTTATAATTTAAGTATTTTAAATTTAACTAGATTTGTTTTTTGTATTTATAAATTATTATTTTTTTACTGGCTGAGTGTTGTTTTCTTTTGCATTCAAAATCATGGTATCTTGCTTTGCATGCAAATCTTTTTGATCTTTTATGCGGACACCTTTAATTTTTTTATGAGTATCCGTTTTCGTTAACTGTTCAGTCATGTCTACAGTGATCGACCCAAAGCATTTAACTTGGCAACTTAAACGTCTGCCATCTAAGTAGTAACTAGTACCAATCAGATTAATTTCTGCTTTTGAAGGCTCAGGGACGCAATGACTGCCTTCAGTTATTTTTATACGGCATTCAGAACACGAAGGAACACCATTACAGATCGATTTAATCTTAATATTATTTTCAGTGGCAATTTGCAGAAGACTTTTTTTAGAATCTGCATCAACTTCAATATTCATGGGCATAAACTTAATTTTCATGATCAACCTACTACAATTTTAATAAATTTCTTTTTGCCAGCTTTTAAAATAAAGCTTTGACCTTTTTTAAGATCAATTTT
>JAYTPA010000102.1:0-9926 GCA_043747495.1 Bdellovibrio sp.
CAAGTCTTCAGAAATATGGGCCCCGGATTAATCGGTATGGGTCTTTTACAGTTTACAACAATTGTGAATTTAAGATTTTCATCAAGTCTTGTTGAGGGAACTATCTCATATATTAACTATGTTGATCGTCTGATTGAGCTACCGCTATCATTAATTTCAGTCAGCTTGGGCACAGCTTTATTGCCAGTGCTGTCGCAATATTGGGTTTCAGGCAATAAAGAAAAAATGGCTCAGACTTCAAAGCATTTTTTAGAATTAAATTTATTTGTTTCAATTTCTGCTGCTGTTGGACTATTTGCTTTAGCGGATCCCATTGTGAGACTTCTTTTTGGAAGGGGACGTTTTTTAGACGCAGATATTGTTCAAACAGTCGTTATCTTAAAAACGTATTGCTGGATTATGCTTTTCTCAAGCGGAGTGCGGGTATTAACACCGTCCTATTATGCTGTTAAGAACACTTGGCTTCCAGCAATGGTTTCAGCTTTCTGCTTGGCTTGCCATATTATGATAGCGCCGATTTTGATGGCTAAATATCAAGTTCAAGGTCTCATGATCTCAACAATCATCAGCGCTTTTTTAAATTTGTTTTTATTGTTGTTATTCTATCAAAAATTTATTTATCAGTTTTCGTACTTCAGTTTTTTAACGAATGTTTTAAAATACGTCGTAGTTGGCGCTATAGTTTATATGGTGGCTTCAACGGTTTACGTTTTAACAGTTCCTAATATGTACGGTTTTATTATTCAGCCTGATTTAACGATTGCTGTTAGCTTAGGAATCACATTCTTAGTCGTTCTCCCCATTTTTATTGGATTCTCATTTTGGTTGTTTCCCAATGAAACGCTAAAAATAAAGAACAAAATTCTTAAGAAAAAAATTAAAACAAATTAATTCTTAATCTGTTTCAAATTAATAAGTTCAGTTTTTCGTCGAAAAACGGACAGTGTCTACACAAATTTCGACACTGTTTTCGTAAATTCGTTATCAGATTATCTAAGATATATTCAAAATGATAACCCTGTTCTATCAAGGGGTTGCAAGTCTCATAGTGATTCAGTATTTTGGCTCTGAAATTGAAGTATAACTTTGTATGAGAAGTTTACTTAAAAAGTTTATTTTTTTTCTAGCTGTAGTTAATGTAGGTTGTCAAACTGCGGACTATAAATCAGGTCAATATGATATTGAAAGAATTCGCATGCAGCATTCACGTGAAATTTTAATGGCAAATCCACAGTCCTATAAAAAACTTAAAAGATTCGCTAACGAACGTAAAATTAGAAAATCAATCGAAGCTTACATTAAATCAAAGAACCCAAAACTAGATGCAGAAGCTATGGCGGAAGCTTTAGTTCAAACTAGCTATGATTATCAATATGATCCAATGTTTATTCTATCTGTGATTAAAACTGAAAGCCAATTTAGACCACATATCGTTGGTAGCGCTGGAGAAATAGGCCTGATGCAAATTAAACCTGACACAGCTGAATGGATCACAAAGAAATTCAAAATGCCCTGGAAGGGACGTGAAGCGCTATTTGACCCGATTTATAATATCCAAGTCGGGGCGCTCTATTTTAAGTATCTTAAGACAGCTTTAAAGTCAGATTCAACGCTTTATATAAACGCTTATAACGTGGGTATAAACAAATTAAATAGGTACCCAGCTTCCTCAACAAGACAGTACCCTTATTACAAAAAAGTCGTGAGTAATTACCTGACTATTTATAACAAAATGAGTCGCTAATCACTGAACAGGACTTGCCGCGCAAAAAAACATCCTCTAACTTATAAAATCATGAAAGATATGATGCCGTTATTCGAAATTATTAGAGAAGCCATCAAGAAAGACTATTTTAGTCTTTTGAAGGATCTGAATATTTCAAACAAACTCAGAAATGAGAAAACAGAACTTGTTTTCGCGGCAGAACCAGCCAACGATGTTGATCTTAATTTATATGCTTTATTGACTGATGATCAAAGATTCTTAGTGTCAACGTGGTCTGAAGCCCACGGTTGGATTGCTAACACAAATTCAAAATATGATAATTTATTTTCATTGATTACTTATCTGCTGCGCACTGAAAAGGTCAAACTTGAATCAAATGACCTAACCGATGAGATTAAGTCATTTATCTTTCGTAAGAGCATCTAGAGGCGAAAAAGTATCTAACTACTTATTAGATTTTAAACCCTGATATGTATCACTAATTTTTTGCTGCTTTTCGTTTTCTGCCGTCCACTTTTTAAGTTCAGCTTCATAAGCAGCCCGTTTAGACAGCCAAGACTTTTCTTCAGTTGATAATTCTTTTAAAGACTTAATCGTTTGACCTTCTTGCACGCGCAGTTCAGATTCACGTGTTTTCCATGTTTTCTTTTCGCCAGTGACTAAATTCAACTGTTCTTGATAATCAGCAATAATTGTCTGGCGTTTAGCTTGGTTGGCTTTCACTTTAGCAATCATGGCTTCTAGATCTTTTATCTGTATATTTTCTTTTTCAAGTTTAGTTTTTTCGGTCGTCATGAGTTGTTGAATTTCTTTTTCGCTGACTAAAACTTTTTTCAAAGCATCATTATTTTTGACGATCTCTTGTGAAACCGAATCTTTTTGTTTTTTTATGTCTTCTTTAGTTTTAGTGATGTCTGTAAGCTGCTTTTTAGCGAGCTCAATATTTTTATTCACTTCAGTTTTGTTTTCAGAAGTTGTAGTTACATTGCCATCGATTTTTTTCAGACCGTCTTCAGCTTTGTAAGGGTTAGCTGAAACTGCAATTGAAGCTAATAGAATAGTTGTTAGTGTAGTTAGTTTTTTCATATGATAAACCTCTTTTAATTATTAATTTGAGCGACTTCTTCTTTAGGGCATACGTTTTTCAGTGATGATCGGTAATGACCAATTTCATCTTCCCAAACTTCGCCTTTATGCTTCCACTGGTAGTTTTGATTTTCGCTTGATTTCAATGCGACTGCTTCACGTGTTTTATCATCAGCATTCACTTGTCCTCCAGCCATTTGGAAGCGTAAGTGTTCGCCAGCACCAGAATAAATTTCGTAAGAAAGAACTTCTTTTTGATCAATAAGGTTATCTAAAGTAGCTGTGTATTCAAAATATCTATTCTTCAAGTTAGTTGCAGCTTTCAAGCGAAGTTGTGATTCTTCAGTTGTCAGACGGGCAATAGCTGCTTCACGCATTTTTTTGATCCCTTCGCGGGCGCGCTGTGTGATCAAGTGTTCAATCCCTTTTGCTAAAAATGATTTTTCTAGATCAACTAATGTAGATTTTGATTTTTTATCACGTTTGCCTCCAGCTAACTCGTTTTTAGCTTTCAGCATCGATAACCGAGCAACACGTTCTTTTTTAATGAGATCAATTGTGATTTTATTAAATCTGGAATTTTCATCTTCATAGTTGTTGATTTGGTTCTGAATTTTTAAATAGTTGGGGTGACGAGCTAATTCAACTATGAATGCACGTGGCACACCAGAATATTCGTCTTGCTGACTATTTTTTAAAAAGTTTTTAACTAAATCGTAATATTGAAGGTCAGCTTTGTTAGCTGTTTTGAAGGCTTGAAGTTTTTCATGAATAGATTTATATTTTTTATTTAAATCATCAAGAATACTTAAACCATCACCGTACTGACATAAATTAAGATATCCTACTGTGCGGACTATGTAAGTATCAGGAGCATAAGCTTTCTTAAAAAAATCAGTATGCATACTAAACATGTTTCCAGCAGCACCTTCATAATCTCCTGCAAGCACTTGTGTCCAAGCCTGTTCGACCATGCTTTGTAACCACTGGCCTGATGATTTATCAACAGATTGATAATATTTAAAAGCTTGTGAATAGTCTGATTTTTGAAAATACAATCGCGCTAATGTTAATGCTGTTAAATTTCTAACTTCATTTTTCTTATCGTCTTGGATTGTTGGCCACAAAATTTCTAATGTTTGTAACGCGCTATCTAGTTCGCCACGACGGTAACTTAAAACAGCTTTTAGCAGAGTTCCTTCATGATGTTGTTTAGATTCGACAGGAATCAATAGTAATGCATTTTCAAATTCACCAAGGTTACCTTGAGCTGAATAGTATTTAGCTTTTTTAAGTAAATAATCAGGCGATGAAAACACATCTAAGCTATATTCTTTGATCAAGGGATCAATAAGAGCAATATCTGTGACTTCTAAATAATTAATATTTTGAATTAAGTTTTCAATAGCCATTTTTTTTAAGATAGGATCTTTAGCTGTTTTAACAACACTGATCATTTTGTGTCTGAATTCAGAAAAAAGTTTTTGATTAAAAGCTGTTTCAGCATAGTGATAAGTGGCTAGGTCATTATACTGAGGGTGAGCCATTAATTCAACAAACAGAGACATCGCAAGATCAAACTTCTTTTGATATTCAAGAAAGATCAAGGCTTGAATTAATTTGTATTCATCAGGTTTGATTTCAACAAGATTTTTAATCACTGTTTCTGGCTGGGCTAAAATAGGTAAAGGAATTTCCAAAAGTGGTTGCACAATCGGGGGAACAGAAACAGTTTCAAATGTTCTTACTTTTTTAGCTGTTTCAGCTGCTGGGTCAAAACTGATTGTTTGTGGAGTAGCCACAAATTCTGGTGACTTGTGAACTTTAAGTTTAAAACTGTGTGCAATAGGGGAGAACCCGATCACGATTGTGAATAAAAGTGTTAATTTTTTCATTCTGTTTTCATATTTACTTCATCCTTTTATTGAAACAGTTTAAATCCCGTAGTTCTTATTAATTACTAAATAATGTCACACCAAAAGTTAATGTAGTGTCGTTAGATCCTTTGTCCTCTATGCCACCAGAAGAATTTGAATTGACCTGATAAGGAGCAACTTCCTGACTGTAGAAACTATTTTTTAGATCTAATCTGAACGCTAAATTTTTTGTTACAAAAAGCTGTTGCATAATGCCAATCTCAATATGTGGAGATGATTTTGAAGTGAACTGATCGCCTTGGCCCAGACCTGCTGACCTAACTTGTTCGTATGTGGTTAAGCCTGCACCTAATGTAAAACCCATATCAAAGTACATGATGGATTTATTCATAAAGGCCATTTTTGCATAAAAAGGAGTATATGTTGCAGAAAGTGCCATTGAATTTCTAATTAAATTATAATTTGGTGAGACGTTAAAATTGATATTATTCAATTTTTCAATATTTTCATTTTTTTGACTATCATAATTTAAATATGAACCCTCAATACCAAAATCTTCAGTAAAATAATATCCAACCATACCGCCAAGTGCTTTTGATGTGGCATAGGGGTCGTTAATTAATGTTCCGTAAACTAATGATCCGTAAAATTTTCCAGATTTAGAAAAAGTTCTATTTTGTATAACGCCGTAATCATCGTCCTTAGCTGACCAGTATTTATCTTCTAATTTTTTAAGATCAACTTTATCAGACCCGCGATCGTCTTGTGCAAAAGCAGATTGGCTAGCCAAGGCTAGTGTTAGTGTAATAATTTGTAATACGTTTTGCTTCTTCATGATGTGTTCTCCTGCTAGTTAGTGCTTTTAAATAAAAATGGGTATGTGACAACAACTTTTGTTCCGCCACGAGGTTCTGGAAATTTCCATTTAGAAATTTTGTTTAAGATACAACCTTCAACAGGGACGCTGTTTAATGTTGTTTGACCAATCAATTGTGATTCAACTTGGCCTGTACCTGCAATAGTGAATTTAACAGCCACTTTACCGTATAAATCTGGGTTTGCTGAAAGTTGTCTTTCATAACAATAAAGAATTTGACCTAATTGTGTTTTGATATATTGAGCGATCACTTCACGGTCTAAACCACCAACAACTTCTGATTCTTCTTCGATCAGGCCGACTCCGCCAGAACCTGTTTTACCAGCGGCTAAACCATTGCCAAGACCAGATCCACTTTTACCGCCGCCAACACCAGCTGTAGAAATACCTTTTCCACCACCAGTAGCAGTAGCTTCGCCGTTCCAGTTTCTTCCTGATGTATCAACGTTACCAACTGCAGCTAAAGCACGGCCAGAGGCCCCATCATCGGCTTTGCGGCCTTGGCTTGTCACTAATACTTCAGATGTTCTTGCATCAGTTGCAGAAACTTTTCCCATTAGCTGAGAAATACGAACACCAACAGCCCCTTTAAGAAGAGCACTGACTTTTCCACCAGAACTAGCTGATGCTGGTGCTGATTGGGCTACTTTCGGTTGTGCTACAGCTTTTGCAACAGCAGGTTGAGTTTTTTGTGGCTTCGGAGTTTCAAATTTAATAACAGCACTTTGTGTCGACTTTGGTAACTGAATTTCGGCAGTGACCATTTCTTTTTTAGGCGTTACGACACCGATAAAAATAAATAAAAACGCAACAGCAAGAGTTGCAATCAGCATATTTTTACTTTCTTTATCGACATAGTCTTTTGGATTTACTTTTGAAAACTCGTCGGCTTCTTCTAAACTAACTAGTTTACATTTATAATTTAAACCATCGACTTCAAGCTCAGACCAAGATTCATGACTTAAAGTATTAAACTGTAAGGCTTGCTTGTTGCCGGTAAGAGTCGCATAAAGGTTTTCGGTAGTGTTTTTAACTTGAACATCAATAACTTTTTGATTTTTTGAAACGATTAAAAGCTTTTTTGGAGATTTACCGTTGGTTCTAACACCATCAAGCATTTCATAAACAAAAGGTTTTAGTTCGATCGTTGTAAAAGACAAATCAGATTCACCTAATTTGTAAGAATCATTATTTTTAATCAAAATATCGGGTTGTGCGTGCTGTGTGCCAAACTGAATAAAATGCCATCCATCTTGACGGTATTCAAAAGCCACATCAAAAGTTGAACTTTGACGATCAATCGAGACTAAGTCTGATTTTCTAGAAGTACCCATGGTTACTAAAGTTGATTTAGGATCAACTTTCCAAGTTTTTGTTCTTCCGTCTTGAGTCTTCTGTTTAATTTGCAATCGCATTACGGCCCCCAGCCTTTAAGTCAGTTCAATTAATCTAAATAAAGTGATGTTTCTCTAATTTTTTGATCTACGCTTTTTTGAACGTCATGAAGAGGCATAAACTTAATACCACTTTTTTGAACTAAATACGCACCATCAGGATTTCTAATGGTCCCTTTTAAATTCATTTCAGAGAAGTTAACTTCTTGAATATCACGAACTTTTTTAGTTTTAGCAAAACTGCTTAAACTAAAAAGGAGCAGGCCAATAAATGTTATCGCTAAACGTGTCATAGTCTTTCCTTATGTTTGTATTCAACTTCTGCATTATCCACCACCGACGTTCAACGATATTTTTTTCTGATTATTATTTGTCTTTAAAAACTCTATTTTATTTTTAAGCCAATTTCTTTGTTCAATATCTTTTGAAGAGGCTAAAGCTTTCGAATAACTTTCCGATGCCGATGCTGTATCAAAAGAAAACTGTTCGTAAACTCGTGCCAACTGTAGATGCATATCTACATTATCGGAACCGGAACCCAATAATTTAAGGGCCAAATTAACAGCTTGATCTGTTTTGCCGCTTTGTAATATTGATTCGACGTATAATGTTGCCACTTTATAAGTATACAATTCATCAGTGCTTAGTAGCGAAAATTCTTGCATTGCCGACAAATAATCTCGGTCTGAGAATGATTTTAAACCATACATCACATTGATCTCACGAGTTTTCGATTTTATGTCAAAGGACTTTTCAAATGATGAAAGGGCACTGTCAAGACCTTCGACAGAATAAAGAACTTTCCCTTTTTGAAAATGATAGAATGAAACAAAGCTATCCGTTGATAAGGCTTTTTCAATCATCCATAAAGCTCTATCTTGCTGTCCTTTTTCGATTGAAATAACACTTAAGTAATATAAACCAAGTGATCTGCTCTTTGGCAGCGCAGCTAGTTTTAAAGAAAGAGCTTCCGCGTCTGTATATTTCTTAGATTGAATGCAGCCACCGATATTAGCGGCTGTTAAGTCTTGAGAATTACATTTTTTCTGACTGCGATCCAATCTTGAAATAGATGATGACAAGATATCATCTGAAGCGGGTAGGAAAGATGATATTTTATCAACTGGTAAGAACTCAATACGGGGTTCAATTGTTTTTTCTACGTTATATTCATCCCAAACAATTTTTTCTGATGAAGTAGATGATAATTTCGAAAGCAAACGTAATTTATTGATGTTGTCCTGTTTTTTATCTTTAAAAGGCACAGTGATTTTGACCAATTCAGAACGAAGCAGAGCTTGTTCTTCTGTTGTTAAACTTTCAGGAACAGGCATATTTGTGATCGATTCAATATAATGACTATATAGTCGATCAATTCCCTGTAAGGCCTGTGATTGAATCAATTCATTTTTGGACATTTTGATTGTTGATGAATAAGCTGTGTAGGCTTTATCAAAACGTTCTGTTTTCATCGCCAAAACGATTGAGAATTTATTTTCACGGGCTTTAACACTTTGGCCAACAAATTCTTTTTCAAGAATCTGAGCCTGTATAAGCCGAGCTTCCGCGCGCGAATCAGCATCGATTTGGCGTGAATTAATTTTTAAAGATAGGCTAAAAGCTTCAGAATACTTTTTATCTTGAAGTAGATTTTTAGCTCGGTTGATTAAAATTTTTGTTGCAAAAGGCTCGATATTTTCTTGTAGAACTTGACTTTCGATACTAGCAAAATCAGATAAATTTTTATTATCTTTAAATGAATCCATCATTTTAACTAAAAGCTGATTTTTTTTCTCTTTTGAAACAGAACTGATTAATCCTTTGTAACAACCGCGGGCTTCTGCCAGTTGAGAATTGACTTTCAATAGATCACAAGATGTTTCTAAATGTTGTAAATTTTTAGATGATTCGATTTGTGCTAATTGCCTAAAAGCAGCAATGGCTTGCGGTAAATAACCCGAATCCACATAGGCTTTAGCAGCTTCTTTGATAGCGTCTAAGTTTTTTGAATCTTTAGGGTATGTTTTAACATATTCATTTGTTAGATCAGCACCAACGATATTAAATTTGTTGGCGTAGGCTAATGAAATAGCTTTCCATAAAGATTCTTGGGCTAATTTAGAATCTTTATTCTTTTTAGAAAAGTCTTTTAAAATATCGATTTGTTCGAGCACAGCTTTGCCCTCGGCATCAGTTTGCATTTGTGCAAATTGGGCTTCAAGATTGATTTGTTTAATTTGTGTTAAACGTGAATCACTAGCCCCATTTGTTTGCATAGCTTTATCAGTTGCTTTAACAATCGATTTGTAGTCTTTTTTGATGTTGTAGATATCTAAAATAATATCTTCGGCTTTATTTTTAAATTCTTTCTTTGCCAATTTTTCTGTCGTGAAAGGCATTAAAATTTCTAGTGATTTATCGTATTGTTGTTGCTTATAAGCAATAAAACCTAATTTGAACTGCAAACTTGAATAATGTTCACCGTTCTTAAATTCTGTCACATAACGGGTAGCCAATTCTTTTTGGCGGGCTGTTAATAGATCAGCTTCACCAGATTGTAATTTTGGATTTTCAAGCTGTTTTTCAATGCTGTATAGAGCTCCATATAGGGCATCATGTTGTTTTGTTTTATCTAAAGTTTTAACTTCAGAAACAACAAGATAATTCTTCTCAGCTAATTCATATTTACCTGTTTGAAATAATAATTCACTGTAAGCATAGCGTGACGTGTAGTCTGGTTTAGTAGGGTCTTCATAACTTAATAAAATTTCGAAAGCTTGTTCTGTTAATTTTGAAAATTCAACATGCTTTTTATTTTTAAGCCAAATATCCCACCACTTTTTAGAAATTTCTAAAGTGATTTTTTTGAAGTCTGTTTGACATTCTGTTGAACTAAATTGTTGACAGAAAAGACCTAAGTTTTTTAAGTAAGTAATGACCTGGGGTCTATTTTTTAAAGTTTCTTC
>JAYTPA010000103.1:0-7843 GCA_043747495.1 Bdellovibrio sp.
CAGAAAAACCTGCATACTGGAATCTTTAGCTAGTCAGAAAAAAATATTACGACTGGAACGAAAACTTATTCAAATGAATCCGCTATCAACCACTTTGAGGACAGAAATCAAGATCACACAAATTGCACTGGCTGTGGCTACAACAAATGCGCAAATAAGTTTAGTAGCGATACTACAAAAAAAATTAGTGACTTTATACAATCAACAGCAGCAATTAGATTTTTTGCAAAAAGCGCTGCTAACTCAGATTAACTTTTTACTGGTCTATGAGCCCCAATCTATAATTAATAAAATAAATCATCATATTGCAACGGAATCATCCTACTGGAAGTCTATAATTCTGGCTCAATCACATTTTACTAAAACCTATCAATCCGAAATTGCCTTTGCGCCGGATCCAGAAGGCGGACTGGGTCCGAATTATGTTCTTAAGAATACGGCTCAGACCTTACAGAGCCTGTCCTTCATTTGGCATTATTCGTTTACAACAATAGATCAGTTTCAAGACGTTGTGTTCTGGAATAATCAATTGAAATTAAACTGCGCAGCTGTTCCCCACTTTGGAGAAAAACAATGGTCCATAAAAATAAATCAGGGCAAGTTTTGATAGAAATGGTTTTTATGTTGTTGTTATTCGTAGCTCTTTTAAAAGCTTTTGATCAAGTCAACCGTGCAAAAAACTTAAAAACTGAAAATTATAAAATTTCAAAAAAAGGTCAATAATGCAAACAATCATAACTAAAATTAAAAACCTAACTGATCCTTATAAGCACTTACTTTTTATTTTTTGTCTTTTTGTTTTTATTTATTGCTTGAGTTTTTGCGAACGAACTAAAGACGCCAGAACTCCAGTTAAAAAAGTCACGTTGGATACATTGATCCCTGAAAATTATGTCATTTATCCGATCGAATTAACAAACGCACAGGCAATATCGCATCTTATAGACCAGTACGGTGTTGTGGATATATATACTACGGATATAAACACACAGCGAGTGGTCAAAGTTTTATCGAAAGTAAAAATTGTTCGTCCATCAGGTGATTCAACTACCTATTCTGTTTTGATTTCTAACAAACTGGAAAGTCAATTGACTGCATTTGCAGGACCTTACTGGGCCGCTGTGCAAAACAAACAAAGTGCAGAAAACAACAGTGTAAATTCTGCTAATTTAAAAAACACTAAAAAAATAGTGATAGAAAGTTCAGGTATTTAACATGAAGATCTATTCCATTCTTTTTCTAATACTTTTGTCATTTTCAACGGCATTTGCACAAGTGGTGCTAGTGCCAAGTCAGAATGTAAGCTGGACCGATTATCGCAATCTATGTTTAGAAAAAAACTATAAATGCTTTCCAGATACTTACACTGAATTTATATCTCAGAAAAATATCTTTTATCACAATTTGATTTCAGATTTTGATTTAGAAAATGCACATTACATTCAAACTTTTCATAAAAACTTAAAGAGCGTTTTGAAAAGTGAAATGATTAGTCTTGAACAACTTGAATACTTATTACTGGCAACAGAAAAAATAGTATTAAAAAGACCAAACCAAGACTTGCAAAAAGATTATGTCTATTTAAATGAAATGTTACAAATCATTCAAAAATCTGAGGATTTAATTTTGCCTGAAAAATCACTCATTATTTTCCGTAAGCAAATTGATTTTAATCTATTAAATAAAAAATTATTATCTAGATTGTCAGAATTTAAACACTTGAAATTAAGCTACAATCAGAACTTAATAACTCAAAAATACTTTTTAGCAGGTGATTGTTCAAATCCAAATTACAATTTGGACTTAAACGATGAATTAGCCCTAACTTTAATTCCGAATTTTAAAGAAAGCTGTTCGCTAACAGAACAGTTCAGTAAATCGACTGAAAATATGGGACAGCATTTTAAAAAACACAAAATGACATATATTTGGTCAGCTGTTGTGCTAAGTGCGGCTTCAATGTTTTTGAAAACTCATAAAGTCAGCTTTAAGTGATATCAATAGTAGAACCGTCTAAAATAACCTGGCTGACTTTTCCATTAGTGATTTGTGTTATACCATTTCCCCAATTATGGTCTTTGTGGTTATGGTATTTCCACCAATCGTCTTGCAGTTTAGGTATTGGTAGGCTTTGTTTTTTAAGTGAACTTTGCTCGAGGGCTTGAATATTTAGAACAATGTTTGTTGGCTCAATAGGTGAATCTGTCCCAAAATCAAAATTGATTTTATTTTTTCTTAAAGCTTCCCATGAAAAAGCATATTCAGATAATTCACCAATAGCATCTTTTAGCCAAGACTGATCTGATAACCAGTGACAGGGCTGCATATGACAATACACATGCAGTGGTTTTAATATTTTAAAAGTTTCTGGACGAATAATTTGCACATGTTCTAAATGAAATTTACCCAGTAGGCCTTGGGCAGCGACTTCACGAGCAGCTAAAGCCGCAGTGTGAACTGCTTCATCACCGATTGTGTGAATAGCTATTTCAATTTTAAGGGTCCAACAAAACTGAATAGCTTTTTCAATGTCTGCTTGTGTCCATAATAATAAACCACTGGTGTTGGTATTTTTATATTTTGCAGATAGATAAGCTGTTTTTGAACCTAGTGAGCCATCAATAAATATTTTTAATCCTTTTATACGTAGCTGATCACAGGGGTCATTTTTACATTGAAGATAATCTTGATAGCCACGCTCTAAATCATTCACGGATTCAATAGTGATAAAACCTTCACAGTAAATATTGATTTCTTTTTGTAAAATGAGTTTTTTCTGAAGTTTCCATTGATTATATGTCATCGATAAATCCCGCACGTGGGTAAAGCCACCTTGATGAAATAGCTGGGTCGATTTTTTTAAAAATAATTCTATTTGGTTATCCGAATAAGCAGGCAAAAGACTCAGTGCTTTAATGTGGGCTTCTTCGAGAAGCAAACCATTAAAATTTTTATAATCATCAGCAAAGGCTATTTTTTTTTCGATTAACTGTTGTAAAGCTTTAGTGTTGATCACAGAGGCATGGCCATCAACGCGACTTAAAATAACAGGATAGTCAGGAAAAACTTCATCTAACTGACTGAGTGTTGGCGGTTTTGATGAATTCCATTTTTTTTCATTCCAGCCAAAACCAACTAGCCAGTTATCACGAAAAAATTCTTTTTCAATTTTTATATTTTTTAGATCATCTGCAGATTGAAGGCTTTGTAGTTTTAATTCTGAAGCGACTTGTCCAGTCGCTAAAAAATGCACATGGCTGTCAAAACAGTTTTTAATTTCAATGATGTCAGGCGGATTTATCGTCCGCCACCAGAATTTGGAATACTAATTTGTCCGCCAGTTGGAACTGTTGGATTAGGGTAAGATTGTTGATAGCCGCCTGGAGGAGGGGGCGGAGGAGGGGGCATTGAACCACCATAACTACCACCAACATAGCTGCCGCCGCCATATCCTGGTGATGGAGCTGCTCCGCCGATACCGATTCCGCCACCTATGCTAACGCCACCGTAAATTCCGCCACCAATAGATCCACCGCCAGTTGTTCCAGTGTAAGCACCAGAATACAACTGTTGTAATCGCACCTGTAAGTTAGCAATTTCTTGCTGGACTTGAATCGCTTGTGATTGGATTTGTGCTTGTCGTTGATACTGCTGCTGTTGCTGCTGAATTTGCGCTTGGTAATATTGTAACTGCATTTGCGCTTGCTGTTGATACTGCTGCAATTGCTGTTGTTGTTGTTGTAAAGCTTGTAATTGGTATTGTGGATTTTGTTGGAATCCGCCTTGGAATCCACCCATGTATCCGCCGGCCATACCGCCTGCTAAACCACCAGCATTCACAAATGCTCCCATCGGACCACCTTGAAACCCGCCTTGGAATCCACCTTGAAATCCACCGATTGGACCACCCATGTAGCCACCTTGGAAAGCTCCAGCAAAACCACCAGCATTTACAAATGAACCCACTGGTCCGCCTTGAAATCCACCTTGAAATGCTCCGCCCTGGAAACCACCGATAGGACCACCTTGAAATCCACCGGCGAAACCTCCACCATTAACTAAGTAACCGATTCCTCCCGTTGTTGGCCATCCGCCACCTGCTGGAATTCCATTGTTCACACCATTTGCTGGCCAGCCACCCATAATCGGGCCGCCTTGAAAGCCGCCTTGGAATCCACCGGCTAAACCACCACCATTTGCTAAGAAACCAAAACCACCATTGACGGGAACGCCGCCACCAGCGCCGAAACCACCTGGCCATCCGCCATTTGGTCCTGCGAATCCGCCACCAGCACCGTAACCTGGAGGATACATTCCGCCACCCCATGGTGAACCAAACATACCTTGTGGATATCCGAAAGCTCCACCGCCACCAGCTCCTGCGCCGTAAGGACCATAAGCTCCGCCCGGTCCTCCGAATGGTCCACCCATTCCGCCGCCTGCTCCATAAGGAAAACCAGTTCCACCGTAACCAGCACCGCAACCGAATCCACCCATGCCAGATCCACCGTTAATAGCACCATAGGCGCCAGCTAAAACGTAAGGTAAACCTAACGAAACCGCTGTTGGGTAACCTTGTGTTGGAGGGTATCCAAGCTGTGCTTGGTATTCCATTGCTGATTCATCATATTTTTTACCAATGTAGCCAAGACCTAAACCGATACCAACAGTTCCTAAAATTCCTAACCAATCACGTTTTGGTTTTTGATAAGAATATCCGCTGCCGCCTTCGTAACAACTGCCATCTGGACAGCCGCCTTCCATTTGGTCACGCATACGATCTTCACGTTCGTCAGTAATGCGCTCACGTGTGTCTTGTAGTGCGTCTTCTGCCGCTTCAACTTTGGCACCCATATTATCAATTTTTGTCTGTAGAGCATCAGATTTTTTATGGGCACTTATATAATCGCTTAAATTCTTTTTACATTGCGTAGGATTTAGTGCGCTTCTTTCTTCTGATTTTAAATCTTTGTCATTGCAAATATTAGAAGAAACCGAACCAGAATTAGCGCAGTAACCACTGTTATCAGCTCTGGTCCATTTGTTTGTCAAAGTAGATGGAACATCTAACAAGCCACCACATGCAGTTTGAGTTTCTGAGGGAATTACTTTTCCGTTAGCATCAACTTTTGTTGCTGTATCTGTCCCTTTTGCAGGATCACAAGTTTTACCAGGAAATGTTTTATAATTTGAACACATCTCACCTTTTTGAATATGCACATCTAAAATGAACTCAAGTGTTTGGGACTCAATATAGCGTGCAAGTCTTTCAGCAGCAGTTTCCTTTTTTTTCTCAAGGTTTTCTTTTTCTTTTTCAGCTTTTCTTAAGTTGGCTTTTGCATCTGCTAATCTTTGTCGAGCTGATTTTTCTTCATCAGATGTGCCATTTGCTCCGCCATTTTGTGACCATGGATATCCGCAGCCTTGTTGGCCCATTGCGTATCCTGTTCCCCACATACCTGCTGCTGCTCCGCCACCGACATAACCGCCGCTTGAATAGCCGCCGCCGTATTGTGCGTTTGATGTTATGCTCACTACTAAAGTAGCCAGTGTTGTCATAACAACAATTAAATTACGAGCCCATTTATTTAACGACATAATGTCTCCTCAACTTCAAATACACGTATCCCGCTTACGCAAGATAGAGTTCATGCTTTTACATCGTATCACTTTTCGACACTCTGTTGCGACCCTTAGAGAGTCTAGTCTAAAAAAATAGTCTAAGGTCAGTACTTATTTCAATAAGCTAGACCAAACTCAGCCCTATCGTTAGCATGAATCCATGAACAGTGATTTAAGAACCGAACCAGAAAAACCTAAACTCCTTTTTCTTGATGATGAAGTTGATAACTTAGAAGCTCTCGAAAGGCTTCTCAGAAAAAAATTTAATATCCTAAAAGCATCTACACCAGATGAGGCTTTTAGCCATCTGGACTTAAATCCTGATATCTCAATTATCATTTCAGATCAGCGTATGCCGCTGATTACTGGAGTTGAATTTTTAGAAAAATCAATTTTAACTCATCCCGAAAGTATTCGCATATTATTAACTGGATACACTGACATCGAATCTGTGATTGAAGCTATTAATAAAGGCCAAATCTACAAGTACATCACTAAACCGTGGGATCCTGTTGATTTGCAAACCAGTCTTGATAACGCCTACGAGAAAATAAGTCTTCGTAAAGAACTCAAAAGAAAAAACAAAGAACTTGAAAAAGCACTTCATGAATTACAGTCCTTAGATAAAACAAAATCGCAGTTTATGATTCTAATTAATCATGAATTAAAAACCCCACTGACTTCAATTTTAAGCTTTGCTGGTCTTCTAAAAGAAACTTTACTTTCTGAAGAACAAAATCTGTTCACTGATCGAATCGTTAAATCATCTGAAAAATTAAAAAACATTATTGACGATGTGCTTTTAATCGTAAAAAGCGAATTAGGACAAATTCATATCCAAAAAGAATCTATTGTTTTAGATAAATTTTTCAGCACAACAGCAGATGATATTCAAAAAATGATGGCTATAAAGCAGCAAACATTTAACTATGACTTAAAAGCCACAACTTTAGAGGCTGATTCCAACTTTTTTAAAACCATGATTCACCGGGCTTTGCATAACGCGACTAAATTTGGACAAACCCAAAGTCAAATTTTAATTCATACAGAAATAGTTAATGCACAGTTTATTCTAGAGATTCAAAACACCGGCCCCCAGATTTCACAAAATGTGCTTGATAAAATTATGACGCCATTTACGCTAGACGAAAATGTCATGAACCATTCTGTGGGGATGGGTTTAGGTCTTACAATTTGCCAGGCTTTGCTTAAATCACACGGTGGCCATCTGCAAATCGAAAATAAAAATAACGGCGTAAGTGTTCGTTTTACTTTTCCGACGAACCGTATTAACTAGTCCTGTTTTCGGATTTAATCTATCTCATATCAGATTTAGATAGCACCACTTATTTGCAGAATCAGCTGTATGCTTAAAACTATTGTATTAACAACTGTGCTATTTTTATTTCAGCCTTACATTTTTGCAAAAGATCCAGTGCTTGTCGAAATCGGCGAAGACCACTTAGTTCACAAAGTGAATTCAAAAATATGGATTGAAAATGCAAAAATATTCTCGGCTAAACAAGTGGGATCTGCCATTTTGTTAAAAGCTTTACAAGTTGGGCATTCTAAAATCAAAATCGATCAAAACTTTGTTCATTTTTATGCTGTCCCTGCCAGCTTTAAAGAATCCTATAAAACATGGCAGAAATTAGCTCAAAAAATTCCATACTTGAAAGTGTCATTTTGTCAAAACACTATTTGTTTAAAAGGTAAAATCTTAAATTTTAATGACTATCAAAAAATTATAGATCTGATGGATCTGCATAAATCTTTTATATATTTAGATTTAGAAATGTCAGCAAAAACCGAAACTCAAGTGCTTGCGTTTGCGCAGGACTACTTACGCAGTCATGAAATAAAACCCACAAAAATTATGTTCAAATCAAGCCCGTGGAAAATGATTTCAGCCACTAAAAGTGATCCACAGAAAGTGGCGCAAACATTATTGAAAATTGGACTTTTTTCTGAAGAAAATCTTCATCGTCTAATCTTGGAAGACAATATTAAAATCGAAGTCAGATTTATCGAAATCAAAAAAAGTCTTATCCGCAATCTAGGAATCAAATGGCCCGAACAGTATGCAGCAGGCATTGCTGGTCAAGCTGTCGACAACAGTGAAAATTTAATTTTGCAGCTAAATGCTGCTGAATCCAGTGGTGATTCAAAAATTTTAGCCAACCCTACATTAATTTGTCGTAGCGGCAAAGAAGCTGAATTT
>JAYTPA010000104.1:0-1892 GCA_043747495.1 Bdellovibrio sp.
AGTGATGCAGTTCAATCACCACACACTGATGCCTTGTTTTACGAGACGACTTATAAAGAAGTTTTCGGTTCTGTGAAGTCAAAAATGAACTTACGAGAAGATTTCTGCGGCGCTGGGGCAATCAGCTGTGAATGGGTCAAAAGAAATAAAAACTATTTCGCTTTTGGATTAGATTTAGATATCGAACCCATGTTGTATGGACGTGAAAAATATATCTCTAAGCTGACATTAGAACAGAAAAAAAGAATCGTACTTATTCAAAAAAATGTTTTAGAAAAAAACTTACCGTCAGCAGATATCAGTGTGGCAGTTAATTTCTCATACTTTATTTTTAAAGATCGCCAGTTAGTCACAAAATATTTTAAAAATGTTTTCAAATCACTCAATCATCGGGGTTTGTTTCTTGTTGATGTCTTTGGTGGCACCAATTGCACAGATGCAATTACTGACAAGACAAAATTAAGACAGTTTACATACTATTGGGATCAGAAAAGTTTTGACCCTATTACAAACAATGCTGAATTTGGTATTCATTTTAAATATAAAAATAAAATGTATAAAAATGTTTTTAGTTATGATTGGCGAATGTGGACTATACCTGAGATCAAAGAAATGATGCTTGAAGCAGGATTTTCTGATGTTTTGATTTACTGGGAAGGCACGAACAGGCAGGGCGGGGGTAATGGTCAATTTACGCCAGTTAAAACGGGCGAATCTTGCTTGAGTTGGATTGCCTATGTCGTTGGTGTTAAAAATTAATGCAACAGACTATGAGACTTAATCAATATGAAGTTTGGATTCATTTAGGTTGTAGCGAAGCTGAACAGTCGATAGCGCAACCTGTACACTTTAATTTAACGCTACAATTTCATGAAAACATAAAAGGCTGTCAGACAGATCAACTGATTGATACTATCGATTATGTCTCGTTAACCGAATTAGTAAAAAAAATATCTCTTCAAAAATCATATCATCTAATTGAACATCTTTGCTGTTTAGTTCATGAAGCACTGACAAAGGAACTTAAAAATAAAAACTTTCAGTGTTATTTAACGACAAATCTTAAAAAAGTGAGACCTCCTGTTGAGGGTCTTTTGAGTGGTGTTGAATTTTCATGTCACAGCAAAGTTTAGATCAAGACCATTCAACACAAGTCATATTAGGACTTGGATCAAATATAGATTCATTAAATAATTTAAGACTTGGGCTTTCTGAAATTAAAAAAATAAAATCTTTGCGTCTACTGAGTGTAGGATCAATATATGAATCTGAAGCTCTACTGTTAGATTCCAGTCAAACACACCACAATAAACCTTTTTTAAATTCAGCAGTTTTGGTCGAAGTTCAGAATTTCAAAGCTTTAGATTTTTTAAAAAAAGTTAAAGACATTGAAAAAAAACTAAAGCGTAATTCAACAGAAAAATGGGCTCCACGAACTATAGATATAGATATTCTTTGGACAGATGGATCAACTATCGATTCAGAAGAATTGACAATACCTCATAAAGAACTAGTGCACCGACCGTTTGCTTTGCTGCCAGCACTTGATGTCTACCCTCAGCTATTAAAAGTCATGAAGACAGCTGCGCCCCATTGGATGAGCCATGACCGTCTTTGGCCTTTGAACTGTCGAAAATCGATTAGTCACACGTGGCCACGATTAGTTGCTATTATTAACTTAACGAAAGACTCCTTTTCTGACGGTGATTCGACGATGTCGGAAATAGAATTTGTTAATAAATTAAATCAACTTATCCATGAAGGGGCTGAAGTTTTCGATTTTGGGGCTGAATCGACTAGGCCTGGTGCAACACTGATCGATACACAAACTGAGCTGATGACTTTAAAGAAATATTTAAAGATTTTTTTTGACTGGAAATCTGAACAAAAAT
>JAYTPA010000105.1:0-4645 GCA_043747495.1 Bdellovibrio sp.
AAAGCCGTGCGATCTTTGATGCTTCCACCAGGATTTAAGTGTTCACACTTTGCATAAATATTGTTACCAGTTAATTCAGATAATGAATTAATACGTACAAGTGGAGTTTGTCCGATTAAGGATGAAACTTTGCTGGACGTTTTCATTTGAATTGTATTAATCATTTTTCCAGATTTTAAAACCTAATTTTTCAGCTTTAGCTAAATCAGTTTCATTAATTTCATACACGTTACACTGGCCTGTTGGGTTACCACACATTTGAGCTCTTAAAAGGCCATCATGCTTTTTTTCTTTTTGATGAATAGTTATTCCAGCAAGTTCGTTAGACATTTTTTCAACAGAGGCACCCGTTCCGTCTTCACACTGGACTGATCCATCTTGTTTATAGATTTTAATTTTTTTCATATAATTCTCTGGCTTGATATTTTTAGTTAAAGTCGGATTTAAATCTCGTTTTTGTGCAGCTAAATCTTCAGGCTTACACTGCGATGTTGAGCAACCATATAAACAGACTGAAATCACTAATGCAGATATAAACTTGATCATATAAACCTCTATTTAATATAAGGAAAATTTAAATTATCAGAGACCATTTCAACTTGTAGAGCATAGATATTAGCTTCGCCCGAAATAAAATAAATCCTTTTATTCTTATCTGATGTGGGTCTTGTTAAAACACCACGACCTGGATCAAAAGATCCTTTAAGCTCACCAGTGATTAAATCAAAAAATTTAACTGAACCTTGTGATTCACCAACAACGACTAAACCTTTATGTAAAGTGGGTTCAGTTGCTAATCCGACTAAATCAGATTTTTGCCAAATTAAATCACCAGTTTTTTTCGAGACAGCCAGAAGCTGGCCTTTTGATGAAGTATAAATTAATCGATCGCCGCTGATAATCGGAGCACTGTAACCCCCAAAATTGGATGACCACACAATTGTTCCTGAGCTTCTAGAGACAGCATAAATTTTATCATCGTAGCTGTTTATATAAATTGTATCTTGTTCAACGACAGCTGAAGCATCGATGTCTTTAAATTTTGTATTGCGATTAATAAGAACTTCCCACTGTGGAGTTCCAGTTTTAGCGCTTAACGAAACTAAAGATCCATCACTGAAACCCTGATAAATTAGCCCTTGGTAATAGGCTGGCTTTGCGCCCCCACGAATCGTCATACGGTTTGAATTATCTTGGCGATTATAAACCCAAATCTGGCGTCCGTTAGTCGCATCAAGACAGTACAAGATATTTCCACCGCTCACAAAATAAACGAATCCGTCTTGAATCAAAGGCTCAGCGACGATTTCACTTTTGGTGTCGAATTCCCAAATAATTTTGCCAGTGTCTAAATCGATTGAATAAAAAACACCATTTAATCCACCAACAAATAATCTTGAATTAATGACGGCCCCCGCGGATTCAATTCCGTTTGGAACATTCAAAGACCACTTTAAAGACCGATCAAGAATATCAAATGATTTAAGCCCATCGACTGAATTCGCTGTGACCAACATGTCTTTATATAAAATAGGTGAAAATCGATTAATTTTTCTATATCCGACATTGGCTTCAGATAAAAGATCTGAAACCCAAATTGGCTTTACTTCTAAGGTCTGTGATCTTACGTCAGAATTTTTTTCAGAAAGTCTGTCTAATGTTTTTTGCGCGGTTTGACAGCCCGTAAGTAAAGACAAAACAGTTATTAATCCTACTAAAGTTTTATTCACTGGTTAAATTCCTGCATTTTTTTGAAATTGAATTAATCGTAAGACTTTCTCAACATCTGGATTTTTTTCTGCTGAATATTCACCGTTTTTTGAGTTGGTTTTAATTTGCATTAAAACATCTTCGGCTTTAGCTAAATCGTTCATGCTCTTGTAGCACAAAGCTTGATTAACTTTAGCTTCGATATGTAAAAACTGTGCTTTTGAATCAGCTACAACTTTATCCCAAGCTGCAATCGCATCAGCACATTTATTAGCTACAGATAAAGCTTGTGCTTTTTTCATGCGAACCAATAAATTAGTCAAATTCGACGAACCAGTTTCAACTTTAGTTAACCATTCAATAGCCATTTCTGGTTTATTTTCCGTCACTAAAATATGAGCTAATTCAAGAGCTGCCATTTGGCCAGCCACTGATTTTTGAGCTGTGGTCACGAAAGCTTCAAGTTCAGCTTGAATTTCAGCAGTTGATACAGCTGGAGCTTCTGTTTTTGCAGCAGCTTTACTTTCTTGGATGGCTTTAAACTGAGCATCTTTCATTTTTTTTAATTTAACTTCGATCATAAAATACTGCTCTTGCAGTTTTGTTTCATGAGCTGTTTTCTGATAGTTATTAAAGGTAAAGCCAAGACCAATAACAAGCGCTAATGCCGAGGCTATTCCGATAGATTTAATATTTTTTTCAATAAAATTTGTCATATGATTCTCTCTTTTGTTAGTGGTGATTATCTGTTGTAAATTTCTTTTAAAGTTGTAAATGCACGGTTAGATTTCCCTGGATGACGCTGTTTAAGGTATCCAATTGTTTTAATTCTTTCTTCAGCTAGACGATCCGCTGCTGTGTGTGTTCCAATATTATCCCGCTTTGCGATTTCAAAAACTTTTTTAACATTATCGTAAACTTTACGAGTTTTTTCGAAAGCGCGATCTGGTGAATAACCTTCAAGTTCAACAAAAACATTCATTAATCCACCAGCGTTAACAACATAATCAGGGGCATATAAAATACCTAATTCCCGTAGCTGATCGCCGTGCTTAGGTTCTGCCAGTTGATTATTAGCGCCGCCCGCAATAACTTTACACTTAAATTTTGCAATTGTTTGATCATTCACAATTGCACCCATTGCGCAGGGTGCTTGAATATCACAATCAACTGATAAAATTTCATCCGGTGCCACTGCTTTTACACCAAACTGATCATGACATTTTTTAACTCTGACAGGATCAATATCAGCCACTGTAACAACAGCGCCTTCTTCAATTAAATATTTGACTAAATTATGACCCACATTTCCTAAGCCTTGAACAGCTACGCGGAGGCCTTTTAAAGTATCTGTTTGAAATTTTTCATGGGCAGACGCTTTTATTCCCATCAACACCCCATGAGCTGTATAAGGTGATGGATCCCCTGATCCGCCAAAATCTTTCGGAATCCCCGTGACCCAAGGTGTTTCCATATAGATGTGTTCCATATCTTGAACAGTCGTACCCACATCTTCTGCAGTGATATATTTTCCGTTTAATGAATTCACAAAATGACCAAAAGCTCTGAAAAGACCTTCTGATTTATGAGTTTTAGGATCACCAATGATGACAGCTTTACCACCGCCTAAATTTAATCCCGCAGCAGAAGCCTTGTAGGTCATCCCTTTTGATAAACGTAAAACATCAACAAGAGCGTCTTCTTCAGTTTTATAATTCCACATGCGCGTTCCGCCCAGAGCTGGGCCAAGAGCTGTGTTATGAATAGCAATGATAGCTTTTAGGCCTACATTTTTATCATGGCAAAATAAAATCTCTTCGTGGTCGCCGTACTTTTCAATAAATTCAAATGTTCCCATAGTCGAAAAATCTCCAATTTGTATCAACAAAGTCTAGTCTTGTTGTGTTCACAGTCAATGATCAGACGTTACACTTCGCGGTAAAGTCAGTAGCTGATATCTTTGGTTTTGATGGTGATTTGTGGATAAGTCTTAGAGAGATAGATCGATTTCTTAAAAGAAAGGATTTGTGACTCTTTGATTAAAATACGACCGTGTTTTGTTGTCCCCTTTTGATTATTTTCATCGCAAGTTGTAGTCAGATAAAACTGCAGACCTTTTTCTTTATCGATGACGACCTCTTTAAATTCAGCTGAGTATTCACAGGTTGGAAATGGAATCGCAGTTTGGCTGACCGGAAGTGTCGCTGAAGCAGTTGAGGTTGTTGTTGGTTTTTCAATAGAAGCTAATAACTTGTCGCCGAAGCGGCCATCAAAAGAAAGTCTTATAATTTGGGTGTTTGTTTTTGAATCGATAAGATCAAATTGAGCTGAAATGGACTTAAAAAAAGATTTCGGGGCCGTTTGAGCAAACCCCGAATAATTCATTAAAAATGTAACTAAGACTAGGTTTAAACCGGGATGCATTTCACCATTATTCTAGATCTTTAAGTTCCTGTGCAAGTCTTTTGTCATTTTGCAATCCTGAAGGCTTACTTTGTTTTTTCTCTTTAGCAAAAGTTAAAAAGTCTTTTTCTGTTTTAACGTTAATAGCTGTTGAATCGTTATCAGCAACAACTTGATATTTGTTTCTTTGCTCTAAAGCTGCGATTTTTACTTCTTTTACAGACTCTTGAACTTGGGCATGAAGTTCTTTTTGAGCCTTTGTGTTTTCTACGATAATCGAGTTGAAATCCACAGCAAAAGCTTGTGAAGTTATTAAAGAAGCTAGTGTAAGTGCTAAGAATTTTAAAGTTTTCATAAAATCTCCTCTTGTTAATTAATCCGTTTATCAGATCGTTATACATGTAATCATTGCAAAGGCTGGACCCAACTTTAAAAGACCGAGTTCTCAGACTAAGACGCTGAAGACCTCTAAAATGGTTAATACAGTTGTTTTTTTGTGAACTTTTAAACAGGGTCTTTTTTTGTTAGTCAG
>JAYTPA010000106.1:0-1198 GCA_043747495.1 Bdellovibrio sp.
GCAGCTTCATTAGCGCTCAGAAAACAACAGCTCACAAGAATTGCAATAAACAGACCTAAACGCATAAAGCCTCCGTATTTGGTAGATAATAACCTAAGAGCTTGTAGCCTGAAACCGTCAGAATTTTAGACAGTAGGGATTACAGTATTTACGCTGATCGTGCCTCATTTTCTGTGTCAGGATAAAGCTTGATGGTTTAAAACGGTTAAGGTAGAAAATCGAACTCTATGAAAAAGCAAACTACTAAAATTGAGACCTATCACTTTTCTAAAAAAACATTAGATTTTCTAGTCAAAGCTGGAAAACAAAAAAATCCCAACTGGCTGGATAAAAATTCAGAGGACTATGAAACAGTTCTTCGTAAACCATTTATTGAATTAGCCAAAAAAATTAAACTCGCTTTAAAATCTTCAGCTTCTGATTATCACTTCCCCAGCACGGGCCTTGCCAGGATTAAACGACCTGACTTTAAAGTAGCTGGCGGTCAACCCCAGTATAAAGATTGGATATCAATGATTGCATCAAGGCCTTCGGCTTCGCGATTTGAAAGCAATCCTCATTTGTTTTTTGGACTGTTTCCTAACGAAGATCAAAAAATTTTGTTAGCTGGTGGTTTATGGCAACCCACTTCTAGGCAGACCCGTCTGATTCGCGAAGCGATCAACAAGAACGCAGAACCTTTTCATGAATTATTTTCTGATCCACAATTTAAATCCCGATTTAAAAAAGGCTTTTCAATGGAAAAAATGTCGAGCCGAATTCCTCGTGGTTTTTCTGATGATCACGATGATGCTAACTGGCTCAAACTTAAAAACTTTGTTGTCATTAAAGAAATTTCAATCAAAGACTTTTCTTCGCCTAAGTTCAGCGAATCTGTAATTAAAGATTTCAAACAAGCTTTACGATTGAATCAATTGCTTGATCAGGCTATCAAGGTTGATTGGCCCGCCAACTAATTATTTTCACTGTTCATGAGGCTTTGTCATACAGCTTGCGCTTTGACCGAATAGCTTCGATTTTAGATCGTAGATCTTCTCGTTCGAAACCATTGGGAAACAAAATGAACTCTGGCTTAACACCAAAGGCTTCTGCCAGTAAAATAGCACGCTCTTCCCCAAGCTTTGAACGTCCACTTTCGATATTTGAAATATTCGCTACTGCCATTTTTGTAATTTCAGAAAGAACTTTTTGAGTCCAA
>JAYTPA010000107.1:0-21731 GCA_043747495.1 Bdellovibrio sp.
AAGTCATTACGTAATTTAATAACTTCCCAAATAAAACCATTTTTAAATGGTTTTGATGCAATAAATTTTAGTTCCTTTGATAGGAAGTATTCAGCTACATTGGATGCGGGCATAGTTAGGTGACCTTTCTTAAAATTAGTTGTGGTAAACCAATCTTATCGAAAACTCTTAACTATGCTTATCTTTTTGACTCATTGCCTTATACGTTTAAGCGTGGAGAACCCTTTCACAACACAATCATTCAAAAAGGTTAGATTCAGGGTAGGTTCATCAGAACTTACTGATACTGCTTGTCCTAAACCAAACCCTTTCATCGCTGACTGCAAATAATCCATCGACTGATGAGCATACACTTGGGTCATCACAATACTCGTATGACCTAAGAACTTTTGCAGATCATAAATACTACCACCATTCATAATGTACTGACTGGCGAACGTATGTCTCAGGTCATGAAACCGAATTATATTTGTTATCCCAGCCTTTTTTTGAAGGCTTTCCATTATTCTAGATAAATGATGTGGCTTAATTTTTTCACCTGACAAATTGATAAAAACAAATTTTGAACCCAACCTATTATTTTTAAATAACTTTAACAATGATGCTCGACAAATTTCACTCATAGGAATAGCTCGTACCTGATTCGTTTTGGTTCTTTCTTTAAGCTCCAACATATCTCGTGTTCTTGTAACAGTGATTGTGTTGGTTAAAAAATCAACACGATCCCAGCAAAGACCAGCCAACTCACCTTTTCTCATACCAGTATTCAAGGCCACAAGAATTAAATCATAAAATTCGCTATGAAAGTTTGCTTTTAAAAATTGATCAATGTCTGACTTCGTCCAAAACTTATACTGAACTTGATCAGCAGATATTTTTTTAACAAACTCACAAGGGCTTTTGTTTAGATAACCTTCTTTAACCGCTTCTCTGAATACAGATTTCAATCCTGTCATGATTAAATTCGTACCCTTAGCATTATGCTTTTTGCGTAATTCAGTTTGAAATTTTTCAATTTCACTTTTCTGAATAGTTTTTAAATCTCTGTAACCAAATAAAGGTAAAAAATGAACCCGACAAAAATCATTATATTTTTTAAGCGTTGCCTTTGCTAAGCCCATTGAACTTTTAGCTGATAGCCACTTGTTGATTATATCGGAAAACAATACTTTTTGATGAATTTTACTTTCACCATATATATTGTATTTAGCCTTGTTGGACAGTTGTTCTATTTTCCATTTTTTTGCGTCAGTTATCTTTGTAAATCTAGGGCTTTTTAATGATTTGCCATTGATCCAAATCATTTCCTTGTATTTAGGTTTGCCTGATTTTGTCTTTATTATTTCCATAAATGGTATCTCCTTTTGATAAAGTGACACCTCTGACTTGCTTTTCAATTTTCAAAGAACATAGCAGTCCCTATTTCTGTACGGGCTACCGACCAGAGGTGTTTATTATGTGTTGTTGTGTAGTTCAATTAGATTGTGCAACTTTTACGAAATAAACGAACTAAGGGGGCTTCTTTCGTTTATTTCGTATTGAATTGGCTGATTAAATGAACACATTATTGTGTTTTATTTGGATCGATTGGCTCAACTGGGAAGATATTTACGCCAAATAATTTATTTGTTTCCCTATGAAGCTCATCCAAAATGAACTTAGGTACTTGTTTTTTATCAATCAGTTCAATAAATTCATTAAAGCTTTTATTTGTTTCTTTTCTATTGAGTTTATTTTTAACTTTGTTTTTCATTTAGTTTCTCCATTTAGTATTTTTAAAACTTCTTGTGGGCGACCTGTTGTTGGATATTTTTCTGAAACGACACGACCTTGCGATAAAAGCAATCTTACGCTATTGTCTAAATTGTGTTTCGGATAGTTTTTTGAAAGAAGATCACTTAAAGATGATTTGCTTAGACCGTCGGGGGATGATTTAAGCAAATCATATATTTTATCTGTCAGTGGATCGCCAGTCGTATCACCGTAAATTTCTTTTAATGTTTGTATGGTGTATTTATAAATTTCGATTGCGAATTTTAACGAATCATGATCGATCAAATTTTTGCCATTAAACAAAGTAATTATCATAGCTAATCTTCTAACTTGGGGTTCTTCCCTTGCCGTCAGTGTTCCAACAATAGAACAATCACTGTGATTTATTGATCTGTAAAAATCATTCCAATAGTTTTGAGCATTGAAATCAAAAGCAATAATAGTTTGTTGTCTGGCCAGCCTTATCGATTCTGAAATTAGCTTTGCAATATACTGTTTAACCTCAATACTTAACTGTGGCGGATCTGGTAGAATTTTATCATTTTCAGCTTTGATATAAATCAAACGATTTCCAAGACCATTCGCTATCTCAGTTGAATTCAAGTATCTTGTTAGTTCAGCTATTGTAGTGTGGCCAATAATAGAAATCATCGGATCAGTTGCTTTCATTGGACTATGCTTTGTTGATACTTCAAGCGTTATTGAATCCCAGCAGTCACGCAACGTTTGCGACAATGTATTGCCGTCTTGCTTTGTTCGTTTAAGCACTGATGAAAATTCTGTTTCTATACACATTAAGCGCTTATCAACATTGCCTGTTTGAATTTGTACACCACTTAGCGAATCGGTTTGAACTTCATCACAGACTTTAAAAATTAACCCTTCACCGCTGGATAAACCTTTAATAATTCGAGTATGCAGCCAGTCTGAATCTACGCTTTCAAATAGACTTTTAATAATATTAAGCGACTGTCCTTTTCGCCCACGAGCACTTTTTCCAACCAACAAAACATATAAGTTACAAAAATGCTTATCTGCTGCAGCTAAAAAATGTGGATTGCGCCCGACACAGCTTCCAAAACACGCCAGCAACTGAATTAGCAACGACTCTTTGTTTGATTCAACCAATGGATGAATCTGATCTAAGACTTCGCCAATTAAGCCTGTTTTGAGGTTTTTAAAATCAATTTGGTTCACTACTCCTCCCATCTTCTTTTTTAAAAGTAAATATGGGCTTTTTTATTTCAAAATCATAATCAGTAGCTCCTTCTAAAAGGACTGATAATTTTCTGATTATAAAAGCTAAAACATATTTCCAATTTCTAATTTGAGTAATTATATCCGACGGATAGTAGCAGGACTCTGTAGATCTGATTTTCTCTTCAATGTTATGCAGTAAAATTAAAAATCTGCGACCAGTATAAAGAAGTTCGCTATTCACTTGAACCACCCTTTAGATTCAATATCCAAAGCTCAAGTTCCGATTTAATAAAAAAAACTGTGCTTCCTAATTTATGAAAAGGAATTTCATTTTTAAAAATTAGATTTCTGATTCGACTAACCTTTAGATTTAAAAACTGACTAGTCTCAGCAACTGTCATTAGTCCTAGTGTGCTTTGTTCTTTTGAGGATAGAATCATAAGTCCTCCGAATTTTGCGAACAAATCAGATTTTCTTTCCAAGCCATTAGGTCTTCGTAACGGTAGCGAACTCCTTTAAATCCTTGTCTATAGTGTTTTGGAGCCTTGCCGCTAGCTCTCCATATTTGCAAAGTTCGCACAGACACTCTGAGTATTTCTGCAACTTCCTTTTCGGTCAGATCTTTTTCATTTTCTACGGTCGTATTCGTCATTTTTTCTCCTTCTTTGCATTTGTTTGCAAATCCAGATTATTTTACGAATTTCTTTTTGTTTATCTTTGAATAAACTTTGAGCATGTGTGAATGCCTGCACTTACACAGATGTTTTATATAAAAAATCTAATTTTTGATCATTTCTAGTTTTAGTCTCAGGGTTATATGAAATTTCCAATTTATATGATTTTGATATGAATTCAATTTGCTTCTTACTTAAATTATTTAAGCATGAATAGTTTTCATCGATTTCGTTTAATTTTTTACTTAGGGATTCACAATTTTCAATTATAAACTCAATGATTTTATTGATATTTTTCTGTTTTTTTTCGCCGTATAAAATGTTATCTGGGATAATTTTTTTTATTTCTTCCCGAAATTTCTCTCTATGATTATTTAAAATTTTTCCACCCTGACTAGCCGTATGTATTTTACCAAGTAAATATTGGTCTAGATTAGACATTTTAGCTTCTAATTGTCCTAGCTGAAAATAGTATACATTTAACTGACTAAATGCAGTTTCTTTTTTGATTTTAGGAATTAGGGCTTGAATACACTTGTAAACAACTATTTTTTCTAACAACTCAATAGCAAGCTCTCTTGCAGAATACATAGACTCTGGCAAATTTGGATTATCTTCTACACTCATATCTAGTTTTATATGTATGTCTATTTTTTTCATAATTTTTTCTGCGTAATTACTTACAGATTCTTCCCAATCTTTTATTCGGCACAAATCAAGTTCTGCCTCAATATCATTTCGTGGTAATAATGTTAAAATTTCTTTTTTAAGAGTAGGGTATAAATCTTCGTGTTTTTTACAAATATACTGAATATCCATTTGTAGTTGCTTCATTACAGAATACATCATATCGATAATTTCATTCATATTTCGTGAATCTTCATAAATGTTCGTTTTGAGTCAACCGTGAATTACTGATAGCTTAAATTATGGCTAAAATTGAAGGATCAGGACGACAAAAGGGAACTCCTAATAAGAAAACGCTGATTTTAAGTGAGATTCTTGATTCTTTGGATTGCGATGTTCCTTCTAAGCTGATTGAAATTTTAAATCACTTAGATCATGACAAACAAGCCGATGTGCTTTTAGAGCTAATGTCATATTTGTTTCCAAAGCGAAAAGCACTCGAATTAACCGGAGCTGGCGGCGGAGCAATTCAGTTAAATTCCTATAGCCAGTTATCGGATGAAGAACGAAATAAACGAATTAACGACTTACTGGCAAGGCAAAATGCTGACAAATGAGGAGCAATTTGAATTATTACATCTGCTTTTAACCAAAGATTATAAGTTATCTGAAAAAAGTCTTTCAAACTTCGTAAAAAGCGCATGGCCTGTACTTGAGCCAAAGAACCAGTATATTCACAACTGGCATATTGATTTGATTACAGAGCACCTTGAAGCCGTTACATCAGGCCAACTAAAACGTCTAATTGTTAACATTCCGCCTCGCTATATGAAAAGTTTGTGTGTTTCTGTCATGTGGCCAGTTTGGTCGTGGATTAGAAACCCTGAATTACGCTGGATTTTTGCAAGCTATTCACAATCACTATCGACAAAGCACTCCGTTGATCGTCGGCAGCTTATTCAATCAAATTGGTTCCAAGACAACTGGTCTAAGAACTTTTCACTAGCTGAAGATCAAAATCAAAAAACCGAATTTCTCAATAGTAAGCGTGGACACATGGTTTCAACCTCTGTCGGAGGCACTGTCACAGGAAAAGGTGCGGACATTATTGTCGTTGATGATCCACATAACCCAGTTGAGGCAAGCTCCGATGTGCTAAGAACAAAAGCCCTTGAATTTTTCGATCAAACTCTAACAACTCGTCTCGACAATAAAAAAAACGGTGCGATTGTTGTTGTTATGCAAAGACTTCATGAGGAAGACTTAACTGGTCACTTGCTTGAACAAAAAGATTGGACTCATCTATGTTTACCGGTGTTAGCAGAAAAAAAAACAATTTACTCATTTCCAATTTCTAATAAAACTAAACAATTAAACCAAAATGAACCTCTATTCATCGAGCGTGAAAATTACGATGAACTACAAAAACAAAAAAGAGCCTTAGGCAGTATAGCTTTTGCAGCTCAATATCAACAACAACCAAGCCCTGCCGAGGGTGCTATTGTTAAGAAAGAATGGTTTAGATTTTACGATGTGACACCTGATAAGTTTGATGAAATCATTCAAAGCTGGGATATGTCTTTCAAAGACTCTGAAAACTCTGATTATGTTGTAGGTCAAGTTTGGGGGCGAATTGGTGCTAATAAGTATCTGTTGGATCAAGTCAGAAAAAAAATGAGCTTTACGGATACTGTTAAAGCCTTCAAAGACTTAACTATCAAGTGGCCGAAAGCGTATCGCAAACTTGTTGAAGATAAAGCAAATGGCACAGCAATTATTTCAATACTTAAAAATCAAATTTCGGGAATTGTCCCTATCAATCCAACCGAATCAAAACTGGCTCGATTGTCTGCGATCTCTCCACAAATTGAGGCTGGCAACGTATTCTTACCAAATACCAAATTTAAACCTTGGATAAATGATTTTTTAGATGAAGTTTTGCGGTTTCCAAAAGGCAAACACGATGATCAGGTTGATTGTATGAGTCAGGCTTTAGACTACTTATACACAAGACAAACATCTTGGAATCATTATGAAATTCTATGCAGTTTGTAAGTGTATAGTTTTTTTTGCTAGAATATTGATATGGAAAAAGAAAAAGCTAAGACAATAAAAGCTCACTGCAATAAATGTAAACTAGAAACAAATCATTTTGTTCGTGCAAAGTATGACCAAGACTGGGACTTGGGATTTACCGACAGAGCGTGGTGCAAAAATAGAATAATTGAGTGCTGTGGCTGCGAAGCTATAAGATTTATGAAGGTTGATTTAAGTACGTACGATATTGAAGATTACTATGATGAAGATGGTAATTATCAAACTCGCTTTAATGAAATGACAACTTATTATCCAGAAAATGAGCTGCGAGAAATGCCAAAGTGGGCAGGTGCAATAAAAAATGATGAGCCCGAACTGCATGAATTATATTCAGAACTCTACGCAGTACTCAGAACAAACTTAACTCGACTTGCTGGAATGGCCTCTAGAGCCACTTTAGAACAGATTCTCAATAAAATGGTTGGTGAGTTTGGCACCTTCGATCAAAGGCTAGAAAAACTTAAAACAGAGAATCATGTTTCTCAATCAGAACTGGAAACGTTGAAAACAGCAGTTGACCTTGGCAATGCGGCAAATCATCGAGGTTGGAAGCCAACAACAGACGAGTTGAATACTGTTCTAGATATCATTGAAAACTTAATGCATAGGATTTATATTTTGACTCAAAACGCAAAAAAAGTGCAAGAAAAAATACCACCGAGAGCTAAAAAAACCGATGTGTAATACAATAAAAGAATTCTTATCAGATCAATTTGTACTCGGGGCATTGGCAGCAGCGCTGGGATTTATTTTATCTCACTTATTTGATTTGTTCATACTATCACCTTACCGAGATTGGCGGGAATTGAAAAATAAAATTGCAGTAGATGTTCTTTTTTATTCAAATATACTTACTAACTTAGGTGGGCTTTCAGAAAACTTCAAAAAAAAATATATAGACTCCAGTGATGATCTCAGAAAAAGGATGAGCGAAGTGTCTGGTTATATTATAACTTTTCCAAGAGGATTAAGATTCTTTTATGCAGACAACAAAAAACTCTTAGAATTAAGAAGTTCACTTCTCCTGCTGAGTAACTTAAATAATAGTCGCAGTGACTCAATACCACTAGCAATAGTTGAAATCGACAAGATCAGATGCTCATTAAAAATAAAACTCTAATTACAGATTAGATCAAATTTCTTTTTTGACACTTTTTTATGTTTCATTTTTAATTCTGAAATTTCTTTCTTCAAATCAACTATTCTCGCGCCTTTTGATAGCAAAACAGACTTATCAACAACACCTGATGTTTTAGCTATTTCTTTTTGCCGATTAATTGCAGATTGTGCTTCATTTATTTCATCTTGTAATTCACAAATAAGTTCTTTTATTCCATCGGGGGAATTAGCTCGATCACTTTCTTTTTCCTCTGCCTCCATTTTTTTTGCTTCTGATTGAGCTGTATCTTGAAGATTTTTGAATTCATCCTTAACTAAGCACCATTTATTTTTTACATCGTATTCTTTGCACTTTTCAGTAGCTTTATTATTAAAAAATTTTACTACTTTTCCCGCATTATTTAATTCTTCCTCAGTTCCCACGTTGTTTTCTGAAAAACTTTTTATTTTCCATTTAGTATTTTCAATGGCCTTAATGCCAAACTCAGCTTGAATTTCGTCTTTGAAAAACGGTGCAATCAGTTCTACTGTTCTAGGACATAACTGTGTAGCTGCGTTTGAAGCTCCAAGCAGGTAGGTGCTATCCGGCTTTGCACCCGAATCAATTAAAATTTGAATGAATCCATCTCTGCATGTTTTTGATTTAGTTGCATACTTGATTAAATCCATTCCTGTCATTTCTGAATTGCCACTAGAATCCAACAGCCCAGACTTAAATGGCCTGACTGATTTTTTAAGGATTGCTTGAAATTTTTCAATATCATTTACATCAATCGCTTTTTTCAAATGATCAATTTCAACTTGCTCTAGATCTGCCATTACACTTACACTTATAAATAGTAAAAAAATAGCACACATAATTTTTTTCATTTTATCATCTCCTCTTTTCTATTCTGTGAAGAGTTACACGAACATCACCTGTAAATAGCTCTTTTAATATCTCATCACTTTTTGGTTCGTATGGGTCTGGTAATCCAAAAGCTAATTCATGAATAGAAACTTCAAGGGCATCGGCTACACATTTTAATTGATCAAGCTGAGGGTTTGTTCCATTAGACCACGAATGCAAGTTTGTTTTCGGAACTTTTGATAGCTTCGACAACTCACTCATGCTGATATTTCTTTTTTTTAATAACAACTGTAAATTGTCTTTAAGTTTTTTCATCGCCACATTAAAATTATCGAACTATCTGAAATGAAAATGAATAGAAATGCCTAAACACGAACGATGTATTCGGGATCACGAACAAGACTTTATAATAGGGATGCTTTGTTTCTAGTTTAGCGTTTAGCTATACTTATATTTTAAAACACGACGTTGTTCTTAAATCAGAACAGGACTTTGATTGTAAACTGATTACAGGCCAGCTTCAGACTCTAAAGGCTTTTGTTTAGGTGTATCTATAGTTTTAACTGAGGTGGCCAATAGCCCTCGAGGAGTTTCAGTGTATTCTGCTTTAACTTTTTGGCCGATAGCTAAAGATAAAAAATCAGATCCGACGTATTCGGTATTCGGATTAAAAAATATATCACCTAAGCCTTTAACTGAAATACAGCCAAAGCCTAAGTCATCGAACTTTTTAGTTATTTGCCCTGTAGCTTCCAAAAACACCTCTGATATACAGTTTTATTTTATACTTACTTAGCAACTTAGTTACCAGAAAAAAATAGCTTTTAATTTATACTATTTTTTATGCAACTTCTTGGCCATAGCTTTCTTACTAACTTTAGACAGCTTTTCAAGGGAACTCTTTTTATCAAGAGCCTCTTCTTTGTGCATCTTCATATTTAAGTTAAAAAGCTCTTCGTTATAGTTTTTATCTGCCTTATATTTCCAACCATATAACTCACAACAAGCAATGTTTAGTTTTTCATGAAGTTTATAAATGCGACTATTAGGCTCATTAAAAAACTCATTATAAAGTTTTGTAATACCATATTTGCGTTCTTTCATTGTCAGTATTCTATACTCATCCAACTCTTGCATAATATCTCTGACCTGACTTTTTTTCATATCGTCGGCTGTCCATAAAAAAGGAAACGTTTCAAAACAAGTTGTATTCGTATAGCGTATGTCGGCCTTTATTGTAGAGCTTTGTGCCCCAATCCAATCTCTGTGAAGTTTAGAAGACAAGAGTCCTAGCAAATAATAATCGTCAGATGCAATCGCAAACGAAGAGTTAACATATGGTAGCCATTCAGTAGAAATAATAACGGGAATGAACCACTTAGAATGGCCGGGAAATGCAATATATTTTTTTAAATTTTTTAACGCTATTTTCATATCCATTCTAGGTCGCCATAGCTGCCACCATTTAGAGTGAATACTGTCATCTTTTTTTTCTTGTCTTCTCTTTTCTTTTACAAACAAAAATGGCTCTTTGAAAGTTGAGGCCTCTTCAATTGTTTTACTATCAAAATCAATTAAAAATCTGTCAGATTTAAAGTCAAATTTATCAGTCAAATCATCGGCCGAAATAAAACGCTTAATCACAGCTTTATTTTTAGCATCTTTCTTAAAAAAACTAGTGGCAGTTTCTTGGTCAAGCAAATATCTTTCCAAAGGCATTGGCACTACTCCCTGGAAGCATATTTTTAAATTCGAATTTATTTTTTTAGCTCTTGTTACGGGGGATTCATTTTTAAGGCTGGAGTTAATTTGTACTACGTCTTGCCCGTCTAGTACTAGTTTTTCATGCCAGCTACTTTTAACCCAGTTAACTATACTTACAAAAACGGCTGCATCCCCTGACCACTCTTGTGAGCTAATTGCATAATGTATAACCCCTTTGTTAAAAGTTATATAATCAAGCGACGCCTTACGTGATTCATTTTGTGTAATTGAGTTTACACCGACGAGACCAATAAATTGGGCTTTGTGATCGTGAGCTTTTCTAAACCAATAGCAACAATAATCGGCATTTCTAGAGAAACCATCCCTTTCATACAGTGACCATATTTTAGTTAAATATGCTTCCGTAAAACCACTATCTCTCATTTTTCGACTTCCAAGAAAAGGTGGATTCCCAATAATGGCATCCGCGACTGGCCAATCGCAAAACAAAGCGTCATCATTTAAAAAGTTTTCATCCAGATTTTCAAATGGCAAAATTTCATCTTGAACTTTGAATTCATCTGCACATAATTTTCGACCTATGCACATGGCAACTTTAGCCAACTCTAGACCAAATTTATTTACATCTATTCCATAAAAATTATGCGGCGATACCATTGATAAACTTATTTGCTTAGTTTTTTCTTTGTCTTGAATTAACTCCATTACCTCAACTTCAAGTCTGCGTAATTCTCTGAAGGCAATGTAAAGAAAATTACCGCTCCCGCACGCGGGATCTAAAACTTTAAATTCACGAATTTCTTGCAGGATTTTCGCGTAATCTTTTTTTGTTTTTGCTGATTCAATTTTTATTCTAATTGGCTTTACAATCGTGGGGAAAACTATTTTTTGAATATCGATTTCATATGTAAAGTGCGCACCCAGATCATGTCTTTTGTTTGGATCCATGCTGGCTTCAAAGATAGATCCAAAAATTGATGGCCGTACTTTTGACCAATCTTGTTTAGATGCCTCGGCCAATAAGATTATCTCATCAAAAGTTAATTCAATTGCATCAACATGATTAAAAATTCCACCGTTGAAATACGGGATATCTATAAATTTTTTTGGTTTTTTTTGTTTTGATTCAGTAGACATCGCAACAAATAGATCTGTCATTTCCTTTTGAAAGACTGGATTTTTTGCTGCATCAGTTAAGATTCTGTTTAGTGTATATTTTGGAATAAGCCCAACGTCTTCAGCAAAAAGGGCTACGACAATTTGTAATACAAATCGCTGAGCAATTTCTTGGTCAACTTTTCTTCCCGTCATAGAAAAAAACATTGAACCAATCGTCTTAGCTGCTTCGACAGTAACTTCGACGTTATTATTATTAAAAACAGGTGTCTCTTCTTTAGGAAATAGAAAAGCTAAGGCACCCCAGTCCTTCGCTAAATCGGCAGTTTTCAATTTATGAACAGGATCATTTATTTGTGTATTTAAATCGTAAACCCAAAACTCATCAAAATTACAAAGAACCATATATTTTGGGCGATTTGGGACTAGCGTCAGCCAATATTCAAATGCTTGTTCATAATGCTTTTCTAATTTTACACCACGCTCTTTCAATTCAATGACTACGCGAGGGCGCCATACAAAATCTGCAAACCCCGTGGTGCCTTTTCTTTTTTTAACTTGCTCTTCACAGCGGGCACCTACTTCAAGTATTCCAGTGTTGCCAAATGCTTGAACTAATCTATTAAAAAATATCTGACCTTCGCCTTTTTCATAACCTTTGATGTGGGTTTTAAACCAATCAACAAAATCTTGTAATTTTTTAATACGATCTGACATTTATACCCTCGTTACCAATTAAAATATGTTGTCAGACGAGTTATCTAGAAGCAAGAAAATGCCGATTTGCTTCGCTTTTTGGTTGAATGGGCTCTGAAATGCCGAAAGCAAGTTCATAAAATGAAACCTCCAGAGTATCAGCGACTCTTTTAAGTTGGGCTAAATTCGGATTTGAACCCAAAAGCCACGAATGTATGTTAGTTTTAGGAACCTGAGCTATTTTTGAAAGCTCTGACAAACTGAGCCTTTTTTTTAATAACTGGGATTTTAAGTTGTTTTTTAATTCAGCCATAAACACTATCCTTTTCTAAAGTAGATGAAAATAGATAGCCCTGTTCAGGTTTAGGAACTGATTGTTGATTTAAAATTGATAAGCAGAAGTCAGAGGCGGTTTGAAAACGGGGTAGATTCGGGTTAAAAATTTGTGATAAGTGGTAAGTATCGGTAACAATGCTTTTTTAGCTTTACGTGATTTAACGGAGTTAAGGCTTTGATATTTAAATGGATTTAACAATGCATCAAAATGCATAACAATCTATAAAAATGCCATCATTTCGTCCAAAACGAATCCGGTATTCCCTACCAATCTTCTTAAAGAAGATATTTATCACAACCAGCCGTCGAGCTGGTTTTTTTTAGCCTTTGTAATATACACAAATTTACCTCCAAAAAACGCCCATGGAACCGTGCAGTACCTACTAAATATACCTGTCAAATAGATTATACCGCGTTGTTTTTGCCTCAAATGGCTTAAAACCACTCTGAACATGCTGGTTTGACTATTGCAAAAGGTTAAATGTAACTAGGTTGTATCAACCAACAAACAAAGGAGATTTTATGACAATCAATGAAGAAATCATCAAAGGAAAGTGGCTTGAGATTAAAGGCGAGATTCAAAAAACTTGGGGCAAATTAACAGATGATGAAATTGAACAAACTAAAGGTGATGTAACATCTATCGCTGGATTAGTTATGCAAAAGTACGGCGAAGAAAATGCAAAATTTCAGGATAAATTTTCTGGCATCCTAGCATCTTTTAAAGACAAAAAAAATACAGTCGTTGATGACATTAAAACAGGATTAAAATCATGATTTGGACAATATTTATTGGTTTAATTATCGGTGTAGTAGCAAAGTTTTTTATGCCAGGTCGTGATCCAGGTGGATTTATCATTACAATCCTGCTAGGTATCGGTGGAGCTATGTTAGCTAGCTGGGCTGGAAGTTCAATGGGTGCCTATGAAAACGGTCAACCAGCAGGCTTTTTAGCTGCAGTACTTGGTGCCATGGTTATCTTATTTTTTTATCGCACTTTGTTTAATAACGGCAAAGCGTAATCAAATAAACTTAAAATTAAATTAAAACAACAACAACAAACGGGGAAAAAATGAAATCAGTATTAGTATTAGCAATGTGTTTATTAGGTTTTTCAACAATGGCTCATGCAGAAGAAACAATCGCTGAAAAAGCGGCTGTAACTGGTAAATCTGCAAAACGCTCAGTTAAAAAAGGTTACAACAATGCTAAAGAAGCTATGTGTGGTAAACTAACTGGCGACAGCAAAATTGAATGTTTAGCTAAAGAAGCTAAAAATAACGTTCAAGAAGGCGTTGATGCTGCTAAAGACAAAGCCTCTGAAGTTAAGAACGCTGTGGATTCTGACAAAAAATAGTTTTAATTATTTTTAGTTAATAATCCTAAGGCCGAATCAGCGAAAGTTGTTTCGGCCTTTTTTTATAAAAGATCACTCATCAGAGCCCTTATAAGGCTTCTCAGGTCCTATCTCGATGTATCTTTTTCATTGATAAATCAGGTAGTTGCCTAGGGCCTAAACATTCAATACTTTGTGGGCTTCGGGGGCTTTTATGAACGTAGCTAGATTACAAATAGTCTTAATTTCATTATTCACGGTGTTTTCAATTTCAGCGACTGCTCAGGTTTGGGATCCAGCTGTTGATACGCAAGCGATTCCCCAAGATTTTTCGGCAAAGCCTTTTTCTGTACTAAATTTTAAAACTGATCCCTGGCTTAAAGAATTTGCAATTGTTATCGTCATCAATAAAGCCAACGAAGGTAACGATAAGCAAACTTTACGTATTTATAAAAACCAAGTTTTAACTCATTTAACAAAAGTTTCTACAGGTCGTGAAGAATACGAAAAGGGCTGTTCCCCTGGCCAAGATCCAAAAGCTGATCACTGTTCGATTCGGGCTTATTGGTCAACAACGCCAACAGGTTATTTTGATGTGGATAGATTAGATGAAAAGTACTTTTCAAATTTATGGAAAACATGGATGCCCTATGCTGTGTTTTTTGAAGCTGGCATTGCCACACATCAAGCCCCTGCAGGAACAGAAGGTCGTTTAGGTAAAAGGGCATCTGGTGGTTGTGTGCGGTTACACCCGAATATGGCAGCAGTTGTTTATAAAACTGTCGAGACCGCTGGTAAAGGCTTAGTGCCAAAAATGAATCGTGATGGATCAGTGGCTAAAACCAAACAAAGTGATTTGATTCGTTGGCAGGGATACAGAACATTAGTTATTGTGCAAAATTTAATTACCGAGTAAGTTTTTGCAATGAATTTAGTTGAACACCTTTCAGTTCTTGAACAAAACCGTAACTCAGCATGGGATGAAAAGTTTTTTAAACTTTTCAGTGAATGTGAAATCGGATTACTAACCGTTGATCCTCAGCAGGGCCCTGACAATTGGCCGTATTTAATTTCTGAAATTATCACTGAGAAAAATAAAACACAATTTGATGGTGAACGTATTGATAGTTCACAAAAAATATTAAAATGGCTTTCAACAAAAGGCATTGGCCTTGTGGTTAACCCACGACGTGAACCATATCCTGATTTTGTTTTTTCTTACGGTATGATTTGGTCATTTATTGAAACAGGTTATTTTATTAGATCTGATTTAGCGCAATCATCAGGTGAAGTTGATTATTCAAATCATAAAATTGTTTCCGGTGCGCCAACAGAACAGTTTTTACCGCTGTATGTTCGTCAAACAATGAAGAATTTTTTAAATGATCAAGGCGTTTTTAATCCGAAAATTTTAATGATTTCTGTTGATGAAAAAAATTATGATTTAGCTTTTTCTTTAGAAGCTTTAGGAAACCCGCCGGAAAAAGAACACGCAGGTATTGCGGAAGCCTTATCATGGTTTTTACCACCGCATTATTCGGTAGTTTTAATCAGTGAAACAGGTCTGCCAGCATTTATTCAGCTTTAGCAATTAATTCTACACAGGCAGCAAATCCATCAAGCATTCACGCCAGTACTGAGGGGCTTCGCGGCTGTAATCAATAGCCACTTGAAAGCCTTTTTTACCCATGAATTTGGTTCTAGCTACGGTTCCAGATATTTCTAAATCCATTTCATGAATATTAAAATAAACTTTCTTACCGATCAGGGAATCAATATTTAGATTGGATCTTAATTCTTTCTTAAGAAAATCTTCCCGCTTAAATTGAATTAATATTCCTGTTGAAGACGCTTGTATGATTTCACCGTACTTAGCCAGCTTTTCTAAACTTTCTAGGGATGAAAAAGAATCCAGCGTTAATGGCACAAGATCTTTTCTAGGAGATGATCTAAATTTTCTGTTAACTGCTCCCATAACTAAAGTCCTCCGATATTAACTTCTTCGGGTTGAACTAGACTTTGGTAAAGGACCGGCAGATTGAAATATTTTTTAAGGCAAATTGATGAAAAAAATTGAACTAATATGAGCCAAATCATGGAAAACATAGCCATGACCTTGTTTCAAACTGAGATTATCTGAATGGAAAGCTTCAAAAGAATAAAAACTTCCAAAGTTTGATTTGATCTCTTTCCAGTTTTGAATACGTAAGTCAGAAACAACAACGGGCTTATCATTACGATGTAAAGACAAAGCTTTAAACGCTGATTCTTTAGCTGGCCATAGGTAAACTAACTGCGGCGCTAATTTAATTTCAATGTCCTGGGAAACTCGCTGAATCACGTCAGCTTTAATGCGCGGGATTTCTTCAATATCAAAGCCAACACTCTGTGAACTGGTGACGAAGCCACCAAGACTTGGGCAGTGTGAAATTGAAACAGATTTTTCTTTTAAGCGCGGCAGTTTATTTAAATTTTGCAAATTAAAAATATCTTCGGAACTTAATCCGTCAGCATTCATTTCAATAATTTTATTTCTAATATTTAATCGGTGGTTTTTTTCCAAAGAGGAATATTTATCACTGAGCACTAGATTTAATTCTAAAATATCATCTAAAATAGCAATTTCTGAAATGATTTTCTGTGCAAAAGTATTAAAGGGTAGGCTCATGAAATTCCTTAGGCCAGGTTACTTGCTGGCCAGAAGTTATTTTCATCATCCGATCTAAAGATAAAAATGCTTTTTGTCTTAATTTTTCATCCAACACCACAGCAGGCTTAAAAGTTTTTAAAGCTTGTAAGATTTTTTCAAGACTATTCATTTTCATATACGGACAGTCATTACAAGCACAGTTTTCATCCACCACGGGGGCTTGGATCAATTCAGCTTCTGGGCGCAGTTTTTTCATTTGATGAAAAATACCTGTTTCAGTAGCCACAATAAATTTTGTATAGTTTTTATTTTTTTCGACTTCTTCTAATAGCTTCGACGTTGAACCAATCACAGTTGCGTATTTTAATACGGCATCATCGCATTCAGGATGCGCAATCACTAAAGCATCAGGATGTTGCGCTATTAATGTTTGTAATCTTTCAGCATTAAATAACACATGCACTTCACAGGCCCCAGGCCACAAAATAAATTCGCGGTTTAATTTTTTACTGAGCCATTTCCCTAAGTGTTGATCCGGACCGAATAAAATTCTTCTGTCTTTTGGAATTGATTCTACAATTTGGGCTGCGTTACTAGATGTGATAATCACATCTGAAATCGACTTCACTTCAGCACTAGAATTAATGTAAGTTACACAAATCGCATCCGGGTACTGCTTACGCCAAGCTAAATATTTATGGTAGGGTGAGCCTTCAACTAAAGAACAGCTGGCTTTTAAATCAGGGACGAGAACGGTTTTTTCAGGATTTAAAATTTTCACACTTTCAGCCATAAAAACAACACCGGCTAAGAGAATATTTTTTTGCGAAATTTGCTGACCAATTTTGGACAAATAAAAACTATCACCAACATAATCAGCGACGTCTTGAATAGCGCCTTCTTCATAATAATGAGCCAGAAGAGCTACGTCTTTTTCTTTTTTTAATTTGTTAATTTCAGCAATGATATCCATCATATTGGTTAATCTATCCTTCGTAGGATGATTATATCAAAGAATTGTTAAACTGTCGATCCACCTTTAAGAACCTGCAGAATTGATTTGGACATCATTTTGAAGCTTTCTAGAACGCCTTTGCCTTCAAAAGCACAAGCTTCGATCTCTTGCGCATTAAACCTATTTAAATGCCGTCTCAATTCTTGGATTGGTAAAGCAGTCGGTAAATCACGCTTATTATACTGTAACAAAAGAGGTATTTCTTTGATGTTGTAACCCTGTTGTTGCAGATTTTTTTCTAAGTTATCAAGCGCTTGTAGATTTTCATCTAAACGATCGGCTTGTGAATCAGCGACAAAAATAACCCCGTCGATACCTTGTAAAATTAATTTTCGGGTTGCATCGTAAACAATTTGCCCGGGAACACTGTAAACATGAAATCGTGTTTTAAAGCCCCGAATTTCACCAATGTCTAAGGGTAGAAAATCAAATAACAAAGTTCTTTCAATTTCCGTATTTAAAGCCATTAACTTTGATTTTTGATCTGAAGCTAAGCTTTGATACATCCACTGGATATTTGTGGTTTTACCACCCAGTGAAGGTCCGTAATAAACAATTTTACAGTGAATTTCTTTAGCATTATAATTAAATAACGACATTATAGTTCGACTCTGTTTTCTAAAGCTCGACCCATAGTGCGATCGTCAATAAAGTCAATATCAGAACCCATCGGAATACCATGGGCAATTCTAGAAATTTTAACGCCTTTGCCTTGCAATGCTTTTGTTAAATATAAAGCTGTCGTGTCACCTTCAAGATCAGCGTCGAAAGCCAAGATCACTTCTTTGATTTGTACAGCTTCGCCGTCGATGCCTTTTTGTAATCTGTTAATCAGTTCTTGTATTTTGAGATCTTTGGCTGTGATGCCATCTAAAGGTGAAATAACCCCATGTAAAACATGATAGCGTCCGCGAAAAGCGCCAGAGGATTCAATACGCGTAATATCAGAAGGCTCTTCAACTAAACATAAAGCTTCTGAATGACGATGAGGGTCTTCACAGAATTTACAAATTTTACGATCTGTGTAATTAAAGCACTCAGGGCATGTGTGAACTTCAGTTTGAATACGCAGAAGTGATTCCGATAATCTTTCAGGGTAAGCATCTTTTGATTTTAAAATAAAATACGCAAGTCTTTGAGCTGTCTTAGGACCGATTCCCGGTAGACGGCTTAATTCGTGAACTAATTTTTCTAAGACAGGTATTTGTAGCATGGGTTAGAACATACCCGGTATATTCATTCCACCAGTCACTTTTGACATTTCTTTTGCAGATTCATCTTTGGCTGTTTTTAAAGCCTCGTTAGCCGCTGCTGTCACAAGATCTTGTAACATTTCAATATCACCAGATTTGATAACTTCGGGATTAATCACTAAAGAAAGAATTTTATTTTCACCATTTACTTTAACAGTCACGGCTCCGCCACCAGCAGTGCCATTGAATTCGCGTGTTGCTAATTCTTCTTGAAGCTTTTTCATTTTAATTTGCATTTGGTTCGCTTGTTTCATCAAACTTGCCATTCCGCCTAAGCCCTTCATAATTTACTCCTTATGATGAATAATTTTAGCCTGCGCTTTAAAAACCTGTTGTGCTTTTTGTAAGCGGGGATCTTTTAAAACTTCGCTTTGTATTTTTGCTTCAGATTCTTTTTCTTTTTTTAAGTTTAAGCTTAAAGAAGATTCACCTGTTGCAACTTTTGTCTTTAGTACTTGAAAAGCATAGCCCGCACCAAAGAACGAATCAATAAAACCTTGTATTTTTTGTTGAGTTTCTGTTTGCGTGAATTGTTCACCTAAAAAAGCAAACTGCGGTAACACTTGCAGTTGAATCAAATCAATATTTAGACCCGCAAAAACAGCATTATCTAGTTTAGCACCTAAAAACGCATCCTGCTGTTTAACCTGTTGAACAAACAAGCCCCAGTTTTCGGCGTTGGGTAAAGGTTGAACGGCTGGTTTGGCTTCAGGTTTAGGAATTTCGACCACAGGAGCCATTACTTTTACAGAAGGTGGAGGAGACTCTGAAAGCTCCTCAAAGTGCTTTGGGCGCTGTGTAATGACCTTTTGGATATCCACAAACAAAGGCGCTTGTGACATTCGTAATAAACAAACTTCAAAAACTAAATACGGATCGTTTGATTTATGAAGATCAGTTAAACTTTTTAAAGCCATATCAAATAAAATATGTAAATCAGATTCAGACTGAGCGTTAGCGTAGTCTTTCAAAATATGAATTTCTTCAATAGGTAAATCAATGAGTGTGTCATTTTCAGGGGCTGTTTTAAGTAATAAAGTATGACGAATTAATTGAACGAGATCTTCCAGAAATAAATTTGGACTTACGCCAATTTGATGAAGCTTTTCTAGATCAGAAACTATTTTTTGTGAATTACGTTCCAGGAGTGCTGCAAAAACACTGAAGATCAAATGGCGATCTGTTAATCCTAAGATTTCAGAAACGGCCGCTTCGGTTAACTGACCAGAAGAAAAATTAATCACTTGATCTAATAAACTTAAACTATCACGTGCTGATCCATCGCCTTGTTTAGCAATCATCCATAAAGCTTTTTCTTCAGCTTTGATATTTTCTAAGTCACAGATTTTTTTCAAATGAGATGTGATTTGTTTCAGTGGGATTCGTCGTAAATCAAAACGCTGACAGCGTGATAATATCGTTTGTGGAATTTTATGAACTTCAGTTGTGGCCATCATAAAAATCACATGGGCTGGTGGCTCTTCTAATGTTTTTAGTAAAGCATTAAATGCCGATGTCGAAAGCATGTGAACTTCATCGATAATAAATATTTTATATTTTCCAGATGTGGGCATAAACATAACGCTATCGCGTAAATCTCTGATGGCATCAACCCCGTTGTTAGAAGCACCGTCGATTTCGATCACATCAACAGCGCTGCCTTTAGTTATTTCAAGACAGCTATCACATTTGTGACACGGGCTAAAGTTTTCAGGATTTGTACATCGTAATGTTTTTGCTAAAATTCTGGCTGAAGACGTTTTTCCGGTTCCGCGTAGACCCGTAAAAAGTAAAGCATGTGGAATACGATTATTTTTTAAAGAATTTAAAAGAGTTTGCGAAATATGATTTTGCCCGATCATTTGATCAAAAGATTGTGGTCGGTATTTGCGGGCTAAAACTTGGTACGACAAAATGTGTCCTCGATTTTATATTTCGAATGATATCATCAATAAGAGCTAGGCACCCCATATCGCGAAGCTTTGCAGACACCGTTGCTTCCTTCCGGACCTAGCGGGATTCACTACAAAGTCAACCGTATGGGACCTAGCCATAGATTGGTGTATATGAATTGCCCTGCTATATCAGTGATTAACACAATACGTTAGACGATTAATTGGCCAATTATTTTAAGGCTAATTTAGAGGACTATTTTGCTGGGGTATTTTTCGACGGAAACGGGGACTGAATCATCCAATCCATTGTGGTTTCGCAAGTGTTTTTATCAGTGGTTGTTTTTTTAAGCTTTACATCAGGAATTGCCAAAGGAGTTTTGCTGCCGACATTTACAGCAGAGCTTATGCCCCGCTGAAGTAAGCCACCAAATAAACTATCAATACCATTGAAAAATACATTTTTAAATTTGCCATCAGCATCGGTCACTTGAATACACGGATCACCATTACAGTTTTCAACAGTCATTTTTAATTTGGCAGCAGCATCCGGTGTGATGGTCAATAAACGAAATAATTTCTTTTTGATTTCTGCATCAATGTCAATTGCAATTTTTCCATTATCACAAGAAATCTTTGGTGGCTTATCTAAAGTAATTTTAGTTCCACCTTTGCAAGTGTTAGGATTTGTTCCACCAAGGCACATATCTAATTTTTTACTTTTAGCCATTGCATCCATGTACTGCTGTAAAATACTCGCGTTAAGTTTTGTGCTGATATCAAAATCTGAATCTTTGCGATCGCTAAATTTGGGCGTGGTGTTTGAACAATTAGCATCGTTATTAGTCATGATATTTCCGCGAATCATATTCATGGCGCGTGAATTTTTATCAATCATAACTTTTGTATCAATAGGTAGCCAGTCGTTTGCTTTTTTTTCTTCGATTTTGATTTGCTGAAGATACAATTCGCTAAGTTGTTGTTTCAAAGCTATTTTTTTAGAGGTTTCTTTTAGGCCTTGAGCTTCGATTTGTTTTTTTAATTGTCCAATTTTTTTAGAGATTTCGTCTGAATCAATTAAATTTTGCAAATTTAAAGAAGGCACTTCTGAAATTTCTTTCCAGTAAGCCGGTAAATTTCTCATGTCAGCGTTAGCTTGTTTTTCAACAGTGGGAATAATTTCTTTTTCAAAAGCCGGTTTTAAAATAGCTGAATTAAAAAGATCAGACCCGTGCAGAAACTGTCCTATGCCGATTGCCGCCTGCGCAAACACAGCATTTTCAACATTGTCGTAGCCTGAATTATCGGCTGCAGCGTAAATTTTTGTAAGCTGCATTTGATCACTAAATTCTGGCACTAAACGCATTATTTC
>JAYTPA010000108.1:0-3180 GCA_043747495.1 Bdellovibrio sp.
ATCTCTAATTTACAAAAAAAAAGACCAAGGTGCTAGGACCTTGGTCTGTTTGAAACGGTGTCGATGTTTTTATTCTAATGGTTTACTAGCTCGGTTGCAGAACGTGCTTTCGCAGCATCTTGCATTGCTAATTCATAATCTTGATCATTTAAAAATTCTGAAACCAGTTTCTTTTCTGTAGCTGCTAAAACGGCTTGCGATTCCACAACAACAACTTCTTCGGGTGTTTGCATGTACTCAGCCAAAACATTAACTGCTTCAGGAGTAACTTCAGAATAGCCCCAGCTAATCATAGCCTTATGAACTTTTTCATTACCTTTAACTTTATATTTCAAAATTCCTGTACCCAAAGTAGTAATCATCGGCGAGTGCCCCGGCAAAATAGTCATTTCGCCTGAATTCGCTGGAATAGTAACTTCAGTAACTTCTTGGTCGTAAACTGCTTTTCGCTCTGGAGTTAACAAATTTAATTTTAGCATTAAGATCACCTTCTGCTTTGTTACTTTATTGTCTAATTAGCCTGCTGAAGCTTTTTTGCCTTTTCAACAGCGTCTTCAATTGTTCCAACTAAATAAAAAGCTTGTTCAGGTAAACTGTCATGCTTTCCATCAAGAATTTCTCGGAAACCCTTAATGGTGTCCTTGATGTCAACATACTTACCCGTTAAACCAGTGAACTGCTCGGCCACGAAAAACGGCTGAGACAAGAATCGCTGAATTTTTCGAGAGCGTGTTACAACCAATTTATCATCTTCAGATAATTCATCCATACCTAAAATGGCGATGATATCTTGTAACTCTTTATAACGTTGCAATAAAATTTGTACGTCACGAGCACACTTGTAATGAGCTTCGCCCACAACTTGCGGATCTAAAATCCGCGACGTTGACGTCAACGGATGAACCGCCGGGAAAATTCCAAGTGCCGCGATATCACGATCCAAATTTGTTGTCGCATCCAAGTGAGCAAACGTTGTTGCCGGAGCTGGATCCGTGTAATCATCCGCAGGAACGTAAACTGCTTGAACCGATGTGATCGATCCCGATTTAGTTGACGTGATACGCTCTTGCATAACGCCCATCTCGGTCGCTAGGGTTGGTTGATAACCAACGGCTGATGGAATACGACCAAGTAACGCAGAAACTTCTGCACCCGCTTGAGTAAAACGGAAAATATTATCAACGAAGAAAAGAACGTCTTGTTTTTCAACGTCACGGAAATATTCAGCGATCGTTAAACCAGTTAAAGCAACACGCGCACGTGCTCCTGGCGGTTCATTCATCTGACCGAACACAAGAGCCGTTTTTTCGATAACTCCTGATTCTTTCATTTCCATCCATAAATCGTTACCTTCACGAGTTCTTTCGCCAACGCCTGCGAAAACCGAGAATCCACCATGTTCAGTTGCGATATTACGAATTAATTCTTGAATAAGAACTGTTTTACCAACGCCCGCGCCGCCGAATAAACCAATTTTTCCACCTTTTACATACGGTGCTAATAAATCCACAACTTTAATACCAGTCACTAGCATTTCTGCTTTAGTAGCTTGGTCTTCAAATTTTGGAGCGGCTCTGTGGATAGGCCATCTCTCTTTTGTTGTTACAGGACCTTGTTCATCGATCGGTTCACCGACAACGTTAATAATACGACCTAAAACTTCACGGCCAACTGGTGCGGTGATCATGTTTCCTGTGTATTGAACTTCGGTTCCACGAACTAAACCTTCAGTTGAATCCATTGAAATTGTTCTAACAACATTATCACCTAAGTGCTGTGCTGTTTCTAAAACCAGATTGAATGGCTTATCAGAAATAAATTTATTTGTTACTTTAAGTGCGCCATTGATTGGAGGAAGCTCTGCTCCGTCAAATTCAACGTCGACAACTGGGCCTGTTACTTGTTTTACTTTACCTTTAATCATTTTATACCCCTGTAATTTTTTAATATACTCAATTTTAAATTATTAACCTTTAAGAGCTTCTGCACCACTGACGATTTCAATCAATTCAGTTGTGATTTTTTCTTGTCTTGCCTTGTTGTAGTTCAACGTTAGCTTATTAATCATATCCTTTGCGTTATTCGTCGCATTTTCCATAGCTGACATACGTGCGCCGTGTTCAGACGCAACAGATTCAGACATAGCTCTGTAAACTTGTAAGTTGAAATGTTTTTTTAATAATTCTTCAACGATAGCTTCCGGAGATGGATCAAAAATAATGTCTTTAGAAAATTGGCTGCCTTCAGCATCAAAAGATGTTTGTTCAACTTCGATGGGAAGAATAGTTTCACAAACAACCGCCTGTGAAATGGCTGATTTAAATTCGTTGTAAATTAATTGAATTTCATCGTATTGGCCATCTAAGTAAAACTTAACTAGCTTTTCCGCGATGCTTTTAGCTAAAGCAAATGAGATTTCTTTGTCTAGTTTTAAAAAAGTATCTACAGAGGGAATACCTCTTTTTGCGAAATAGTCTAAACCGCGTTTACCGATGAAAATGAAATCTAATTTTTTAAGTTTAGCTGTATTTTCTAATCGGTATTTATCAGCGAATTTAATAATGTTTGTATTAAACCCACCGCAAAGACCGCGATCAGATGTTAAAACCACAAGTAAAACTTTTTTATCAGAAGTTGGTTTTTTATTTTCATCAGACGTTTGCGCCATTAACGGATGCGATACTTTTTGAGTCACAGCAATATTTGCTATCACTTTTTTAAGTGTCACAGCGTAAGGACGCATATTTGTGATGTTATTTTGCGCTTTACGAAGTTTCGCCGCAGATACCAGTTTCATCGCTTTCGTGATTTGCTGAGTATTTTTAGTCGAATCAATTCTTAAGCGTATGTCTTTTAAACTCGCCACATTATCCCCAATTACTTAGTTGTAGACTGAAAAATTGCTTTGAATTCGTTAAGCGCATTCACTAATTCTTTTTTAGCGTCATCGCCAATCGCTTTTTTCTCAGAAATTTCTTTTAAAAGATTCGGGTATTTTTGTTTAACAAAAGTCACCATTTCTGTTTCGTAGCGTTTAACATCTGTTTCAGGAATAGTATCAACATAGCCATTACCCGCAGCAAAAATCATCGCGATTTGTTCTTCAACTTTAACCGGTTGATATTGTCCTTGTTTTAAAACTTCAACAAGTCTGCGACCACGAGCTAATTGATTTTGTGA
>JAYTPA010000109.1:0-119919 GCA_043747495.1 Bdellovibrio sp.
TTTTAAACCGGCAGAAGATTGGCTTACATTTGTGTCTTGTGTTTCAGTCATGTACTCCCCTTCCTATTCAGCCGATAATTTAATTTCAACGTCAACGCCAGCAGATAGATCTAGTTTCATCAACTGATCAACTGTTTGCTGAGTTGGTTCTAAGATATCTAACATTCTTTTGTGTGTTCGCACTTCGAACTGCTCACGAGATTTTTTATCTACGTGCGGAGATCTTAAAACTGTGAATCTGTTGATACGTGTAGGTAGAGGAATTGGTCCTGCTACTTTAGCGCCAGTTCTGCGAGCTGTGTCTACGATTTCTTTTGTCGATTGATCAAGTAATTTATGATCAAAGGCTTTAAGCCTAATTCTTATTTTTTGACTTTGCATATATACCCCATTTGCCCGTCAAAACCATTCTCCGCTAGAGCTTGTCGCCCGAAATCGCGGTGGTTTCCGTAACCAAAATAAAACCAGAAGCGAAAATATCTAATAAAGGATGTAGGGAGTCAATAGATAATTTAGAAAAGTTTAATGACCGAGAGATCGATTGATTTAGAGCCAATCAACAGGCTGACTAGCGACCTAGCTGGGACATGATTTCTGCTCTGACTTTGGCAGGAACTGGAGCATAATTCAAAAATTCCATACTGAAGAAAGCACGGCCTTGGGATAAACTTCGGATGTCTGTCGCATACCCGAATAACGTCGCCAAGGGGGCTTCAGCAGCCACAATTTGGCCACCACTTGGCTTAGAGGTCATATTGAGGATCTTACCACGTCTTGAGTTTACATCGCTGACGATATTGCCAACAAAATCATCAGGACAATTGATTTCTAACTTAAACATAGGTTCAAGTAAAACATGTCCAGTTTGTTTAATTAAATCTCTAAAAGCTAAAGAACTAGCTGCTTTGCAAACTATTTCATCAGTTTTTTGAGGATCACCCTTTAAAGATGTGATCGACAATTTTAAACCAATCATTGCGTAACTCGCTAAAGGCCCGACCTCAGCAGCTTCTTTCAAACCCTGTTCACAAGCTTTAATCCAGTTAGGCTGTACTTCTTTAGATGCCGTAACTAATGATTGAATTTTTACACCTTCAGCCGGATTAATAACTTCAATTTTTAAACCGATCTCAGCATATTTTTCATCACCAGCAAGAAGTCTTTCAAATTTATAATGAATTGATGATCCAGTTTGAATGGTTTCACGGTAAGCCACTTGGGGTTTACCGACATTAGCTTGAATTTTATGTTCTCGCAGTAATCGATCAATCAAAATATCCAAATGCAATTCGCCCATGCCTGAAAGTAACGTTTGCCCCGTCTCAGCATCGATACGCAATCTGCAAGAAGGGTCTTCTTTTTCTAAACGCTGAAGACCTTCCATCATTTTTTCTTGATCCGCAGAAGATTTAGCTTCAACGACAACAGCAATAACTGGTTCAGGAAAAGTAATCGATTCAAAAATAACTTGGCGTGATGAATCACATAACGTGTCACCTGTTGTTGTAAATTTTAAACCTATAATAGCGCCAATATCACCGGCTTTAATGTGATCAACTTCTTCACGAGAATTCGCATGCATTTTTACAATTTTTTGTACGCGCTCTTTTTTTTCTGTTCGTGGATTGTAAAGCTGATCGCCGACTTTAATTTGTCCTGAATAAACCCGGATATATGTTAACGACCCGGCAAAAGGATCGTTCGCTAATTTAAAAGCAAGTGCTGCTGCAGGCTCGTCAAACCGAGTTTTGCATTCTACTGTCACATTATCTTTAACAGGGTTCATCCCGAAGGTGATCGGAATATCCAAAGGGCTTGGCAAATAATCGATAACACCATCAAGCAATTGCTGAATACCTTTATTTTTAAAAGCAGCCCCGCAAAATACAGGGAACACTTTTAATTCAAGAACAGCTTTTCGAAGCGCTGCTTTTAATTCTGCTACAGACGGAACTTCACCGTTCAAATATTTATCAATAAGTAATTCATCGAGTTCACAGATTTGTTCGATCGTGCGATTTCGTTCTGTTTCAAATAATTCTTTAAGTTCTTTTGGAATTTCAATTTCAATAAAGTCGTGTTGATTTTGTTTCCAAGTGTAAGCTTTCGATTCGATCAAATCACAAACACCTAAAAAGTTTTCTTCTGAGCCAATGGGAATTTGAACTTTAATTGGCAAAGCTTCTAGTTTTTCTTTGATTGATTCCACACAGGAATCGAAATCTGCACCAGTACGATCCATCTTGTTGACGAAACAAATTCTAGGAACTTTATATTTGTTCGCTTGACGCCAAACTGTTTCAGATTGTGGTTCGACACCACTGACAGCATCGTAAACTGCAATTGCACCATCTAAAACACGCAGCGAACGTTCGACTTCAATTGTGAAGTCCACATGCCCCGGCGTATCTATGATGTTGATTCGATTATTTTTCCAAAACGTAGTTGTGGCCGCAGACGTGATCGTTATTCCACGTTCTTGCTCCTGAGGCATCCAATCCATAGTGGCTGCACCATCATGAACTTCGCCTATTTTATGATTTTTACCTGTGTAGAAAAGAATTCGTTCGGTTGTCGTTGTTTTACCGGCATCAATGTGTGCCATGATGCCGATATTACGATTATGCTTGAGATCAGCTTCTGTTTTGACTGTTGGAGCTGACATTTGATTTGTAAATTACCAGTTGTAATGAGCAAAAGCTTTATTAGAATCCGCCATTTTATGAACGTCTTCTTTTTTCTTAATTGCATTACCACGGTTGTTGTAAGCATCTAAGATTTCACCAGCTAAACGTTTTGAAAAATCTTTTTCGCCACGGCTTCTAGAATAATCAACTAACCATCTCATAGCTAAAGCTACTCGGCGAGTAGGTCTAACATCCACAGGAACTTGGTAAGTCGCTCCACCAACACGACGTGATCTCACTTCGATAGATGGCTTGACGTTCTCTAAAGCTTTTTTGAAAACTGTAAGTGAATCTTCGCCTTGAATTTTTCCGTTTAATTCGTCAAGGGCTCCGTAAAAAAGTTTTTGTGCTGTACTTTTTTGGCCGCGTACCATGATTTTGTTAACGAACTTAGTAATAACGATGTCGTTAAAAACTGGATCTGGAATAATTTCTCTTTTATACGTACGACTTCTTCGTGACATTTTATCCTCTGTTTAAATCTTAATTATTTTTTAGGTTTTTTAGCGCCGTATTTAGAGCGACTTCTTAAACGACCGTTAACACCTTGTAAATCTAAAGTTCCGCGAACGATATGATATCTAACACCTGGTAAATCTTTAACACGACCACCACGAATCATAACAACGCTATGTTCTTGTAGATTATGTCCGATACCTGGAATGTATGAGATCACTTCAAATCCGTTAGACAATCTAACTTTAGCAACTTTTCTTAAAGCTGAGTTAGGTTTTTTAGGTGTAGTTGTGTAAACACGAGTACAGACACCACGTCTTTGAGGACACCCAGCTAGAGCTGGAGATTTAGTTTGATTTTTTTGTACTGCACGCTCTTTTTTAATGAGCTGGTTAATTGTAGGCACTTCGAACTCCTGTTAACTTTCAAGTTTGTCAACTTAACGACAGAATTAATTACCGTCAAGTTGAGTTTTTATATTTCTAGCAAAAATTACACTTACTTTAGGCTTAAGAATTGCGGTCTTAAGCCTATTTAAGAGGCTTTAACACATTAACTTACACGTTAAGTGGCAAAGCAACTGCATCCATATCTTCATCTTCAGCCACAACAACTTTCCATTTTTTGTAAGCTGTAAGACCTGTACCGGCAGGGATCAATCGACCCATGATGATATTTTCTTTTAAGCCACGTAAATTGTCAGTTTTTGAATTTATAGCTGCTTCAGTTAATACTTTAGTTGTTTCTTGGAATGATGCCGCTGAAATCCAACTTTCTGTGCTTAAAGAAACTTTCGTAATACCTAATAACAACGATTTAAATGTTGATATTTGGCCGCCCTCTTTAAGGACGCGATCGTTTTCTTCAACCATTGTTGTTCTTTCGGCCTGTTCACCAACTAAGAAGCGAGTGTCTCCACCATCAACGATTTCAATTTTACGTAACATCTGACGAACGATAACTTCGATATGTTTATCATTGATACCCACACCTTGTAATCGGTAAACCTCTTGAACTTCATTCACTAAGTACGCAGATAACGCTTTAGGACCAAGAACCGCTAATAGATCATGTGGATTTGTAGGACCGTCAACTAAGGCTTCACCGGCACGAACAAATTCACCCTCACGAACAGCAACGTGTTTTCCTTTAGGAATTAAGTATTCACGTTGTTCACCAATTTCTGGCGTTACGATAACACGTTGTTTACCTTTAACGTCTTTACCGAAAGTTACGAATCCATCGATTTCTGAGATAATCGCAGAGTCTTTTGGTTTACGTGCCTCAAACAACTCAGCAACACGTGGTAGACCGCCCGTGATATCTTTTGTTTTCGATGTTTCACGGTGAAGTTTCGCAATGACTTCCCCTGCGTGCACATCAGCCCCGTCAGTCACAAGTAATTGTGCGCCAACTGGAATCATGTACCTAGCCGTAATATCACGACCTGGAAGGTTTATATTCTTACCTTGAGCATCAACCATATAAACAGTTGGCTTAGTATCTGCTGATTTAGATTCAGTAATAACTTTAGTCGCAAATCCAGTTACTGGATCCACTTGTTCAGTCATTGTTTTACCTTCAACGATATCTTGGAATTGAACTTTTGCAGAAACTTCAGAGATAATTGGGTTTGAATACGGATCCCATTCAACAACAGCGTTTCCTTTAGAAACTTTAGCACCGTCTTTGAAGTTCAAGATTGCTCCGTAAACTAATTTGAAATTTTCTCTTTCACGACCAGTTTCATCAACGATCAACGCAGCACCATTTCTGTTTAATACAGTTAATTTGCCTTGTTTGTTCGTCACGCTTTGAACGTTTAATAATTTTAATGTTCCATCATAACGAGTTGTATGAACAGATTGCTCAACAGAACGAGAAGCGGCTCCACCCAAATGGAATGTTCTCATTGTTAACTGAGTACCTGGTTCACCGATTGATTGCGCAGCAATAATACCGACTGTTTCACCTAAGTTCACAGTCGCACCACGTGCTAAATCACGGCCATAACATTTCACACAAACACCACGACGAGCCACGCAAATTAAAGCTGAACGGATTTGAACTTTTTCAATACCGACTTCTTCAATTTTTTTAACAGCATTTTCATCGATTTCATGATTGGCTTTAACTAGAACAGCATTGTTAGTTGGATCAACGACATCAAAAATTGATGTACGACCCAAAATACGATCGCCAATACCATGAATGATTTCACCCGCTTCATACACCGGCGTGATTTCAAGACCTTCAGTGACTCCGCAATCAATTTCAGAAACAACAACATCTTGTGCAACGTCAACTAAACGACGTGTTAAGTAACCAGAATTTGCTGTTTTAAGTGCTGTATCGGCAAGACCTTTACGCGCACCATGTGTTGAAATGAAATACTGAAGAACTGTTAAACCTTCACGGAAATTCGCAGTGATCGGAGTCTCGATGATTTCGCCAGATGGCTTAGCCATAAGACCACGCATTGCACCTAATTGACGTAACTGATTGAAAGAGCCCCGGGCTCCTGAATCGGCCATGACGTAAATCGGATTAAATGAAGGGCCGATGATTTCTTTACCATCAACGATAAATTTTTGTTTTTCAATTTGACCCATCATCTCTTTAGCAACTTTATCTGAAGTTTGAGCCCAAATATCCACAACTTTATTGTAGCGCTCACCGTCTGTGATAAGACCTTCATCGTATTGACCTTGGATTTCTTGAACTTGCGTTTCCGCTTCAGCTAACATAGCAGCTTTTGATTCAGGAATAATCATGTCATCAACAGAAATTGAAAGACCCGCCACAGTTGAGTATTTGAAACCTAACTGCATAATTTGATCCGCTAAAATACAAGTGGCTTTAGCACCAGCAAGACGGAAAGTTGTATCGATCAAGCTCGCGATTGATTTTTTGCTCATCGCTGTATTGATTGTTGTAAATGGAACTTCTTTTGGAACAACATCTGATAAGATCGCGCGTCCAACTGAAGTTTCTTCAACTTTACCTTTAATTTTAACTTTACAAGCTGATTGAATATCAACAATACCAGTTTCGTACGCGTACAAAGCTTCTTGAACTGAAGCAAAAACTTTTCCAGTTCCTTTAGCGCCCGGACGAACACGAGTCATCCAATACAATCCCAAGACAACGTCCTGTGATGGATTGATAATTGGTTTACCATTGGCAGGAGATAAAATATTATTTGTCGACATCATCAATACACGCGCTTCAACTTGCGCTTCCACTGAAAGTGGAACGTGAACTGCCATTTGATCTCCATCGAAATCGGCATTGAATGCAGTACACACTAACGGATGTAATTGAATCGCTTTACCTTCATGAAGAACAGGTTCAAATGCTTGAATACCTAATCTATGAAGAGTTGGCGCACGATTTAATAAAACCGGATGCTCTTTAACAACTTCAGCAAGGATATCCCAAACTTCAACTGTTTCTTGATCAACTAAACGTTTAGCTTGCTTGATTGTTGTAGCCAGTCCTTTTTCTTCAAGTTTGTTGTAAACAAATGGTTTAAATAATTCTAACGCCATTTTTTTAGGTAGACCACATTGGTGTAATTTCAAAGTTGGTCCGACAGTAATAACCGAACGACCCGAGTAATCCACACGTTTACCTAATAAATTTTGACGGAAACGACCTTGTTTACCTTTAAGCATATCACTTAATGATTTTAACGGACGTTTATTTGGACCTGTAAAAGTTTTTCCACGACGACCGTTATCAAGCAAAGCATCAACTGCTTCTTGTAACATACGTTTTTCATTGCGGATGATAATATCAGGTGCGTTTAATTCTTGAAGACGTTTCAAACGGTTATTTCTGTTAATAACACGTCGGTATAAATCATTCAGATCAGATGTTGCAAAACGACCACCATCAAGAGGCACTAACGGACGTAAATCCGGTGGTAACACAGGAAGAGCTTCTAACATCATCCATTCACATTTATTTGAAGAGCCTTTGAAAGCTTCGACAACTTTTAAACGTTTAGTTATTTTTTTAATACCGGCTTCTGATTTTGTATCTTTAAGTTCAATTCTTAACTTACGTGATAAATATTCAGGATCGATTTTACGTAACATTTCACGAACAGCTTCGCCGCCCATGCCGGCTTTAAAATTTGGACCGAATTCATTTAAAGCTGCATTGTATGCATCTTCATTAAGAACTGCGCCTTCTTCTAAAGTTGTCTCCATTGGATCGATCACGATATATGACTCACAGTAAAGAACTTTTTCAACGTCTTTTAAAGACAAGTTTAGTAAGTTACCGATACGAGAAGGTAATGAACGTAAAAACCAAATATGCGCTACTGGTGTTGCTAATTCGATGTGACCTAAACGTTCACGACGAACTTTAGTTTGTGTGACTTCAACGCCGCACTTTTCACAGATAACACCGCGATATTTCATTCTTTTGTATTTACCACAAAGACATTCGTAATCTTTAATTGGACCGAAAATTTTAGCGCAGAATAAACCATCACGTTCAGGTTTAAAAGTTCTGTAATTAATCGTTTCTGGTTTTTTAACTTCACCGAATGACCATTCACGGATCATTTCAGGCGAAGCTAAAGAAATACGAACAGCATCAAACGAAAGTGGATCTTTTGGTTTGTCGAAAAAATTTAATAAATCTCTCATTATAAACTCCTACTTTTTTTGGCGTAGCCGAAAACTATCGGCCGCCGTTATTAGTGTTGAACCATTGGTGTTATGTTTTCTAAAGCCTCAGGATCATTATTTAAATCATCTTTATCAGTTAAAATATCTGACTCAACTAACTCAATATTCAGAGCTAACGATTGAAGCTCTTTTATTAATACGTTGAATGATTCTGGTAATCCTGGTTCAAGAATATTTTCACCACGTACGATGCTTTCATACATTCTTGTTCTTCCTGCTACGTCATCAGACTTAACAGTTAAGAATTCTTGTAATGAATAAGCCGCGCCGTAAGCTTCAATCGCCCAAACTTCCATTTCCCCTAAACGCTGACCACCGAATTGTGCTTTACCACCCAGAGGCTGCTGAGAAACTAATGAATAAGGTCCAATTGAACGCGCATGGATCTTTTCTTCAACTAAGTGATGAAGTTTCAACATGTACATAATTCCCACTGTTACTTGATTCGCAAATGGTTCGCCCGAACGTCCATCAAATAGAACAGATTGCGTTGACGCTAACTGTGCTTTTTTCAGTAAGTTACGAACATCTTGCTCGCTAGCTCCATCGAATACAGGAGTTCCAACGTGAATTCCTTCTTTCAATGCATTCGCCATTTTGCGGATCGATTCTTCATCAGCTTTTTCAACTTTTGAAGCAATTTCAGAATCTTCAAAAATCTCTTTCATTTTAGATTTTAAAAGTTCTGCATTATAATTTTCTAAATGTTCACCAATTTGTTTACCCAAGTTATGAGCTGCCCAGCCTAAATGAACTTCTAGAATTTGTCCGATATTCATACGAGATGGAACGCCCAGCGGGTTAAGAACCATATCAACCGGAGATCCATCTGCTAAGTAAGGCATATCTTCCATTGGAAGAACTTTTGAAACCACACCTTTATTACCATGGCGGCCGGCAAATTTATCACCGACTTGAAGTTTACGCTTAATAGCGACGTAAACTTTAACCATTTTGATAACTCCAGGAGGTAATTCATCACCTTTTTTAAGACGATCAATTTTTTCATTAAATACTAATTTAACAGCGTCTAATTGATTACGAGCTCCATCAATGATTTTGTTCACTTGGTATTCTAATTCTTGCTCAAGTGGGATGTAGCTTAATAATTCAAATGGAATTGTTTCAAGGTCTGCATTTGTGATGTCTTGACCTTTATTTAATAATTTTTGAGTTCCATCTTCATTTAATAATAAACCCGTTGTCTTTTTACCAACAACGATTTCACGTAATTTTTCAATCGCATTATTTTTGATAACGTTTTGTTCGATCGCTAAATCTTTTTCTAGTTTTTTACGTTTTTCTTCGATGATCACAGCTAAACGTTCATCACGATCAGAACCTTCACGTGAATAAACTTGGGCATCGATCACTGTTCCGTAAACACCAGATGGTACACGTAACGATGTATCACGTACATCACCCGCTTTTTCACCAAAGATCGCTCGTAAAAGTTTTTCTTCAGGAGATAACTGTGTTTCACCTTTAGGTGTCACTTTACCGACTAAAATAAAACCTGGACGAACTTCAGCACCGATACGAATAATACCAGAGCTATCAAGATCTTTAAGAGCTTCTTCGCCGACGTTGGCGATATCACGTGTGATCTCTTCTTTTCCTAATTTAGTATCACGTGCAATACATTCAAATTCTTCAATGTGAACTGAAGTGTATGTATCATCTTGTAATAATCTTTCAGAAATTAAAATAGAATCCTCGAAGTTGTAACCCATCCACGGAGTGAACGCGACACGGATATTTTGTCCAAGCGCTAATTCACCTAATTCAGTTGATGGTCCATCAGCAATAATGTCAGTTTTGAAAACTTTATCGCCTTTTTTAACAATTGGTTTTTGATTGAAACATGTATTTTGATTTGTTCTCTGATATTTAGTTAAATTGTAAATATCAACGTTGGCTCCAAGCTCTCCGCCTTTTGCTAAACGACGAACAACGATACGAGAAGCATCAACTTCTTCAACGATACCATCATTGTTAGCCACAACTGAAGTTCCTGAATCGCGAGCCACTAAACGCTCAACGCCAGTTCCAACTAGTGGAGCTCTTGATTTTAATAATGGAACAGCTTGACGTTGCATGTTCGATCCCATAAGCGCGCGATTCGCATCATCATGCTCAAGGAACGGAATTAATGAAGCGGCAATAGAAACTAATTGCGAAGGTGAAACGTCCATTAATGTGACTTTTTCACGATCAACTAATTCGTACTCACCGTCACGGCGGACAGTGTGATTACCAGGCGCTAACTCTTTATTGTATTTTTCATCAATAGGAGCTTGTGCTTTAAAGTGACCACTTTCCTCAAGTGCCGATAAATAATGAATTTCAGATGAAACTTTTCCATTTTCAACTTTTTTATAAGGAGTCTCAATGAAACCATAGCTGTTAATACGAGCGTAAGTTGATAATGAAGCGATCAAACCAATGTTTGGTCCCTCTGGAGTTTCAATCGGACAGATACGACCGTAATGTGTCGCATGAACGTCACGAACTTCGAAACCAGCGCGGTCTCTTGTTAAACCGCCGGGTCCAAGAGCTGATAAACGGCGTTTATGTGTAATTTCAGATAACGGATTTGTTTGATCCATGAACTGTGATAATTGTGAAGAACCGAAAAATTCTTTAACAACAGCGTTAACTGGTTTTGCATTCACAAGGTCATGAGGCATCATTGTTTCAACGTCTTGTAATGACATTCTTTCTTTGATGGCTCTTTCCATACGAACTAAACCAATACGATATTGATTTTCTAATAACTCACCCACAGAACGAACACGTCTGTTACCTAAGTGATCGATATCATCAACAACGCCACGTCCATTTTTAAGATCGATCAAATGTTTAACTGTTGATAAAACATCTTTATGAGTTAATACGCGGAAGCTTGGAGGGCATTCTTCCATTGAAATACCAAATTTATGATTGATCTTAATACGACCAACTTCTGATAAATCGTAAGCTTCTGGATCAAAAAATAAACGGTTAAAGTAAGCTTCAGCAGCTTCTAATACTGCTGGCTCACCTGGTCTTAAACGTTTGTAAATTTCAAGAAGTGATTCTTCTTTGTTTCCAACTTTATCAACTAATAATGTATTTCTTAAGAAAGGTCCTACTGTTAAACCATCGAAGAAAATAAGGTAGAAATTTTCGATTCCTGCCGCTAATGCTTTTTTGATTAATGAAACTGATAGCTCAGCATTTGCGTCTGCAATGATTTCACCAGTTGATTCATCGATTAATGGTTTAGCTAAAACTTTACCTTCAAGATCCTGAGGCTGAACTTCGATTTCAGTGATTCCTAAGTCTTTTACTTTTTTAACGATAGCACGTGTGATACGACGACCCGCTTTAACAATCGATTCACCTGTTTTAGGTTCATTGATGTCAGCAATAGCACGTTGACCAGACATTCTTTCGATATCTAATTTTCTAAATAATTGTTTACCTTTTACAAAAATTTCATCTAGGTCATAGAAATACTCAAGCAATTGCTCAGTGTTCATACCTAAAGCTTTTAATAAAATCGTTGCTGGGAATTTACGACGACGATCGATACGTACGTGGATAACGTCTTTTTGATCGAATTCAAAATCTAACCAAGAACCACGGTAAGGAATTACGCGTGCTGAATAAATTAATTTACCAGAAACGTTGTTTTTACCACCATCGTGATCAAAAAACACACCCGGAGATCTATGTAACTGAGAAACAACAACGCGTTCAGTTCCGTTAATGATAAAAGAACCATTTGCTGTCATTAAAGGAATTTCACCAAGGTAAACTTCTTGTTCTTTAACGTCACGGATAGAACGAGCTTCAGTTTCTTCATCAACGTCAAATACGATTAAACGTAAAGTGACTTTCACTGGAGCCGCATAAGTCATGCCTCTTTGACGACACTCATCTACATCATATTTTGATGGTTCTAGTGTATAGCTAACAAATTCTAATGATGACGTGTTGTTAAAGTCTGAAATAGGAAAAACAGATTTAAATACTCCGTTTAAGCCTTCCATACCACGACGGTCAGCATCTAGATCTTTCAACAAAAAAGCTTCATAAGACTTTTTTTGTAGTTCGATCAAATTAGGAATTTCAATAATTTGTTTATTTTTTGCGAATGACTTTCTAATTCTTATATTAGAGGCCGTAACGGGAGTTTTATCCATCGTCTTTTTTCTCCATGAGCTTTGTTAAAAAGCTAAGTTGTAAATATTAACTTATATTACAACTTACGGGTATTCGCTTCGGGGGGAATATCCAAGGCCCACATTAAATATTAAAACAAAAAAGAAATTTTTTAAGTTTTGCGTCCCAAGGAGGTCAGACTTTATTCTAAGGTCTAATATTTGAATTAAATCTTAAAATATAAAATCGGAAGAGGACTTAAAAACCTCTTCCGATTCCAAACTAAAACAGAAATTACTTGATAGTAACTTTTGCGCCAGCTGCTTCTAATTGTTTTTTCATTTTATCAGCATCTTCTTTAGTTGCGCCTTCTTTAACGGCTTTTCCGCCAGCTTCAACTAAACCTTTTGCTTCAGCTAAACCTAAACCAGTGATCGCACGAACTTCTTTGATCACGTTGATTTTGTTAGGACCAGCTTCTACTAAGATAACGTCAAAAGCTGTTTTTTCTTCAACAGCGGCACCAGCAGCGGCACCAGCCATCATCACAGGAGCAGCTGCAGAAACGCCCCATTTTTCTTCTAATTGTTTTACTAATTCAGCGATTTCTAATACTGATTTCGCCGATAATTCTGTTACTAATTGATCATTTGTCATTGCCATTTTAATCTCCTTAAAAAAATTTATTTGCTCAAGCCAATTAAGCTTGAGGAGCAGCAGCTTCTTCAGCAGCTGGTGTTGCGTCGTTTTTCGTAGCGTATGTATTTAACACGCGAGCAAGTCTTGCTCCTGGCTCTTTCATTAACATTAATAATTGAGCACGTAATTGATCTTTACCAGGTAATGTCGCTAGGAACTTGATTTTGGTTTGATCAAGAGCTTCGCCATCCATCATGCCTGATTTGATTTTAAGAGCTTCAACGTCTTTACCGAATTCAGCTAAAGTTTTTGCTACACCAATAACTTCGTTAAATGCAAAAACGATCGCATTTGTACCAGTTAATTGATCAGCTAAAGCTTTTTCTGCAACCGGGTGACCTTTGAACGCGCGCTTCGCTAATGTATTACGGACGACTTTCATCTCAGACTCAGCAGCGTGTAGCTTCTTACGTAAAGACGTAACTTGCTCCACTTTCATGCCCTTAAAGTCTACGATGAAGGCTCCTTTAGCTTGCGACATTTTTTCAGAGATCAATTTGATATCTGTTTCTTTATCTGCTCTTAGCATTAAGAATCCCCTTTCGTTTGTCTTTAGGCATCAGTTTCGGATTGATCTACTTGAGGGTCGTTATTTTTTAGAATAACAACCTTGAGATTACCCGTCTCGGTCGACTGCTTTTTTAAACTTTTAAAAAAGCAATTAAGTTCACATTTGAACATCGACTGTCTCTGACGCGATTTATATGACCATGACAAGGACTATCCTTATCATGGATTAAAAAACTATTCTTCAGAACCTGCCATTGCTTCATTTGCATCTAAACGGATACTTGGACCCATTGTTGAAGACACAAACATAGAACGTAAGTAGATACCTTTAGATGTTGCTGGTTTTGCTTTCACAACAGCAGCCATAAAAATATCGAAGTTTTCTTTTAGCTTTTGCGGTCCCATTGATTTACGACCGATAGAAGCATGAATAATACCTGCTTTATCAACGCGGAAATCTAATTTACCTTTTTTCTCAGCCTTAACAGCTTCGCCAACATTCATTGTGACTGTTCCGACTTTAGGATTTGGCATTAAACCACGAGGTCCAAGAACTTTAGCAACTTTTGATACAGTCGCCATCATGTCCGGAGACGCAATACATTTATCGAAATCTAACCAACCACCATTGATTTTTTCAACTAGATCGTCAGCTCCAACAAAGTCAGCACCGGCAGCTTTTGCTTCATTTTCTTTCGGACCTTTAGCAAAAACAACTACGCGTACATTTTTACCAAGACCGTTAGGCAACGCAATTGCGCCACGAACCTGTTGATCTGATTGTTTTGGATCGATACCTAAGCGTACTGCTACGTCGATTGATTCATCGAATTTAGCTGGAGCCACTTCAGTGATTAAGTTAATTCCGTCTTGGAATGAATATTTTTTTGTGCTGTCTACTTTTTTTGAAGAGGCAGCGTATTTTTTTCCTGTCATACTTCCTACCTATTCCTGTACTTCTATGCCCATGCTCTTCGCTGTACCTGCGACTTGAGACATAGCTGATTCAACTTTTACACAGTTTAAATCAGGCAACTTTGTAGTTGCGATTGTTCTGATTTGGTCAGCTTTAATTTTGCCAACTTTATCTTTTTGAGGCTGTTTTGAACCAGACTCTAGTTTTAATGCTTTTTTGATCAATGAAGATACCGGAGGCGTCTTTGTGATGAAAGTAAACGATCGATCTTGATAAACAGTAATGATGATAGGAACTATACTATCACCTAGCGGCTGAGTGCGCGCGTTAAACTGTTTACAAAATTCCATGATGTTTACCCCATGTTGTCCAAGCGCCGGTCCAACGGGAGGAGCTGGATTAGCTTTCCCTGCCGGTATTTGCAATTTGATCATACCTGTAACTTTTTTTGCCATAAGATCCCACTTTGCAAGGGTTAATAATCACAAATCTTCCCAATGAAGATTTGAATTTAAAAAATAATCTAGCTTCCTTTTTCAACTTGAACAAAATCAAGCTCAACAGGAGTTGGTCGACCAAAGATCGACACAAGAACTTTAACTTTAGCTTTGTCTTCATTAATTTCTTCAACTGTTCCGTTGAAGTTATTAAACGGACCATCGACAACAGTGACTTGGTCACCAATCGAATAATTCGCTTTAGCTTTTGGTTTTTCACCAAGACCAGCCATTTGCTGAGTCACGCGCATAACTTCGTGTTCTGGGACTTCAGGTGGTTTTGTTTTAGCACCACCAACGAATCCAGATACTTTTGAAGAGTTTTTAACTAAATGCCATGACTGATCACTTAAAATCATTTGAACGAAAATATAACCTGGAAAGAACTTACGAGATTTTGTCGTTTTTTGACCCTTAACTAATTCAACAACATTTTCAGCTGGAATCAGAATTTCACCAAACATATTTTCCATTTTATTTTTTTTGATTCGTTCTTCGATAGCCGATTTAGCTGTGTTTTCACAGCCTGACTGAACATTAATAATGTACCACTTTTTTTCTTGTGGTTTTGCAGCGCTTGATTGGTTTGATTGATTGTCCAATTGTCAGCCCCTTACTTAATAAGTTGATTTAAAACGAAACCTGAAAAAATATCAAAAACACTAATAATGACTGAAGAAATAAAAACCATGATTATCACAACGATAGTCATTGCTCGTGTGTCTTTAACTGGTGGCCAAACAATTTTTTTAACTTCAGCGATGACTTCATCAGACCAAGTTAAAATGTTTTTATTGAACTGAAGATATAAAAATATACTGAGTGCGACAGCGACCGGCAGACCATGTTTAAATAAATCATTATCTGATAATTTTGCGATGATTCCAAAAGCACCTGACAATGCTTTCAATAAAACTGAAAGCGAAAAACCAATCAAAACTGAAAGCGAAACAAAGCAAAGTGTTATTATTTTTGAATTTGTTTTATCCATAAATACCCCTAATGTTAACTCAACAAATTTTATTTACTTATAACCACGTCAAACTAAATAAAATTACAAAATCTGCAAACAAAACGTAATCTATATTGGCAGGGCAGGAGGGATTCGAACCCACGACCTAGCGATTTGGAGTCGCTCGCTCTACCGCTGGAGCTACTACCCTATAGACGTTTTATATACGCACAAGACGCAAAATATAACCCCAAAACGACAAAGGGGACAACTAAATAGTTGTCCCCTTTGAGTTTTTTAATAGTGCTTATAAATTGTGCTTAATCGTTAAACTTGACGTTTACTCTACGATTTCAACAACAACACCAGCTCCTACAGTACGACCACCCTCACGGATAGCGAAACGTAGAGACTGTTCCATAGCGATAGGTGTGATTAACTCAACGTTAATTTCAACTTTATCACCAGGCATAACCATTTCAGTACCAGCTTTAAGAGTTACAACACCTGTAACATCCGTTGTTCTGAAGTAAAATTGCGGTCTGTAATTAGTAAAGAATGGAGTATGACGTCCGCCCTCTTCCTTAGTCAGGATGTAAGCTTCTGCTTTGAATTTTTTATGTGGTTTAACTGAACCTGGTTTAGCTAAAACTTGACCACGTTCAACTTCTTCTTTTTTAGTACCACGTAAAAGAACACCGCAGTTATCTCCAGCGCGACCTTCATCTAACAATTTACGGAACATTTCGATTCCAGTAACTGTTGTTTTTTGAGTTGGTCTGATACCGATGATTTCGATCTCGTCATTTACTTTAACGATACCACGCTCAACACGTCCTGTAACAACTGTTCCACGACCAGAGATTGAGAACACGTCCTCAACTGGCATTAAGAAAGTTTTTTCGATAGCGCGAACTGGTTCAGGAATGCTTTTATCACAAGCTTCCATTAATTTCATGATCGATGGACGACCTAATTCAGAAGTATTACCTTCTAAACCAAGTTTCGCAGAACCTTGAACTATTGGAATTGTGTCACCTGGGAATTCATATTTAGATAATAATTCACGGATTTCCATCTCAACAAGCTCAAGTAAATCTTTGTCATCAACCATGTCACATTTATTCATAAATACAACTAGAGCTGGAACACCAACTTGACGAGCAAGTAGGATATGTTCACGAGTTTGTGGCATAGGACCGTCAGCAGCAGAAACAACTAGAATTGCTCCATCCATTTGAGCGGCACCAGTGATCATGTTTTTAACGTAATCGGCATGGCCTGGACAATCAACGTGAGCGTAGTGACGGTTGTCAGTTTCGTACTCAACGTGTGTCGTAGAAATAGTGATACCACGCGCTTTCTCTTCTGGTGACTTATCGATTTGATCGTAAGCCATAGCTTGTGCTTTACCCAGTGTAGCAAGAGTAGTCGTGATAGCAGCAGTTAGTGTTGTTTTACCATGATCGACGTGACCAATAGTACCGATGTTAACATGCGGTTTCGAACGGTTAAATTTCTCTTTAGACATAATTTCCTCCTGCAGAGAATGATTGTTATTTTTTTAGCAAACACTTACAACATAAATCTTTAAACACAAAACTATGTACCATAAAAGGTACTCGTTCTGTTTCATAACCAGCGTGGAGCCCGTGATCGGAGCCGAACCGACGACCTCACCCTTACCAAGGGTGTGCTCTACCACTGAGCTACACGGGCCAATTTTCACTTCATTTTATTTTTAAGATAAAAATCCGCTTCTATAGAACCCTCAAAATTTGGAGCGGGAGACGAGTCTCGAACTCGCAACCCCCTGCTTGGAAGGCAGGTACTCTAGCCAATTGAGCTACTCCCGCCAAACTCTTGCGACTTGTAAAATGGTGGACAGGGAAGGATTCGAACCTTCGAAGACCGAAGCCAGCAGATTTACAGTCTGCCCCCTTTAGCCACTCGGGCACCTGTCCATACTGTGCAGTCGCAAAAAAAGGGCCGACCACAACACTTTAAAACTCGCAAAAATTTGGAGCTGGCAATGGGACTCGAACCCGCAACCTGCTGATTACAAATCAGCTGCTCTACCAATTGAGCTATGCCAGCATAGCCTAAAAAAAGAGGCTATTTATTGTAAGTATTTAACAAAAATAAATAGCCACAAATTTTAGTAACTTGAAATTTCTACTGGATTGTTGAAGTCAGGTCAAACTCATTTTTTATTCGCAGCAGAAAATGCTTTGACCTTGCTTAGATAGTGAACACGAAGGCTCGTAATTCACGATGGACTGATAGTTTACTGACCTTTTGATGGTCGTTTAGACAAACCTTTACTCATCCACTGCCGTTTAGTTTCAGACAAAGCCATACCCGTCGCTACTGAAACGTTGTAACTGGCATCAGGACTTAGCTGCGGAATACAAACTAGCTCATCACAAACTCTTTCCGTAGGAACACGAAGACCTTTATCTTCTGCGCCTAAAACCCAAATCACTTTCTCTGGATAATCGATTTCGTAAATTGTTTTTTTAGCTTTATGTGATAATCCGTAAACCCAAAAGCCGGCTTCTTTTAATTTTTCAAATGGTTCGCTAAAATTATTTATTCTTGCAACAGGAACATGTTCCACACCGCCACAGGCAACTTTGTGCACTGTTGCTGTTAATCCCACAGCGCGGTCTTGAGGAATAATTAAACCTTTCACATTCATCAACCAACTTGTTCGCAAGATGGCTCCTAAATTATGAGGATCTTCCACACCATCAAGGGCCACAACTAAACTTTGCTCGTCCCATCCTGCAGTGGTGTAATCAAATGACGGATTAAAATCAGAAAATAAAACTAAACCTTGGTGCGAGGGACAAATTTTAAATAAATCGTTTTCTGCTCGCTCTTCAAATTGAACATTTTGATCTTTTAATAATTTTAAAATTTCTTGAACATCCGGATGGGCCACAGTGCCCTTTTGAATTAAAGCAAACTTAATTGATTCACCATGAATTTTTAATGCTTCTTTAACAGCGTGTGAACCGGTAATTTGTCGCCATGATTTTTGAATTCCTGAGATTGAACTTGAAGCTGAACTTCTAGGGGCATGATTTTGTGGCTGCGCATGACGAACCGGCGAACCGCGCTGAGGCTTACCAGCAGGCTTTGAAAAACTTTTTGTATGAGATGATTTTTTATTTGCTAAATTTTTAAAGCTATTTTTTTTCATAAAACCTACTTTTTTAATTAAGAATATCTTGAATATCTTTTTCTGGATTTATTGATTCCAACAAGGCTCGGCCAATAACCAATGCCTGCGCACCAGAAGTTAAAGCCTCTTTTGGGTTCATCACCCGTTTTTGATCATGATTTGAATCAACACTAGAAGTAAATCGAATCCCTGGTACAACTTTATAAAGATTTTTATCTTTTAATAGGGTTAATTCATGACCAGAACAAACAATTCCATTCAGACCAGATTCAACAACTAAATTGGCCAAAGCAACAACGTGATCTCGAACTGGCAATGTTTTAAATGATGGTGGAAATGATTTTTCATCCCAGCTTGTCAAAACAGTCACAGCTAAAATTTTAAAAGGTCTAATTTGATTTAATTTTTTTTCAAGATCTGATAATTGTTTTAAAGCTTCAGATCCTGATAGCGCATGCACAGTTACTAAAGTGGCCCCAGAATCAAAGCTGGCTCGAACTGCCGCTACCATAGTTGATGGAATATCAAAATATTTATTATCCACAAACACAGGGCAGATTTTTGCGCACTGGCTTACAAATTCAGAGCCATAACGGTAAACTAATCTTGGACCAAGCTTTACTGCACCAACTAAATGACCTAGTTTTTGGAGATGATCAAAAGCTGTCTTTTGATCATCGACATCTAAGGCCAAAATAATGGGGTTTCTAAGACTTATATTCACTGCGCTTGACGTCTTTCAATCATTTTCTTTACCGTTTTTAAAACATCATCAGGTGCGACTTTAATTTGTTCTTTCGTTTTACGATCAACAACTTCTAATGTTGCACTTTCATAACCTTTTTTACCGACAACAACACGCACAGGCATTCCTAAAAGATCTGCATCTTTAAATTTAACCCCAGGGCGTTCATCACGATCATCGACAAAAACTTCAATATTTTTAGCCGTTAAATCTTCAACTAATTTTTGAACAAACTGATTACAGTTCGCATCTTTGATATCTAAGTGACAAATATGCACATGAAACGGAGCGATCTCCATAGGCCAAATTATTCCATCTTGATCATGGCTTTGTTCGATAGCTGCTTGCACAGTTCGCGTAACACCGATTCCATAACAACCCATTTCATAGAACTGTGTACGACCATTTTTATCAAGATACTGCCCGTTCATTTTCTGAGCGTATTTTTGACCTAAATAAAACACATGACCAACTTCGATACCGCGGTATGCGACAAGCCTGCCATTCGAATCAGGACATTTATCGCCGGCTTTAGCCATACGCATATCAGCCCATTTTGTGACTTTGAAATCTCGCTCAAAATTCACATTTTTTAAATGAAAATCATCTTGATTCGCACCCACAATAAAATTCTTAAGATGTTTGACACCCGTATCTGCATAAATCGGAATTTCTAATCCCACTGGACCGCATGACCCTGGATGAGCCCCTGTGATTTGAAAAACCTCTTCATCAGTTAGCATCAAAGGAGGATTTGTCATGCCTAAGCTATTTTTAACTTTGATTGGGTTAACTTCATCACTACCGCGTAAAAGAACTGCAAAAGGTTTTAGTCTTTCATTCAGCGTTTTACCTGTACGTAATTTAGTTGCTCCTTCTGCAGTGTCTTCCTGTGCCGAAAAATAAAGTGTTTTGACTAGATTATTCGCGGCAACACCTGTGAATTTAGAAAGATCATCAATCGTTTTTTGATTTGGTGTTGCAAATTTTTCTGCTGGTAATAATTCATTATTGTTTGCCACTGGTATTTCAAAATCAATGGCTGGGCAAACTTCAATATTTGCTGCAAAAGATGTTGTGTCACTGACAAGTAATGAATCCTCGCCCGCATCAGCTAATAGTTGAAATTCATGGGTTTGACTGCCACCAATGTTGCCGGCATCAGCTTGAACAATACGGTATTGCAATTTTAATCGATCAAAAATACTTTGATAAGCTTTGTACATATCATCATAAGCTTTTAAAGCCGACGCTTGATCCACATCAAAACTGTAAGCATCTTTCATTACGAATTCACGGCCGCGCATTAGACCAAAACGAGGTCTGATTTCATCACGGTATTTTGTTTGAATTTGATAAATATTTCTTGGAAAATCACGGTACGATTTTAAATCGTGTCTGACATAATCAACAACAGCTTCTTCGTGGGTAGCGCCCAAACAAAAATCGTGATTGTTTCTGTTTTTAAACTTAAGAAGCCCTGCTCCCATTTCAGACCAACGATTAGTTTCTTCCCATAATTCGCGGGGATGAACCATCGGCATCAAAATTTCAATAGCGCCGGCTTTGTGTAATTCTTCACGAATTATATTTTCAAATTTACGAATCGCACGTAAACCTAAATTTCCGTACGTATAAATACCGGGCGCTAATTTTTTCATGAAGCCACTGCGGATCATCAATTTATGTGATGGAATTTCTGCATCAGATGGGGCTTCTTTTAAAGTAAATAGATGGGTCTTTGACCAATTTAAAGCTTTAGAGCTCGTGATTAAACTTGTTGTTAGATTCATATATTGACCTCGATACCATAAGCTTTAATTTTACGATGCAAATAACTGCGTTCTAAACCAATGGCTTCAGCTGTTTTAGAAATGTTACCGCCGTTTTCCTGAATTTTTTTAAGTATGTATTCTTTTTCGAATTCAGCACGAGCATCTCTGAATGTTGAAATTTCAGAATGACTGGATGCTGGGCCATCTTTTTTATCAACAAGACCAGCAAATTTTAAATCATGCACATCCACGTAGTCAGACGGTGTTAATATGTAAACCCGCTCGATAAAGTTTTTTAATTCGCGAATATTTCCTGGCCATGAATGTTTCAACAATAATTTAATACCTTGTTCTGATATGGTTTTACGAAATGAGGCCATTTGCTTGGCTACAAGATCACTGAAATGAAAAATTAATGATTGAATATCATCAGGGCGGTTTCTTAACGGTTCGATGTGAATTTCGTTGTGCCCGATAATTTCAAATAAATGCTGAGATAGATTTTTTTGGGACTTCAGCTGAGTTAAAGCCACTGAAGCTGTCAGGATGACTCGAACTTCTGATGTCAGTTTATCCGAAGCACCGACCCGGGAAAACTGTCCCGTTTTCATAAACTGTGCTAGTTTAATTTGTAAAGCTTCAGGCATTTCTTCAATTTGTTCGATAATTAAAGTTCCGCCTTCGATCAGTTCAACTTTGCCTTTTCTTGTTTTTGTAATTCCTGGCAAAGCGTCTTTTTCGATGCCGAATAATTCAATTTCAATGAGATCATGCGGCAGCGTTGAACAGTTCATTTCAAGCAAAGGCCTGCTGGCGCGCGTGCTCATGTAATGAATGTTTTGGGCTACAAGTTCGCGACCTGATCCTGTTTCACCAGTGATCATGTAGACATTCGGAATTTTTGCAGCTGCTGTGATCTGTTCACGCACTTTTTGTAAAGACTTCGATTCACCAACTAAAGCGATACTTTTACGAAGCTTATTTAATAAAGCCTGCTTTTCTTCTTTTTCCGAACGAAATTGCAAAACGTGCTCAATGACTAAATTGACTTTGTCTAAGGACAACGGTTTTTCGATAAAATCCCATGCGCCCATTTTTGTAGATTTAACAGCTGTTTCGATTGTTCCATGACCAGATATCATAATGAAATTTGTATCTTGAAATAGCGGTGCTGCTTGCTTTAAAACATCTAATCCGTCGATTCCTGGCATCCAGATATCTAGAAAGCACACGTGTGGCTGAAACTGTTTTAAAGCCATAAGACCCGTTGGACCGTCCTGCGCAGTTAAAACATCGTAACCTTCATCTTTTAAACTTTCAGATAAAACCTGGCGGATCGGAGCCTCATCATCGATAATTAAAATACGTGTTTTTAACTTCACATTATGCAGACTTGTTGAATTCATGATCGAAACTCCGTTTTTTTAGCGCTGAAACCAATATAGAAACTAATACAAATATTAGGCAACTGTCATTGGAATTTCTATGTACATTTTTGTTCCTGTTGAAAAGGGAGCAGATTTTGCGCCTGTATGAGTTGGTGTGTCAGCAGCCAATGCGCGAATAACGCCACCGTGGTCTTCGATAATACTTTTTACGATAGGTAAACCAAGCCCTGTGCCTTTTTCTTTCGTCGAAAAATAAGGCTCAAAAACTCTGACACGGTCTCGGATAGGAATACCAGGACCGTTATCCGTGATTGAAATTCGTGCAATTTTATGTTGAGAGCTATATTCAGAAGTCACAATGATAGCCTGCTCGGCCTGACCATGGATGGCTTGGATCGCATTCTCAATTAAATTAACAAAAACACGTTTTAACTGAGATGAATCAAATTTAAATTCAGGAAATGCCTGGTCATAGTTAAGGTCAAATTTTATTTCAGGATGGTTTTGAACGTACACATCAACAATTGATTTTAGAACCTCGTTCAGCTTTCCCTGCACTGGTTTAAGTTGTGGCATACGCGCGAACTGGCTAAATTCATTCACTAAGTTTCGCATATCATCGACTTGAGACACGATCATTTGAATGGAGTCTTTAAACGCTTGATCTTGTATTTGTTCTCCGTATTTTCTAGAAATTCTTTCAGCAGCCAAACGAATTGGCGTTAAAGGATTTTTAATTTCATGAGCAATACGACGGGCGACTTCTGACCAAGCAGCAGCCCGCTGAGCATTTACAATTGGTGTCATATCATCAAACACCATGATGCGACCGATTTCTTTTTGATTATCATCTTTTAGAATCGAAACATGAACCGATAAAGGAATGGCTTGTTGATCGATTTCAATTCTTATTTCTTTTTGTAAGCTTGTTAAATTACTTTCCTGCATGGTTTTAACAAACTGAGTAAATAATTTATAATTTTCTAAAGTTAAACACTGCTTGATAGGTTTACTGACGCAGTTACTTGGCTGTACGTTCAATAATTCGCCTGCACGACGATTCATTGTTGTGATTACGCCTGACATGTCCACTGATAAAACACCGGCACTGACATTGGCTAAAACAATTTCTACATAATGTGTATACTGATTTAAATTTTTCAGAGTTTCTTGAAGTTCTAATTCCGATGCAGATAAGTTTGACGTCATTTGATTAAAATTTTGAATTAAACTGTTGATCTCTTGACTACCAGATTCAATTTCCAGCGGCGAATAATCCCCGCCAGCCACACGTTTTGTGGCCCGACCTAATTGCACCAAAGGAACTGATAATTGTTTTGCTAAATAAAACCCGAACCAAACAGCAGCAAATAAAATAACCAAAGACATCACAATCTGCATAATAAAGTACATCGACTTTAACGGATTTTCGATCAAACTATTTGTTTGGAATTCCTGGTAAGCCCCAACAATATCATCAAATTTTGCACCTGGTGCTAGATTTAAAACTTTAGAGACAATTATAACACCATTGACTGAGCCTTCACCACCACTGGCCTGCTTCATCGGAACCATTAGTCTTAATAAATGAGCATTAGAAAATATTTGAACATAGCTTGATTTGCTTTGATGAAGAAAACCTTTTTGTAGAAAATCTAAATGGGCCCGTGGCACTAAAAAAGAAATAGCTGCTGAATCTTGCGCGATCACACGTTCTGATAAAAGATCAGGATAATATTCAACAACATCTAGCTTGTAATTAGTCCTGATTTTTTTAAGTTGATCTTCAATATTTTTTAAAGAGTTTTTATTTTTTTGCTGAGTCGTTTTTTGAACAGCCTCAGCGATGACTTGGGCGTAATCGTAACCTTTCATTTTTTCATTGGCGATAAATGAGTCAATAACTTCAGAGGCATTTTTCAAAATACCGATCATCCGCTGTGAAAACCACTTATCAAAACTACTATTGAGATAAAATACTGAGAGAATCAAAACCAGTGATGTCGGAATTACAGAAAATGTTGCAAAAGCGATAATCAATTTTGATTTGAGTGAGGATCCAAATATTTTCCCCCGTCGTTCAAGAAAAACTTTAACGATATTTCTAAATATTAAAAAAAGTAAAAACAAAACGAGAACTAAATTGAAGTTCACTAGCCCGATAAAATAGATAACGTAAGGACTTGGTAAAGTTTGACCTGAGCGAAAAACATAAACTTCGACACCAACTAAAAAAGCTAACAAAACCGACAGTGCAAAAATATAGAAAATCTCACGTTTTCTTTTTTGCTGTTCCTGTTCGTTCACATTTTTCTGTTTGTGTCTTGGCATGTCCTATTTTTTCTTTATTTCAGCCAGAAGTCCAACCATCTCTAGAGCAGCGCGCGCTGCTTCAATTCCCTTATGGCCATGACGTCCGCCGACGCGGTCTTTAGCTTGTTCCTCATTCTCTGTTGTAAGAACCCCGAAGGCCACTGGTTTTTTATAATCCAGCATCAGCCTAGAACAATTTCTTTCAACAGAACGACAGACCTCTTCGTAATGCGTGGTTTCTCCGCGAATGACAGCCCCTAAAACAATAACAGCATCAACATTCTGATATTCAAATAAAGCCTGCGCAGCTAAAGGGATTTCAACGGCACCTGGAACGCGAACAGAAAATATTTCGACCGGACATGATTCTAAGAAATCTAGCGTGCCATTTTCAAGGGGTGCAGTAATTTCTTCGTTAAAACGTGAAGTTACTACACCGATCTTGATTTTCTTTACTGAAGATTTTACTTTTGTTTTTGATTTTTTAGCAGCAGTTGTTTTTTTCTTATTTTTCATTTTTTTTCCTGTAGTCAATGAGATCTGCAATTGTTCCGATTTTGATATTGTGTTTTTGTGAAAATTTTTTCAGATCATCTAATCTAGACATCGTGCCATCATCATTGATAACTTCACAAATGACACTGGCAGGATTCAATTCGCACAAAATCGCTAAATCAATACTGGCCTCGGTGTGACCGGCCCGGCCTAACACGCCTGCGCTATTAGCTTTCAGCGGGAAAATATGCCCTGGGCAAATCACGTCAGTTGGTAAGGCTTTTGGATTTGAAGCGATTTTAATTGTGTGAGCGCGGTCCTGAGCTGAAATACCTGTGGTGACACCATGACTTGCTTCGATGCTCATAGTGAACGCTGTTTCAGTTGAACCTGATTTGTGAAATTCAGATCGCATCATGGGAATTTTTAATTTTTCGATTTGTTGAGATGTCAGCGATAAACAAATTAATCCGCGAGCTTCCTTCGCCATAAAATTAACAGCTTCCGGAGTAATAAATTCGGCAGCGATCACAAGATCACCTTCGTTCTCACGATCTTCGTCATCGACAAGAATCACAAAACGACCCTGTTTGAAATCTGCTAATATTTCACTAGTTGTATTCATAACGGCTTAGCCTTTTCGTGTTGGTTGGCAATATATCTAGCTAGATAATCACACTCTAAAGAAATAAATTCATGGGCTTGGTATTCAGCTAAATTAGTCGCTTTAACTGTTTCAGGAATCAAGCATAAGTGAATGATGCCGTCATCTGACACATTATTCACAGTTAAACTGACTCCATTAATACAAGCCGATCCTTTTTGCCAAAAATAATTTTGCAACGACTGAGGAACCTGGATTTCTAGAAACCAGTTATCACCTTGTTGAAATGTTTTTTTAATTTCAGCCGTCGCATCGACGTGTCCTGTCACTAAATGACCGTGTACACGATCACCAAAACGCAAAGATCGTTCAAGGTTTAATTTATATTTTTTCCAGTTGTTAAAATGGCTACCTAAAACTTTCAAGGTTTCAGCTGCCAAACAAAACTGAATTATTTTTTCATCAAATTTTTCAATCGTTAGACAAACACCGTTTGTACAAATACTGTCGCCGATTTTAAGATCGTCAAAATGAACAGGTCGTTCAATTTGAATGCGTAAAGCTTGGTTAAGCTCTTCAGTTTTAATGATTTTTGATTGCGCTTCGACGATTCCTGAAAACATAGTGACTTGGTTTAACAAAAAAAAAAGGAGCTGTCGTGGGCTCCCTTATATTTCACATTTATAGCGCACAGCGGCTAATGACAGCTGGCAATCTTAAAACCTATTTTTTCTTTTTTACTGGAGCCGGTGGTTCATAAAGCTTATGAACACGCGCTAAAGCACCAATTTCCATTGTTTCGTCTTCTTTGGGATTAAGTACTTTTGCGACTGAATACATATCACCAGCCTCAACTACTTCAACGATCCATGGATCTCTGGTTACAGATACTGAACCCACAAGTATACTTGAATCACCGCAAGCTTCACCCATCCAATCGTGAACTTCGTTTTCAACTTTAATTTGATCGCCAGCTTTTAAACCTAATTCAGCGCCACCTAAAAGAACAACTTGAGTGTCATAGTTGGCAACAACACGAGTCTGCCATTCTTGTCGGCCCGTATTTAATAAAGCTTGCGCCAAGCTTTGAACTGATTTTTTTAATGCTTTTAAAGTGAGTTCTGCCATACCAGTTACGCGGTAAAAATTTAAACCAATGTTAACAGGGCCTAACGGAATACCTACACCACCGCTGTAGTCATTTTTAAATTCTTCAACGTTAACGGCTTGTTGTTGTGCCATTGTCCACGGACTGTAAGATTTAAAACTTAAATCCATGCGCATTTTATCTAATTTTAAATTTCCAGAAATCGGAATTGGCACTGCAGTTGTTTGATTAAAACCGAAAGAAATTCCTCCGCCCGAATGCGCTTCTAGAGCATTAATTTTTCCATGGATTAAGTGTTGTGGTCTTGTAACTAAACACCAAGACTCTTTAGTAAATAAAACATCTTGTGATTTCGCAGATGGAAACCATGTTTTCATTTGACGAGCTAATTGCTGATCTTGAGAGGAAACTTTCTGCATACCTATACCAGGCATTGGAGTTACATTGTCTGCAAGAGGATAAACATTTCGTTCATAAAAATGATTTGACTGAAATAATACACCAGACAATTGGGTTTGGGCTACTTCTGAGAAACTGAATGCTGGAGTATCCATAAAGTTAGAAGCTTCAACACCGATAATTTTCACATTCTTTTTTAGTCTGCGGCCTGTATCTGCTTGTTGTTCACATTTTTCATTACCCATTAATAAACCGGCTAATAAAACGCATGATACTGTTTTCATAATCTGTTTTTTGCCAAACTGTGACATATAAGTCTCCTTAAAAGGTCTAGTTCGGCAACTACAAGAATACCTAGACACACATCTAGTTCGGTAGACGTTGGTCGGGTCTTGAGGGTTTATTAATAAATTTAAAAACTATCCAGCTGATTTTTAAATAAGTTTAAAAAAGTGAACAGTTTTTTTACAGGACTTTTGAAATAGGTTGTCTGTTATTTACCGAAACTAGTATTCCCTGAAATACTGACGAAATAATTCACATCTTCGTCTTTCAAGGCTTCACCGTCTGAATTTACACGGGGTTTATCGTATTTTAAATATTTTGCACCGGCGCTCATACCAAAACCACCAGCATTAAAACCTAAACCTGCTTCTGCAGTGGCCGCATTGTATTCTGAAATACTTGTCCAACGATAACCAGGTCCTAAAAAGAAATTAGCTCCGCCACCACCTTGAAATTGCGTTCTCAAAACTAAACGTAATGATGAGTCTAAACCAGTCACTTCTTTAATTTTACTGCCTGTGCGCTGAAATCCTGAATTTCTCCAAGTGAGCCAGTCGGTGAAATTTAAATTCACACCTAAGTGAACTTCTTGATAGGTGTTTCCATTATTAGTTCCCGTTGATCCACCTATATCACCTGTGATGAGTGAAACTTTTCTTTGAGCCTGTGCTGATAAGGCAATAAAACTGATTAAAAGTAAAACTGTTAGTTTGTGCATAATATGTCCTTAGCTATCAAAAGTGATTTGATTATTTTGATAGTTTAATTTTACCACAGAATCAGATTTTATTTCACCAGCAATCATTTTTTTTGCTAAAGGATTTAAGACTTCTGTCTGGATAAGACGCTTTAAAGGTCTTGCGCCGAAGACAGGATCAAATCCCTTTTCACCTAACCAATTTATAAGATTGTCTGAAAAATGAATTTGAATATTTTTTTGCTGAAGTCTGGCCACAACTTGCTGCAATTGAATTTTAACGATTTCACAAATGTTCGCTTGATCTAAAGAAGCAAACTCAACAACATCATCAATGCGATTTAAAAATTCAGGTCTAAAAAAAGCTTTTAATGCCTCCTGAATTGAGTTTGCATTTTTTGCTTGAATTGTTGTTCCTAAATTAGATGTCATCACAATTACACAATTTTTAAAATCAACTGTACGACCTTGTCCGTCAGTTAAACGGCCTTCGTCTAATAATTGTAATAGAATATTAAACACATCTGGATGGGCTTTTTCAATTTCATCCATTAAAATAACTGAATAGGGTTTTCGTCTGACGACTTCTGTCAGCTGACCACCTTCTTCGTAACCCACATACCCAGGAGGCGCGCCAATTAATCTTGCGACTGAATGTTTCTCCATGTATTCAGACATATCAATTCTGACCACGGACTGCGGATCATCAAATAAAAATTCTGCTAAGGCCTTAACAGTTTCTGTTTTACCAACGCCTGTTGGACCCACGAAAATAAAAGCACCAATTGGACGGTTCGGATCACCGATTTCAGCTCGTGATCTACGAATCGCATCTGAAATAACTTCTAAAGCTTTATTTTGGCCAATCACTTTTTGCTGAAGTGATTTTTCCATGTGTAGTAATTTCTGTGATTCACTTTCTAACATTTTACTGACAGGAATATGCGTCCATTTAGAAACGATATAGGCAATGTCTTCTGCGTCGACTTTTTCTTTTAAAATAGAACCTGATTTATTTTTTAAAATATCTTCTAAGTTTTTTAATTTATTTTCTTGTTCTGGCAACTGTCCATATTTTAATTTTGCTGCTTTTTCATATTGAGCTTCACGTTCGGCAATCGAAATATCATTTCGAAGGTGTTCGATTTCTGATTTAATTTTTTTAATCTGGTCAATTTGGCCACGTTCGAAATTCCATTTTTCACGAATGGCTTGGGCTTTAACTGTCATTTCAGCTAGTTCAGTACTGATTTTTTCTTTTCTTTCTAATGATTGTTTATCAGTTTCTTTTTTTAAAGCTTCGATTTCAATTTTATGGCTTAAAATTTTTCTCTCGATTTCATCGACTTCTTCAGGGACACTGCGGTTTTCAATCCCTAATTTACTTGCAGCTTCGTCAATTAAATCAATAGCTTTATCGGGTAAAAACCGATTCGTAATATAACGGTGTGATAATTTAGCCGCGGCGACCAAGGCCCCATCAGTGATTTGTACACCATGATGAACTTCGTATTTTTCTTTTAATCCACGAAGAATCGTAATTGTTTCGTCAATTGATGGTTCGTCAACAATCACAGTTTGAAAACGTCTTTCTAAAGCTGCGTCTTTTTCGACGTACTGTTTGTATTCATCTAAAGTTGTTGCCCCTATACAGCGTAATTCACCACGCGATAATGCCGGTTTTAATAATTGCCCTGCGTCCATAGCGCCGTCGCCTTTACCTGCGCCGACTAAGGTGTGTAATTCATCAATAAATAAAATAATTTCACCGCTACTTGCGGTGACTTCTTTAATAACAGCTTTTAAACGGTCTTCAAATTCGCCGCGGTACTTTGCGCCTGCGATTAAAGATCCCATATCTAAAGACATTAATTTTTTACCTAATATATTGTCTGGAACGTCTCGTTTAATGATTCGAATCGCCAAGCCTTCGGCAATAGCCGTTTTACCAACACCTGGTTCACCTATGAGGACTGGATTATTTTTTGTTCGGCGTGAAAGCACTTGAATCACACGACGAATTTCTTCATCACGACCAATGACAGGGTCTAGTTTACCTTCTGCTGCCAATGCCGTTAAATCTTTAGCGTATTTATTTAAAACTTCATATTGGTTTTCTGGATTATCGTTAGTCACTTTTTGATGGCCTCGTATTTTTTGAATTGTGGCTTCTATCGTTTTTTGCTGGATTTTATTTTCCTGCAACCATTTTTTAATTGATGCATCGTCTGATTTAAAAAGTCCTAAAAGAAAATGTTCTGTAGATATTAGTTCGTCTTCCATCCCAACGGCTACATTATTGGCTAGACTAAATAATTTTTGCAGTCTAGCGCTTGCATAAATATTACTTTGTGCTGTTGATAGCTGAGGAAAAGCTAATATCAGCTTTCGAAGACCGGCTAGTAAACTGGCCTGCTGAAAGCCAGACTGCTGCAGAACCCTTGGAACTACACCTTCGTGCTGCTCTATCAGTTCAATCAATAGATGTTCTGGCTCAACCGTTGAATTCTTGTGCTGTTCCGCAAGTTTAGCGGCAGCCTGCATGGCTTCTTGGCTTTTTCGGGTCATTTTTTGAATATCACGGTTAAAATCGCTGGCCATATAAACCTCTAGTCTTAAACATGAGTCATACCTTGAAAATGTCAATGATCGGCTTTACAAATAAACATGGCCAAAACACCAGCTCGAATAAGACCAACTATTAAAAAAGACCCGATCAAGGCTTCAGACTACCTTCAATACAACTTACCTATCTGCTGTGAAGACTGTTCGCATTTCAAAGCCACTGACGAAAGCTGCACACTAGGTTTTAAAACAGAACCCCATCTTAAAAGAAATATTGAAAAATCCTACTCTATGTCTGGCAAAGTGGCCCTGTGTCGCTTCTTAGAAATAGATTAATCTAGTTATTCATTTTCAGTCTTACATTCAATCTGAAATTTTGACTCTGACTTGACCAGACAAAAAACTGATCTTGAAAAAATAGAGGCAGACTAACATCACGTAGACTAGCTTGAGAGCCAGTCAAGTCCTAAGACTGAAGTTGTGAAATCAATACTTTCAGAGGGAAAAACCACTCAACAAAAAATATTTATTTGTTAAAAACTATTCTTGTGTCCTGTCAAGAAACCCACAGCTGTACCGAAAAATAACGTAACAACAAATCTATGAGACTGGATGTCTCTAAGAGCAGTCACAAAAATTTCTGTGATGCTCTCAATCTTTTGAAAGGAGGATTCACGGATGAGTTAAGGACGAACTAAAAATTTAAGGACGATTAAATTTATCGCATCAATGTCGTTGTGACAAAGATGCAAATAACGGACTGCTTGGATGCAATCCATAAAAAATTTCACGGAAGGTCAATTATATGAAAACTAAAAATTAAAAAATTATAAACGGAGTTTAAAATGGGATTAAGAATATCAACAAATGTAGCTGCAATCAATACACAACGTAATTTAGCCAACAGCCAAAGAATGATGCTAAGTTCATCTGCTCAGTTAGCGAGTGGATCACGTATTAACAAAGCTGCGGATGATGCCGCTGGGTTAGCGATTTCCGAAACAATGCGCGGTCAAATTAGATCAGCAATTCAAGCAAGACGTAATGCAAACGATGGTATCTCATTAGTGCAAACGGCAGAAGGTGGACTAGGTGAGGTTTCAAACATTCTTATTCGTATGAGAGAGTTAGGAATCCAAGCTTCATCTGATACTATAGGTGATAACGAAAGAGCATTAGTCCAAACAGAAATTTCACAATTAAAAGATGAAGTTAATCGTATCGCAAAATCAACACGTTGGAATTCAACTAATTTATTAGATGGTTCTTCACCGACTTTTGATTTCCAAATTGGTATCTTCGCAACTGAGAATGATAAAATCACTTTTGATGCATCAAAGAATGTTTCAACAGCTGATTCTTTAGGAATTCAAGACATTGATTATTCAACTCGTAATGGCGCAAGAGGATCGATCGAAACAATTGAATTAGCTCAACAAAGTGTGAACAGCATGAGAGCCAATCTTGGTGCCTTACAAAATCGTATGACTTCAACAGTGGATACATTAGCAATCACTGAAGAGAATTTAGCTGCTGCCAATTCACGTATCCGTGACACTGACGTAGCTCAAGCGACTTCAGAAATGACACGTAACCAAGTTTTACTACAAGCAGGGACCGCGACTTTAGCACAAGCTAATCAGTCGACACAGCTTGCACTAAAATTGATTGGTTAATGGATTGACTAGTTAATTAAAAAAAATTGTCAAAGATTTCGACGCAAAAAGGGCTGATTCACAATCAGCCCTTTTTTTTGTCTATGTTATTCATATTAAGTTCACCAGACCTTTGTCCGAAAAGATAACTAACACAGAGGTGCTTATGAAAAACAAAAAATTTATCCTACAGACACTATTGATAGTAACTCTTCTGTCTTCTTGCGCTGATAACAAACTGTCAACCGACGTAGCTTCACTAGCTAGTGGTGGATTACAAGGTGGCCAATCTACTGACCAACCAACAGCACCATCAATCGATCAAGTTGACATGAAAAGTTACGTCGATGATTCAAGTAATAAGCTAAGCGGACTTAACGGAGCCCTTGGATTTGATATAGATAAAGTTCGTGGTGAATTCATTATAATGGTTCCGATGCCATCTGGTTTAGTTTTTACTCCATCAGGTAGTTTTTCAAAATACCCTGATATCACATTTAGCCCTGTTTTTGATGCTACTGGTAAAGTCAAAGTAGCTGTCAGAGTTCCGGTAAAATATGTACTTAAAGGGACTTCATTTATAGCACCGTCACGATTGCCAAATGGTGATCCATTACCTGCTATGCCAGCTGGTCAAGGCGAATTACCGAGTTTAGCTTTAAGTTTTCCACAGAATAACAACACGCAGATCAATCTTTACATTGGTATAAATGCTTTAGGACTTCTAGTGTCACTGCCTAATAGCGCAGCATTACCCTTGCCGATCAACATCACAGTCCCTCTTAAAAACAGAGATAAAACGAAAACTTTTGGATATTTGACTTACGTGAATGGGAAAAACGGTTTCCCGCCTGGACTGTTTATATCAACTGGCGTTCCAAATAGCGTTGCGCGCATTTTAGAAGACCACTTTGGTCTTAACTAAAACTTAAAGAACTGTAGTCTAGATCCCCTATTACAAAAAATCTTTTTAGACCATGTGCGAGAGTGACATCCAACTCTTGCACAGTCATTTTTTAGTCTATAATCTATGTCAGTATTCAATTTTAATTAAAACTCAATAATTAACAGGAGACAGTTATATGGCAAAAAAGACCGCTAAAAAAACAGCGAAAAAAGGTATAAAAAAACCTGCTAAGAAAGCAGTAAAAAAATCTGCTACAAAAGCAAAACCTGCTAAGAAGGCTGCTAAAAAATCTAAGCCCGCAAAAAAAGTAGTCGCTAAAAAAATTACGGCAAAAAAAGTTACGAAAAAAGCTGCTCCTAAAAAAGCCAAAACTGTAAAAAAAGTAGTTGCTAAAAAGCCCGCGGCAAAAAAAGCGAAACCATCTAAAAAAGACGTTAAAAAATTAATCGCCGCTGCTGCTGCAGTACCGGTTCAATCATCTTTTGATGATATTGACGGTGAATTTGAGTTAGACGCAGTTATTGAAGTTGATGGCGAAGACGCTTTAGAAGATGCTGATGGTTACGAAGAAGACGCTGCTGAATTCGAAACTTTAGAAGATGAGACAGCTGAAGAAGATATGGAAGAAGACATGGAAGAAGATGCTGCTGACAAATTTAAAAAAGTCGAAGAGGAAGAAGAAGATGATGACGAAGGTTACATCTAGATTTTAGATTTTTCTTTATAAATAATAAAAAAGGAGAGTGAAAACTCTCCTTTTTTTATTTTCTTAACTAATCAGCTAAAATTAATCCGCACATACCAAATATATTTTTTTAGAAATTAACGGAAATGTATCCGCGTAGTTTAAACCGACTTGAATAGCACGATCCTGGATTTTTGTAATAACTTGTCCGGATTTTTTATCGACAGCAACAACTGCGTGACATGGATGTTCTGTTTCAAACTGAACAACACCCGTTTGATTAGCATATGACATATAAGATACGTATTCTTTAATAACAACATAGCTATTTTCAGTTTCTTGTTTAAGGCTAATTTTTTCGCCTGTACTAAAACCTTGAGCTGCAAGATGGTTATTTGCGATAGCAATAGCTTGATTCGCTGTCACCGCAAAAACAACTGTAGAAAATAAACTGATAGCTAACACTGCTACACAAGATAAAATAATGTTTTTCATAAAAATCTCCTGAAATAATATCCTAAATACAGTTTTTTGGTAAAATATTAAACAAACACAATCCACCGACGTCCATTATTTGTGTTTGCTTATTTTTCTGCTAACGTACCGCTTGAACCAACGTGCTGTATTCTTTAAAATTAAACGTCTTCTTTAACTGGTTTTGTGTGAACTGCATACTTTTCAAATTCACCGTATTCATGAAGTTTGTTGTATAAAGTTTTAATTGTAATACCTAAACCTTGTGCTGCTTGCGTTTTGTTTCCACCATAATGTGCTAAGGCTTTAATAATATATTTCTTTTCAAGTTCGTATAATGGCGTAGCAGGATCGAAATCCGAACCTTCATCTTTTTTCTCTGGGTTACGAACTGTATCTGGAAGATCATTAACCATAACCATGTGACCTTCAGATAAAATCTGTAAACGTTCGCAGATGTTTTGTAATTCACGAATATTTCCTGGCCATTCGTATTTAACTAATACTTTTAAAGCTTCTTCATCAATCGTTTTACCACGATTTAAATAGGTGTGACCTTGTGAAAGAAAATGCTGGATAAGAACTGGAATATCTTCTTTGCGGCGTCTTAATGGAGGAGCGCTGATTACGATTGTATTAATACGGTAAAATAAGTCTTCACGGAAATTTCCACGTGTGACTTCTTGATCTAATTCACGATTTGTTGCGCACACTAAACGAATATCAACTTTGATTGACTCTTTACCACCAACACGGAACATTTCACCTTCTTGGATAAAACGTAAAAGTTTAGATTGGATAGACAAAGGCAATTCCCCGATTTCATCTAGGAATAAAGTCCCACCGTTAGCGGCTTCGGCTAAACCAATTTTTTTATTATATGCCCCTGTGAATGATCCTTTTTCATGCCCGAATAATTCTGATTCAAGTAACGTTTCACGTAAAGCACCACAGTTAATAGCCACAAAAGGTTTATTTTTACGATTTGATTTTTCATGAACTGCACGGGCGATTAATTCTTTACCAGTTCCTGATTCACCAAGAATTAAAATGTTAGCTTGCGAAGGAGAAACTCTTTCGATCATTTTCATCAACTGAGCCATAATATCTGATTTGTAGATGATCGTTTTAGTATCTACGGCTTTTTGCATCGGTTGTTGAGTTTGACCCCAGTTCATTTGCGGTTGAGAAATAGAACTTGGAAGAACAGTTGTTGCTTGAGAGTCTGAAGACATACGTACCACCTTAGGTTTGTTTAATTTTTAATCAAATTACAGCGTCGGAGATCTTGATCTCATTTTGATACGCCGCGTTGTTTGAGTAATATAACCAAGGTCGTGTAGAAAATGCAAGAAAAATATTGCATTGCATTATAATAATTTTAGGACCCCCCTATAATGTTTAATACATATACAATGGTATATATGACCCATTCATTGACCCAACAAATAGATAAGTTCTTGAAATTTCAACAGAATATTAAATCCTGTTCCGAGCACACTTTGCGGGCCTACCGCCTAGATCTATCACAAGCCTTTAAAATGACAGCCTCAGTAAACAAAAAATTGACTAGCAATGTAATCCAAATATCTGACTTTAAGCATTTGCGGTTTAGCTCAAGCCAAGAACTTTGGCTGATGTGCCGCGAGTCCTTAAGCCAATGGGGACATCTGTCTTTAGCCAGTCGTAATCGAAAAATTGCCACTTTAAAAAGCTTTTTCAATTGGATGTATGACGAAAAAATCATTGATAAAAACTACGCCGATCAATTGATATGTCCAAAAGTTCCCAAGAAAATACCACATTTTATTTCAGTCGACGAAGTTATTTCTGTTATTAAATATCTATCTGATGCTAGCCAAAAAAACCAATCTACGTTAGCACAGTACGTTTTATTTGTTTTACTTTATGGCGGAGGACTTCGTATTAGCGAAGCCTGCAATCTTAAATGGAAAAATATTGATTTAGATGCACGAAAAATACTTGTTCTAGGAAAAGGAAATAAAGAACGTTATATTTCTCTTCCTCAATTTTGTATCGATATACTTATACAATATAAAAATATAGAAAAAACTGAATTCGTATTTGGACAAGACGCCATGTCGACACGCAAAGGTTACGAACTTATTCGCCAAGCAGGTGCAGGTGCTTCATTGATGTCTCCGCTGCACCCCCATTCACTACGCCACAGTTACGCTACACACATGTTAGCCAGCGGTGCGAACTTGCGAACGCTGCAGTCATTACTAGGCCATGAAAGCTTACAAGCTACAGAAAAATATACGCATTTAAATATTGATTCATTAGCCAGATTAGTTGAAGCCAATCATCCGTTATCTAAGAAATCAAATATCAAACGGTAGCGTTTTTAATATAATGTAGAACTTGTGACTCAAGCGAATGCATATAGGTTTCTACGCTATCGCTGACTTCGGGCATTTCATCTAATAAATGAGATTCAGAAATATTTACTTTTAAAAAAGGGGCCATCCAATCATCAACTGTAATCACCCCTTGCTGAAATAAAAGCTTCAAACAAAAGTGTAATTTATAGCGATCAAGATTTTTGACTTCACCTAAATTTTTCAATGTATGGCCTAATAGATTAAATAAAAAATGAGAATCAAAATCACCTTCTTGCGAAACATGATAAACACAGTTTAGTGAAAACAAAGCAAATTCTAATTTGTCATAATCTGTACGGATCGATTTAAAATCATCTAATAACTGGGCTTCATTCAAAACATTTAATTGGTCCTCTGACTTCCCAGCTTTGTAAGTCAACTTTACAAAATGTGAAGGCTCAAGAACCCCGCCACCGAATCTTTTTTTACTTTTAAGAGCAGCACGTGCAATAAATGATTTTTTTGTGCCTGCCGATGACAAGGCATGAATGATTAGATCAGCTTCACCATATTTCATTTTTTTTAATATAATAAATCGATCTTGTAATTCAGACATTAACCTTTAAATAGACCATTCCGATTGTTCGGTCAATTGATCGTGATTTTTCTCTAACTTTTGAATAAATGAATCGTTCACATTGGCCTTACGAGCAATAACTAGCAACCCACGTAAAAGATCTTTCTGCTTAGCTTCAGGCCACCAGTTAGCAAACTGTTCTATTACCCAAGACGGTAAATCACTGGCGGCGAAAGCCTCTTGATCATTTAAATTTAAAATACTTTTCAAAGCTGATCCCGAAACTGTTTTTGAATAAATCACTATTCGGTCATTCAGCTGACCCAAACCTGATGCAAATTTAGAAAAGTAATTAAGATTATTTTTTTCAAAAAATGAATCACTGGTTTTAACAGAATAGGGTTTTATAAGGCCCTGGCAAAGATCAGCTTTAATTTCTTGAAAGTGTCCAACTAATGGCGGCGTCTTTAATTTATCAGTTGTGAGCACTAAGCTGTAGCCTGAATGAAACAACCCGCCTGCAATCACTAATATGGCATAGGGGTTTAATTTCAAAGTTTCAATATCACTTTCATCAAAATAGCTTTTTATTTCAATCGAATAAATTCTTTTTGCTGAAAGTGTTTTATGAATTTCTTGTCTAGACGATGCTGACATTAAAATTTCGCCAGTGATTTCGTTTTCTGCTGACCATAATGTGAAATTCATTTCATGATCAAAAGAATTTAAAAACTGTAAATTTGTTTCGTTCTCTTTTTTCAAACTGATCGGCGTTTGTAATCGATAAAAATGGGGCAACAAAGAATCTGGCAAACTGCTACCTTGTCTGATAATTGAAATTTTAGGTTTATGTGCTAAAAAGTGAACTAAACCAAAACAAATATCATGAACGGCCATATACGAGTTCACATAGACTTTGGCTTGCAAATTAGCCTGTGAAATTAAAGCTATCTGGTCAGATAGGGTTTTATTCGTTTTTTGATAGTTTTCAAAAAGTAGATAGTCCATAGGCCTATTTCAAACCGATTTTTTTTCTTTATATATCTCTAAATCTGAAATGAGTTTTAAACACGACATTCGTCCAATACTCAGTAACATAAAACAATGGAATACTAATGAAGTCTTAAAACACGAGGAGATATCAATGAAAAAACTATTGTTAATTATTTTAATGTTACCTATGAGTTCTTGGGCTTTAGTAACTGCACGCCTAACTTACGGCGGCTTAGTATCTAAAGACGCTTTGAAGGCAGCCTGTGAGGGCACAGCTTGCGCAGGGCAAACACCTTCAATGGTCCCTTTATATGGATTGGGCGGCGATGTGATCATTAGCCTTCCACTTATTCCTTTTGGCTTCGGTGTTCGTTATGAAAATTTAGGCCTAGATGCAACAAGTGGATCTATTGCAGGTGATGCAGAATTAAAAAGAACAGCTGTGTTAATCAACTACCGTTTCATCGATACAATCATTCATTTCGGTTTAATCGGATCATACGGCTTAAGCCATGATGCAAGCCTTATCGTAAAAAATAACGGTGCTGATGTTGTTAACTACGGTGATGGCGATGTAAAAACCTATTCATTAGGTTTAGAATTAGAAGTAAAACCTTTAATCGTTTTACCATTAGTTGTTGGCGCAGAAGCTGGTTACATGTCAGCTAAATGGGATAACGCTAAAAACAATTTGAATGCGACTACAAAAAATTTAGATTTAAGTGGTACTTATATCAAAGTTCTATTGGGTTTAGATTTTTAATTAGTTTTTTAAGAAAAGTTTGATCAAAATAAAAAAGCTCTGAAGAACATTCAGAGCTTTTTTTTGTATTTTAAGACTATTTAAATATTAATCACGAGCCAAAGACGATTTTAAAAATGAACATGTATGAGTGTCTTTGTCATAAGTTAACTCAACAGTTAATTCAGCAGCACCCGCTGACATAACATACGAATAGATAGTATCCATTGACTGTGTTGCTTCGTTTTTAACTTTGTATGAGCTTATAACAGTATCAACGTCAAACTTGCGTGAATTACCTTCAGTTTTACCAACAGACTCTGCTATATCTACAACTTTTAAAACACAATTCATGTTACTAGCAGCATCTACACTAGAATCTTTAGCAAACGAACTAACAGACATTAATAAAACAGCTGACATTAAAATAATTTTTTTCATAAAATTCTCCTTTTAAAATATTCCATAAGATATCTATGCAAGGCTATGCCAGCGATTTTTAGTGTATATTTGTCTATATATAATACAAATTTAAACCACGTGATTAGACTAAGTTTAGAAAAATCAACAATTTAGCTTTAAACTAACTATATATACTCAGAAGTGACATTTAAGGCTTACTTTAAGACCCTTAAAGTCTTTGTGTTGCTTTTTCATTCATATAGTGTAATATTAACACTATATGAATGAAAATCTCATACACGCCTTAAATAAACTAAATGAACTTCTAAAGGCTTCATCAACACGTTTAAGCCTAACTGTCTGCGGGGCTTTCGCTCTTTATTTGCTTGGCTATCAACGTGTTCATCAAACTGAAGACATAGATACTCATGAAGAATTAAACTCTCAGGTCAAAAAACTAATCAAAGACATATCTATTGAATTTGAACTCCAAGAAAAATGGCTTAATGATCAAATCTCAGATATTCAATTACCAATTGGCGCAGAAAAGCGATTCGTTCACTTAGACCGCTGGAGTCAAATAGATTGTAAAATCTTATCACGTATAGACCTTATTGCTATGAAAGCATCTGCATGGATTAGTCGTCGCGACATAACTGATAAAGATTATAACGATTTAGTTTTATTGGAACCTATCAAAGCAGAAATTGAATTTGCAATCGAACATGCAGAGACATTCAACAGCCCTGATAGAAATCTTAAAAAGAATTATCAAGAATTTTTGGAGTCAGTCGATGAACTCAGAAAACTTGCAAAATAATTTTTATAACTTGGCTTATTACTTTGGAATGCTTGTCTTTAATGATAAATCCAAATTAGTTGATCATGAAAAATATCACGACTTAGAAGTTTTTTTCTTAAATGCCACCTACTACGCTAGGTCCCCGCGCTTTATCGAAGGACTTATTGCATGGTCTATGAAATTCGGATCTTATCTATCTCCTTCAAAGTTAAGACGTCTTATTAAAATGAAAACCTTGCACAACCCACAGGTTTTAGGCAGTTTACTAGATATCATCGATAAAAAAAATAGTCGGGGTTCGTTTCGCATTGTTACTAAATTACTACAGCCTTTAAAAATAAAAGCAGGACTTACCCCTGAATCAAAAGTAGATCTAGTACGAAAACCTTATCCTGAGTTTTACAATTGGGGGATCGTCATCCCGTATTATGAATGTAATGAAGATAAATACTTAAGACCCATAAGCTATTTAGTAAAAAATTGCCTAGAAATTAAAAATAGAATTCTTATTGGATCTGCTGTTCATGCTGACCTAGTCACGATGCTACAAAAAAATAAAAACAATTTAAATAATCTAAATGCGTATAGAGCAGCAAAGCTAATTTTCTCAGAAAGATCTAGTGTTAATAAGATCTATGACGATATCTTGCATGTGATTTAATTTTACATATAAAGCCGGAACCTAAATCCCCGCTTTATGTCTTTCTTGATCATCAACAACAGATTGAACTCCGCCTTTAAGATTTGCACGGTAAGCTAATTGCTTAATATCAAATGTAAAATTAGCGCCATTAACACCTGGTGTTTGCCACTCAGGGCCTAAACGGATTGCATCTACTGGGCAGGCCTCTTCACAGAAACCACAGTATACACAACGAAGCATATCGATTTCATAAGCGATCGGGTATTTTTCAACAGTTGGATCTGGATGTTCGCTAGCCGTGATTGTAATGCATTCTGCAGGACAATTCGTCGCACATAACATACAAGCAGTACAACGGATCGATCCGTCTTTTTTCACTGTTAGAATATGATTCCCCTTGAAACGCGGTGAATATTCATATTTTTCTTCAGGGTAATTAATCGTAATCATATCTTTTTTATTTAAAAGATTTTTGATCATGTGTTTCATTGTGATCGCTAAACCCGTCGCAATCCCCGGTAAATACCATTTACTTTTTTCTGAATTATTTTGCACAACTATAGACATATAATCCCCTACATTTTTCCGCGTTGGAAAACGAATTCATTCTTTTTACGATTATCGAGCGTAACAGCATCTGGTCTTTTATTTTCAGCGATGAATAACTTTTTCTCTTCAACAACTTGAATTTGAAGATTCTGACCTGTTAGTAAAGTCACTGCTTCAATTGCCGTTAAAGCTTCAGAAACTATTGTCGTCACTTTTTTAAAGCTTTGCACTACACCTGCGTGATTAGTGAAACTTCCTGCTTTTTCAATATAAGTTTTTAGCGGGATAATAATCGCAGTTTTCAAACTTGAATGATTCATTAATTTTTCATTTTTAGCCGAGCTCATAAAAATAAAATTTTCTGCTTTCGCAAATAAATCTATTTTTTGATCTAAATCTGAATACACTGGAGTGTTTTCAGGGCCAATCACCACTAAGTTTTTAATTTTACCAGAATTTAAACCAGATTCTAAATCAGAAAACTGTGTGTTAATTCCGTGTTGGTTAAATGCAGCAATAACACCATTTGAATTTGGATTTTTATCCCCACGGATTAATAATCCGTCAAATTCTTTGGCTTTTGCCTGCTGAGGCCACCAATGAAAAATGTTTTTAGATTTAAAATGATTCACAAAAGTTTCAATCGTTTTATTTAATTCTTCGTTTGTTAACTGACCTGTTACAACTAAAGCTGTGTTATCAGCTGTTGCTGATTTTAAAACTTCAGCAGCATCTTTAGCCGCAAGACCCGCATGGGTTTCTGCTTTCCAAGAACCATTAGCGTATTTTTGACCTTTTAGAAGTCGGTTTTCTTTATTGATGAATTTATAAATATCGCGTCCATCATCACACATCCAGTGACCATTCACTGATTCATTGTGTTTTGGTTTTACACGGAAAACGCCTTCTTTATTGAAGTAAACTTTAACGTTACAACCCGTTGAGCACCCATTACAGACTGTTTCAGCATCTTTGAGATACCAAACCCGTTGGCGAAATCTAAAATCTTTTGAAGTCAAAGCACCCACTGGGCAAATATCAACTGTGTTTAATGAATATTTATTATTTAACTCTTTACCTGCGTGCGTACCAATTTCAGCATGGTCTCCACGGTTGAAAATTCCTAATTCATTTGTTTTAGAAACTTCATCAGTGAATCTGACACAACGAGAACACAAGATACATCTCTCAGAATCTAAAACCACTGTTGGACCAAGATCGACAACTTTATTTTTCTTTTGTTTTTTCTCAGCCATTTCAGAATTGTACTGACCGTATTCCATATACTGTTCTTGTAATCCACATTCACCGGCTTGATCACACACAGGACAATCAAGTGGATGATTAATCAAATGGAAATCTAATCCCCATTTAACGGCTTCTTGAACTTTTGCAGAAGTATTATTTATTTTCATGCCTTCAGAAACTGTAGTGTTACAAGCGATTTGTAACCGTGGGTTTCCTTCAATTTCAACCATACAAAGCCTGCAAACACCGGCAATACTTAAACCTGGATGCCAACAATAATGTGCAATCTTTTGATGATTTTCGTACATGGCTTGAATGATTGTTGTGCCTTGTTTGACTTCAAGCTCAACGCCATTAATTGTACATTTAACAAAAGTATTAATGGTGGGCTGCATGTGAATGTCCTTTGTAAGCTGTGCCTTTAACTTTTGATTTACCTTCTCTAACAAAATATTCAAATTCGTCTCTGAATTTAGTGACAAAGCTAATAACTGGTAAAGCGGCTGCATCTGATAGTGCGCAGATCGTTCGACCTTTCATGTTATCAGCAATTTTTAAAAGTAATTCGATATCTTGAATGCGTCCTTTGCCAGATAATATTGAATGCGTGATTTTATCAACCCAACCAGTGCCTTCACGACAAGGCGTGCACTGACCACATGATTCATGATGATAAAAGTGAGTCAAGTTCGCTAAACATTCAACCATACATTTTGAATCATCGATCACAATAATAGCGCCTGAACCTAGCATAGTGCCCATGTTCGCTAATGATTCATAATCAAGTAATGCGCGTTCTGATTCTTCAGCATTTAAAACCGGTGCAGATGATCCACCAGGAATAACTGCTTTTAGTTTTTTACCATTTTTAATTCCTCCACCAAGACCGTAAATCATGTCTTTAAGTGGATAAGCCAATGGGACTTCGTAATTACCAGGTTTAACAATGTTGCCAGATAATGAAAATAATTTTGTACCAGCAGATTTTTCTGTTCCGTATTTTCTGTACCCTGCGGCACCATCGCGTAAAATATATTTAACTGCAGCTAGAGTCTCAACGTTGTTAACAATTGTCGGTTTTTTTAAATAGCCTTGAACTGCTGGGAATGGTGGTTTTAATTTAGGTTGGCCTTTTAAACCTTCTAATGATGAAATCATTCCTGTTTCTTCACCGCAAATGTAAGCCCCTGCTCCTCGGTAAATATCCATATCGTGATCAAATCCAGAACCTAAAATATTTTTTCCCAAGTAGCCAGCTTTGTAAGCCTCTTGGATAGCTATTTCTAAAGCATTAATAGAATCGTCGTACTCACCACGAACATAAATGTAAGATTTTTTAGAACTGATTGCGAAGGCCGATATAATCATACCTTCAACTAATTGATGGGGCGCTTTTTCCATCATCATTCTATCTTTGAATGTTCCTGGTTCACCTTCATCAGCGTTACACAATAAATACCGGGGTTCATTATTTTTAGGTAAAAATCCCCATTTCATTCCTGTGGAAAAGCCGGCTCCGCCACGCCCGCGTAGACCTGATGATTTAACTTCATCGATGATCGCTTGTGGCTGCATTTTAACTGCTTTTTCTAACTGAACATAGCCACCATTTTTTTTGTAGCCTTCAATATTTTTAAATTCCGGCAAATGATAAAATTCTGTAAGGTATTTGACTTCACTCATAAAATTATCCTTTTATCTATACTTTTAGGCTACGAACAATGTTCATCGCTGATTCGTGAGTTAAATTCTCAAAATATTTGTCACCAATTTGCATCATCGGTGCAGATCCACATGATCCTAAGCATTCGACTTCTGTCACTGTGAATTTTCCATCTTTGGATTTCTCGCCTAAACGAACACCAATTTCAGAACAAAGATGTTCTGATAATTCTTTAGCTCCGTTCAACATGCATGATAAAGTTCTGCAAATTTGAATATGATGAGTGCCAATCGGTTCTTTGTTATACATTGTATAAAAAGTGCAAACTTCGTTAATGTTAGCTTCAGGAAGTTCCATCACTTTAGATAATTCTTTGATCACTTCAGGACTGATAAATCCATGATTTTCTTTTTGTGCAATATACAAAGCAGGCAAAACAGCAGACTGCTTCGATTCGTATCTTTTGATTTCACTAAGGACTTTTTGTTTTCCGTCGTTTGATAATTGAAACATATTATCTATCCAATTCGCCTGCGATAACATTCATACTAGCAACAGTTGCGATCGCATCCGCAAGCATTGCTCCTTTAACCACTGTTGGAAACGATTGGTAGATCGCAAAACACGGTGGACGAACTTTTAAACGATAAGGTGAAGCTGAACCATCGCTCACTAAATAGAAACCTAATTCACCATTTGCTGCTTCAGTGGCATCATAAATATCGCCAACCGGTGGACGAAGACCTTTAATCACAAGCATGAAGTGATTCATAAGACCTTCGATGTTTCCGTAAACATCTTTTTTCTCTGGTAAAACAATATTTTTATCACGAATAGTGAAATCACCCGACGGAACGTTTTTGCAAGCTTGTCTGATAATTTTGATCGATTGGCGCATTTCTTCAATACGCACTTGATAGCGATCATAAATATCACCAGCAGTTCCTACTGGAATATCAAAATCATAGTTTTCATAACCGTAATAAGGGGTCGCTTTTCGTAAATCTAAATTGACACCTGTTGCACGAAGTAACGGCCCTGTGTATCCCCAATCAACTGCATCTTGTGCGCTGACAGGACAAACATCTTTTGTTCTTTTAATAAAAATTTTATTTCCAAGCATTAATTTAGCAATTTCATCAATGCCGTCACTCATTTCATCACAGAATTTCAGAACATCGTTGAACCAACCATCTGGTGCATCTTGCGCCATGCCACCGATACGAGTCATTGATACTGTTAAACGGGCTCCGCATAATTTTTCAAACAAGTTGTAAACTTTTTCACGGTACGTAAATAAATGGAAAAATGCTGTAAGCGCACCAAGATCGACTCCGCCAGTACCCACTGCAACAACGTGATCAATCACACGAGATAATTCACATAAAATCACACGCATTGTTTGTGCACGCGCTGGAATTTCAACACCTAATAATTTTTCAACTGTTTTACAGTAACCCACATTATTCATGGGTGCTGAACAATAATTTAAACGATCAGTGTAAGGAATCACTTGATTATAAGGATGAGTTTCTGCCATTTTTTCAAAACAACGATGTAAATAACCAATTTCGCAATTAGCACGCACAACAGTTTCACCATCAAGTTCAGCCATAACACGTAAAGTACCGTGCATTGCCGGATGCGAAGGTCCGATATTGATCGGAACATATCTTGAATCTAAAACATCACCGCTTTGTTCTGGTGTGTTGTTAAAATGAATTGGAATAACAGAATCACAATGTTGTTGCTGATCGGCTTCGTAGTCTTTACGCAAAGGATGACCCACAAATTGATGATGAGTTAAAATTTTTCTTAAATTAGGGTGACCTGCGAAAATAATTCCGAACATATCGAAAGCTTCGCGTTCAAACCAATCAGCGCCTTTCCAAATCGTTGTCGCTGTAGGAACAGATTCGTTAAGGCCGACTTGCGTTTTCACTCTTAGACGGCGCGAATCGGATGAACCGAATAAATGATAAACAACATCAAAACGTTTTTCACGAGTTGGATAATCGACTCCACAAACGTCCATTAAAAAATCAAAACCTGAATATTCTTTTAAAAATCGTAGCAGAGCTGAAACTGATTCTTTCGGTGATTCAATCACATGATCACCGACTGGTGACACTGTCATTTTATAAATATCACCTAATTTATTTTTTATTTCAGATTGTAGAATCGTGTACTGATTTAAAGCTAAACTCATAACCGTGCTCCAATACGTGTTGAAGGCATCGTCGTAGTAACTGTTCCTTTAGCTGGTTCAGTCAATGATTGAGGAACTGTTAATCCGTTAATTTCATAAGGCGATTGCCAGTTGTCTCTCCATGGACGAGGAGTTCTGTCTTTGATCATTTTTTGCAAAGCCATCACGCCATCTAAAACAGCTTCTGGTGTTGGCGGACAACCCGGTACGTAAACATCAACAGGAATAACTTTATCACAACCTTGCAGCACATGATAAGCGCGGTAAAATCCGCCAGAGCTAGCACAGGCTCCCATTGAAATCACATATTTAGGTTCCAACATTTGTTGATAAATACGAACTAAAATTGGCGCCATTTTTTCTGTGATTGTTCCAGCGACTAAAAGCATATCTGCTTGACGAGGAGAAAACCTGACAACTTCAGCACCGAATCTAGCTAAGTCATATTTGGGACCCATAACCGACATCAGTTCGATTCCGCAACAAGCTGTTCCGTAAGGCAAAGGCCACAAAGCATTTCTTTGTCCCCAAGCTGCAATAGCATCAAGTTTTGTTGTGAATGCAAAAGAGCGCGACATTTCATCTAAAGATTTATCAGATACAGATGACATAGAGTAATCTCCATTCTCAATACGTAATCATTTTTATGAAATCACATCATTGCAAAAATCACCAGTGATGACAACGACATAACTCATGGCTTCCAAAGTCGAAAAAATGTCTCATTTATTTAATGCTCAGCCTTTAGGCTAGCCTTAAATTGTGTGGTAAATAGCACAAAAAATCCCAGAAAAGTCACACTCAAACTACAATGAAAATTGTGATTTTAGACCAATGTTGAGACATGAGGGCTGAGAAAGACCTGTTTTTCGGTGATTCAAATATGAATGATTTTCTAATTTTTAACCAATGATACCATAAGATATGGCCCAAAAAATGGCCTCTAGACAGAGATTTACCTACTGCGAGCTATTTGTATTCGCTTTAATGATATTCATTATCGGCGGGACCGCTCACGCCCAACATGTCCCTGGAGAATTTGATCATTTTTTTAGCCTTGATCCACCACCTCCATTTTTTCATAAAAAAGTTCACAGATATAACTATGGTGTTTCGATCTTAGGCGGCGAAGGTGACATGGGGAATGGCGCTGTTGATGCACCAACACGTGACATGCAATACACAACTCTTCAGGGTTTTGCTGGATTTCGTGTTTCATACTTTCGATTTTCGATCGCTGCAGAAATGATGAAAGCCGCACAAGTTGATGATGCCGAATTATTTTCAAACACCAATATTGGCGGAATTGGACTTGGCTACGGACCAAAAATTGATTTTTATGATGGTCGGTACAGCATTGGTTTTATTTTCAAAGCTAGTAATACTTATACTCTGGATAAAAAAGACATCAATGGTGATAGCAAAAAATATAGAGCTAATTCAGGTTTTAATTTTCAAGTCAGCCGACGAATCACTCCAAAATACGGAATCATTATTGATTATGCCCGAGAAACATTTAACGAAAGTTTGCCCACAAGAAATATTCATTGGGACCGTATCAGCATTGGCTTAATAGTAAGTAATTTTGACAAGCACCCTTTTCCAATAAAGTATTAAGAAAGGTGATAAAATGAAATTTAAAATTTTGCCGCTTTTCTTAATTCTTATTTTTTGTATGGCAACTTCTTGCCAATCAACTGGAACCGGTAGTCGTCGAATGTTTAAAGGATTTAGTTACAAACCGCGACCCACTTCAAGCTCTTCAACAAAAACTAATCCATACAGCGCAGGTTTTATTGTTACGGGCGGACAAGGCAGTATGGGTAATGGTTTAATTGATGCTGAAAACCGAGATATGAATCACATGCCAGTGCAAATATTTTTTGGTTTTCGTTTTTCAAAATTTCGATTTGCTTTGAATGCAGAATATTCGAAAGTCAGTCAGTCCACTGATCCGCTAGAAGTGGATAATACGAATATCGCCGGCACAGGTTTAGCCGTAGGACCACGATTAGATTATTACGATGGCAAACAAAGTTTTGGCGTGTTCTACCGCGCCAGTGATTCATACAGGCTTGATCGGCCGGACATCAACAATGAGCAACGCGAATATAAATCAACAAACGGAATCGGTGTTCAGTACACCCGAAGAATCAGTGGCCGATTAGGTATTGCTATCGATTATACAAAAGAAACATTCACAGAAAGTTTAGATACAAAAAATATTAATTGGGATCGCATCAGCATTGGACTTATTTATTCAAACTTTGATAAACAGCGGGGCCGCTTCGGTGGTTGGTATTAACTTGCTCCGCAGGAGCAGACATTAACTTGCTCCGCAGGAGCAGAAACTAACTAGCTCCGTAAGCTTTAAAGTTAACAACAACTTTTTCATTAGCAGCTGGAATACTGTTCCCGTGAAATTTTAAAATGTATAACGTCTGACCCGAACCACCGACTTCAGTTTCTAAAGTCCACCCATTGACAACATCCTCAACAATAGACTGACCGCCGACCGTAACCTGTATTGATGCCTTATCAGGTCGCGATTTAAATCGGTAGGCTGTGATTTGATCAATAATACGTGATCTAATGTTTGAAACAGCAGCGGATAAATCTCCGCTGCAGATTGAGCTTTTAACACCGTTAGAAGCATCAACTAAACGAATAAACTGTGTGCCAATTGAAACGTGACCACCCAAAGCATCACAACTTTGATTCGTTAATATACCAATATAATTGGCCAACCAAGCTCTAGCGCCAGAATCAAATTGCGGTTTTCTAGAATTTAAATAATTGATAAAGTCAGTTGTTTCTGGATTTCCAAATTCACTACTTTGATCGACTTCGTCAGAAATAAAAATCACTGAAAGCAACGCCTCATTACGAAGAAAATCTGAACCGATTGAATTTAAATAGTTTGTCGATGTCACATGTCTCATTGCATCCAAACCCCGTTCTAAATCAGAGCCTGAATCACCCACGATAATTCGATTAGCTAGTTGACCAATATTGCTAGCCGTTAAATAAACGGGACTACCAATCAATTTTCGAGAATTTGGATAATTAGTTACGTTTGTTGACATCGTTGTTGTGGTTACTGCTACGCGGTAATCCATACCTAAATTGTTTAAAGCAGTAATCATGTCATTGACCCGAGCGGATAATCTTTGTTGATATTGAAGCATTGAGTTTGAATTATCTACGACAAATAAAATATCGACTTTGTTATTGTAAAAAATGGCTCCTGAAAACGCATCGTTTTGTTGTGGTAATGTAAAACTTGACGGACTATTTTCGCAACCTAAAAACAGGACAAGTACCAAAAACTTAAATAAATTTTTCATTTGATAACGTTTTTTACAAGCTCCTTAAGCTTACTTAAACAACCACTAAGCAACTTTTTTGATAACTTTCTGACCACCGGTAAACGAAGCAATTGATGATTTAGCTGCAGCAGCTATTTTGACAAATTGCACGCCGTAAATGTTTCCTTTTTTGCTGACTATTTTACAAATGGCATTAAATGATGGGACATCTTGTGCTGGTTTAAAATGTAAATAAATTTGTTGGTCAATTTCAAACTTTCCGTCTTCAATTAAAAGGCCCGCTCCGCCCTCACTGATTTCTAAACCAATAGTTTTATAAACTTTTTTCTTATCATGAACAATGGCTTGACCATCGTATTTTGCACGCGGAAATTTGCGGCGATAAAATACATTCGTTTTGTCGCTGACAGGTCCATTTTTTGTTTTTTCAAATATGGATTTAATTTCTTGAACAGTAAATTCGTTCACGCCGGCTAACCGCTTCCAAGAACTCATGCCTTCATGCCAAATAAAATCATATTCATTGAGAGTTTTACCTTGCAACATTTGGATCAATTCAACTTTTGAAAAAGGCCCGAAATTATTATTTTGCTTGAGCACATACCAAATTCTTTTTTTCAAAGGGTCTGTCTCATTTGATTTTAAATTCGACTTAATTGGCGTTTCAAAGCTCTTATTAAATAGATGTGTGAATGGAGCATATTCCATCAGTAGGACCCAGTCTTGTGACTTATCATCATAAATGTAATCATGCCAATTTACTTTTTGCTGGACGAGTTTAACCTCAATCTCTTCAATAGTGAAAGGACCTTGCTGCTGACCTTGGCTGGCGATGTAGTAAGTTGACATAGTATTTACCTCATAAGCTAGATCTATATCGGTAGTCGAGCCTGGCTCTTTAATTCGTTTTAAAGTGTCTAATGAATTGACAGTTTAGTTGATTTTTCAAAGAGACCTTAAAAACAGGGATGGAAGTGGAATTTTTTTTGACCTTTCACTACTATGCAGTCTATGCAGAATTTACTTAAGAACAGTTTTATCATTGGACTTTTTTTTAGCTCGCTGTTTCTATTTTCGAGCTGCACAAACTCCGCTTCCCAGCCACCTAAAGCCATCGAAATTTCAAAAGCCGAACAATACACAGCTAAAGAAAAAGAACTTATTTACGAAGAAGCTATGGCTGATGGATTTGTTTCGCCAGATTATAATCCAACAGAGTCAAAATCAGCATCCACTAAATGTGAAATATTTAAAAGTAAAATTCCTGAAAACTGGGTTCAAAATACGATACTAGTCCCTGAGGATTACAGCCAGCCGGAAGGCGAAAAAATTGAAATTTTTTACTATCATCGTCATTTAAAAACAACAGATATACCAGTTGTATTTTTTAATGGTGGTCCATTCACTAACAGCTGGGGATCTTCCACATTATTATCACAATCCCTTGGCTTTTATAGCGAATGGGAGAACATCAATTTTATTTATATTGATCAACGCGGAACAGGCTGTTCAAGTAAGGCGCCTAGTCGTCTAGAAAAATCTATTCTTAAAAGACAAAGCCTTTATGGATCAAATGAAATTGTTAAAGATGCCGAAGAGGTTCGCAAAGCGATCCTTGGAAATAAACCTTGGAAAGTTTTTGGTCAAAGCTATGGTGCCCACATCGTCCACCGCTATTCAATAAGCCATCCTGAATCAGTGATCTCATTTCATGCCCACGGTAATGCAATCACAGCTACAGCTGAAGAACGCTTTGAAATGCGAATTAAGTCACAACTGCGCGTGCTTAACTATTATATGCAGTCTTACCCTACTGATCAAAATCGTTTGAAAGTTTTATTTAATACTTTGAACAAAGATTATTGTATTTCACAAAATGAATCTTCAATCTGCGGTCACGAAATTCTGCAAATGTTTACATCTGAAATGGGATTTATCCGAAAATGGCCTGATGTTCATAGATGGCTAACACTTCTAGTGCCGAAAGATAAAATTTCTGAATTAGGTTTAAAAGATTTTGCCAAAAGAAATATTTTTATTACTGCTGATACGTCTTTGCCGAATTCTATACATTCTGTGATTAACTACGTTGATCGTGGCGTTAAAGAGCCTGATTTTAAATCTTGCGTGCAAGTGATCACAAAAATGAAAGCCGAAAAGCTGGACATAAATGCCTTTTATATTCATGAATGTTTATCAGCGCTACAAAATGGCCCTCGAAAAATAGAAACTTTTAATCTCAGTTTTCTAAAACAAAATTTAATGACTTTGTTGCAGTTTAAAAAAAGTTTAATGACGCATCAAAAACCATTTTACCTTTATTCTGGAGAAAAAGATCCTTACACACCAAAAGAATATTTTAAAGACGAAGTTATCCAGCTTGGATCATTAATCAATTACACTCACTTTTTAGATTCTGGTCATGATGGCTTCTATACTGAGCCACAAGTGTTTGAAGATTTACTGAAATAACTATTTGAGTAGCTACTATTTTAAATGCTCACGAATGTAAGCTGAACCTTGATCCATCAGCCAAACAACAATGGCAAAGACAATGACAATAGTTCCGACTTCGGGCCACAAGCCTTGACCCTGATACTGAATCAGTAAAGCCCCAATACCACCACCGCCAACAAGACCTATAATTGTGGCCATACGCACATTAATATCCCAGCGATAAATCGTGATCGAGATATACGGCAAAAGAACTTGTGGAACAATGGCGAACCAAATAGTTTGTAATTTACTGGCTCCGCAAGATTGAATGCCTTCAATGGGGCCGTCACTGACCGTTTCGACCATTTCTGAATATTGTTTTGCTAGTGAAGCTATCGAATGAATCATCAACGCTAACATTCCCGCAAAAGGTCCGATACCAACCCATACAGAAAAAATAATCGCCCACAAAATGGCTTCTACAGAACGAATAACATTAAATAACGTCCGTAAAGTTATATAAATAAAATAGTTAACAGGCCCCTTCATCAAATTTTTTGCAGAAATAAAACTGAGCACAAAGGCTAACGGGATAGCTAAAACTGTTGCCACAAAGGCCATAAAGATAGATTTAACCATTCCGAGCAAGACCTCTGGCAATATATTCAAGTTCGGTGAAAGAAGACTTTTAAAAAGGCGAAGCACCCCTTTAAGACCATCTCTATTTAATAATTCAAAAAGTGAGAACTCAACAATATATAACCCCACTATAAATAAAACTAAAAACAAAATGATTAAAATAAATGTTTTAATATGAAGTGATTTCATTCTACGCCACTGCCGTATATTTTTTTAAACCAAACATCGTCAATATTTTCAGGAGTTCCATTAAAAATGATACTCCCATCTTTAAGAGCCAGTATTTTAGTCGCATATTGTTTGATTAATTCTAATGAATGTAAATTACAGATGATCGTCATTCCCAATTCACGATTTAATTTTTGCAGATCGCTCATCACAATATGACTTGTCGCTGGATCTAACGAAGCCACAGGTTCATCAGCTAATAAAATTTGAGGGTTTTGAAGTAACGCTCTGGCAATCGCAACACGTTGTTGCTGACCACCCGATAACTGATCGGCTCTGATCTCTGCTTTATCAGCAATACCCAACCGTTGTAGACTTTTAAGTGCGTTCAGCTGATCAGATGCCGAAAACAATCCGAAAATACTTTTCCAATTCGACATTCTTGAAAGCTGCCCCATTAAGACATTACTTAAAACCGTGTGACGTGAAATCAAATTAAATTGTTGAAAGATCATTCCAATATTTTGTCTGAGCCATTTGATCTGAGATGAAACTTTTAGGCCGGCTATATCTGTTTTGTGCTGACCATCATTAAATAGAATTTCACCAGAAGTCGGATCGTGCAATCGATTAATACATCTTAGTAATGTTGATTTGCCAGATCCACTTAGGCCAATAATAACTAAAAACTCACTTTTTTGAACATCAAAACTAATCCCTTTTAAAGCTTCTATTCCGTTAGGGTATGTTTTTTTCAAATTTTTTATCGATAAAATAGGTTCAGACATTGAAAAGAAACTATCAAAAAAACCGCTATGATTCCAAGTCTTTCGATTGTACAATCGAAGACTATGTCAGGTCTTGAAAAAATCCTCAGTGATCTTGCCCAAAATTCACGCAACTTATGCGTTTTTGATCTTGATTCAACTTTATTTAATGTCAGCCCACGCACTCAAAGAATACTTCATGAATTTGCAGACCTTTACCATCAGGATTTAAAATCTGTCGAAATCGAAGCTTCTGATTGGGGGCTTAAAGAGCCTTTGATCAGACACGGTTATAGCCTGGAACAGCATTCGCAGATTCATCAAGGCCTCAGAGATTTTTGGGTCGAACGTTTTTTTTCAAATAATTACATTCACTACGATGTACCTTACGCAGGTGCGATCAGCTTTGTTCAGAAGTTATCATTAGATTCTAAAAATAATATTTATTACTTAACAGGCCGTGATGTTCACCGCATGGAAAAAGGCACATACGAAGTTTTAAAAAAATGGGGTTTTCCAATTTCTGAAAATTCAGTTCAGTTAAAACCCCACAGATCGATGGAAGATCATTTGTTTAAAAGAGATTGGATTTTAGATCTACAAAATAAAAATCCTGACAGCACTATTTATTTATTTGAAAATGAACCCGTTAACATTAATTTTATTGGAAAAACCTTGAAAAACATTGAAATTGTTTTTTTAGATACGACTCATTCGAGAAAAGAACAAGTTAATGTTCAAGTTATTAAAATCAGTGACTTTAGAAGGAGTATCTAAAAATGCTTTACCTTGTGGCCACACCGATTGGCGAATTAACTGAAATCACTTTACGAGCTTTAGAGATTTTAAAATCGGCTGATATTATTTTATGCGAATCGACGAAAGAAACGTCGAGGCTTTTAAAGCATTTAGATATCAAAGCCAAAAAATATGAAGTCCTCAATGAACACAGTACATTGGAAGACCTAAAAATGCTGGTTGGTCTTTGCAAAAACCAAACAGTAGCTTTAGTTTCAGATTGTGGCACACCTGGTTTTTGTGATCCTGGAAATAATTTAATTTATTTTTGCCGACAACAAAAAATTCCTGTTAAAACTATTCTGGGAGCTTCGTCGCTGATGGGGCTTCTCTCGCTATCATCACAAAGATTAAATGAATTTATTTTTCGAGGTTTCTTACCAGCAGAAAATGAATCCAGAGAAAAAGAGTGGCTGAAAATTAAATCCGAAAAAAGAGCTATTATCATCATGGACACACCTTACCGCTTAAGAAAGACAATTGACGAGCTTCATCGTCATTTCCCAAGTCGGCAGGCATTGTTAGCTCTAAACTTATCACAAGAAGACGAATTAATACTTGAAGGTAACCCGTCACAAATCATACAAAACTTAGACCGTGATAAAGCTGAGTTTATGTTAATGATCTACCCAGATACAGGAACCAATAAATCGAAATGAAACTAGTTCTACCAATTGATTCTCATTTAGATCATGTGATACAGCTTTTAAAATCTCAAAAACCAATGATTTTAACGGCCTCTCCTGGATCAGGAAAAACCACCCGATTCCCTGCTGCTTTATTAGAACAAAACATTAAAAACAAGGTCTCAAAAAAAATAATTGTTATTGTTCCTAAAAGAATTTCAGCTGTGGCCGCAGCTGACCGGATTGCCAGTGAAAACAATTGGACCTTGGGGCAAGAAGTAGGCTACCAAGTCAGGTTTGAAAGTCGCCTAACAACTCAGACACAGTTGGTTTTTATGACTGAAGGTTTGTTTCTGCAAAAACTCAATGACCCTGAATTTTGGCAAAGTATACAAACATTAGTTCTGGATGAATTTCATGAACGATCGTCACAAATTGATCTTATATTAGGCTTAGCCTATGAAAAATATATTTTAGACGCTGAATTCAATTTAGTGATTATGTCTGCAACTTTGCATGTAGATGAATTAAAAAAATATCTAAGTGATTGCCACAGTTATGATATCAATCACAAACCTTTTCCCTTAGAAATCATTTATCATGAAAAAACCCAAAAACTGAAATGTGATGATGATTTTCATAAAGAACTACTTCAGATTTTACAAACTGCTTTTAAAAAAACAAAAAAAGATATTCTTATTTTTTTACCAGGACTGGGCGAAATTCTTAAATTTAAAAAGACAATTGAAAATTTATTTCAAACCGGAACGCCGACAGAAATTTTGCATGGATCTGTGTCATTAGATGAACAAAAAAGAATTATCACTGCCAAAAATCACCGACGAATTATATTAAGCACAAATGTGGCCGAGTCCTCAGTGACTGTTCAAGGTGTAGATTGCGTGATTGATTCTGGTTTAGAAAAAGTAAAAGACTTTGAAGTAAAAATGGGTTTTTCTGGTTTAAAACTCAGTCGAATATCTCAGTTTTCAGCGATACAACGTTCAGGACGTGCGGCCCGTGAAAAAGAGGGCGTTTGCTATCGCTTTTGGCATAACATCGATGAACGCTCTATGAAAAAACAATCTGAGCCTGACATAATAAGTACAGACCTCATTTATGAAGTTCTTAAATTAAAACAACTGGGTATTGATAATATTCATTCATTTTCATGGTTAACTAAACCTTCTTCAATGCAAATCAATACAGCTACCCAAAAACTGAAAAAATGGGGACTATTAGACGCTAACGAAAATCTAACTGTTTTAGGGGAAAAAATCAGTCGTGCACCGATTTCAGCTGAATTAGCTGTGCTGCATGAATCATTAAAATATCAATATCCACATTTTGCTTCGGTTTTAGTGACTCGTCTTGATCAAGGCCAATTTGATAAACAAATCGAAGACGCTCAAAAACAGAACGAATCTGATTTTCAAGTCTTAACAGATGAAAGTCGTTTTTCGTTTCAAGAGAAAAAACTATATCAACAGTTACGACCACCATCGAAAAATCAAACTGAAAATCAAGATCAATTTTTGAATGATGTGATACGTTCGTATATTAAAAATTTTCCAGAAAAAGTTATATTTAAAAAATCTAAAACAACTGGAGTTTCTTTAAATGGAAGAGGCATAGTCATTTCAAATCAGTCATCATCTACGCAATCAGATTATTTAATCGCTTTATCAGGTAAGGAAAGTCATTTAGATTCAACGACAATCACGGCATCGATTGGCTTTGATAAAGTATTAGCCCAAAAGCTGTTTCAAGATTTTTCTGAAACTAAGGTCAGTATTGAGTTTGATTCTTTAAAAAAGACTTTCTACAAATTAGAACAAAAAGTTTTTGGATCATTAGTCATTGCAGATTACGGAAAAGTCCCTATAAAGCAAGCTGACCTTAATCAAATCTGGAAATCAGAATTCATAAAAAATCCAAATGTTTTTTTTGAACTACACCATCAGTTTGAAAGCCTCTCTGAAAAAATTCATTTTTTAATCAAAAAATCTTCCTATTTAAAGTTGACTAGCCAGCAAGCCAGTCAGCTTTTGAATTGGAAAACACTTATTAGCCAAACAATATTAGATTATTATTCTCAGTTTGATGAGTTTTTAAATTGTGATTTATTTTATCTGGTCCATCAAATTTTCGATGATGATTTAAATAGTTTTCTGCAAGCATTGCCCGATTCAATTAAAGCCCCTAATAGTAAAACCATTAAAGTGAATTACACAGATGAAAAAGCACCACTGATTTCATTAAAAATCCAAGATGCTTTTGGTTGGAATGAAACTCCGCAATTAGCCAGTCCGATCAATCTGCCATTTACACTTGAATTATTAGCTCCGAATATGCGACCTGCACAAATTACAAATCAATTGGGTTTATTCTGGAAAAATAGTTATTTAGACGTTAGAAAAGAATTAAAAGCCCGCTATCCCAAACACCCATGGCCTGAAGATCCGACGCAAAAAGAATAGGGATCGATTTTTACAAATTTTTATTTTCAAAAAACACAAATTCTAGCACTAAAAATGCATAAAGCGAAGATGGGTATACCCAGCTTCGCTTTATGAGGCCTAAAACTTCCATTTTTGATTGGAGGTTCCTAATGCCGGATTTCTATAATCACCGTTATAGACTCTAGATCGGCATCTTGACAACTGTACACAGTTCTAGGTCGGACTTAAAATCCGTAAGTTTTAGGTCTTAAGGATAAGTGAGTTGGGCGTATCCGCTATTTCGTTAACACGATCGACTTTGGTGCGACGATGACTTGGTAGGGTTCTATATCGTGCATAACGACGGCATTAGCACCAATTTTGGCATAATCACCAATATGTATGGGTCCCAAAACTTTTGCGCCAGTGCCAATAAGAACGTGATTCCCCACTGTTGGATGGCGTTTGATTTTATCAAATTTGACTCCGCCTAAAGTCACCCCGTGAAATATAATACAGTCATTGCCAATGATAGCCGTTTCGCCAATCACACAACCAACGCCATGATCGATCACAAGACGTTCGCCGATTTGAGCACCAGGGTGGATTTCGATGCCAGTCACAGTTCTAGAAATATCGGCAACAAATCGAGCTAGAAAGAAAAATTTAGAGTTATAAAGAAAATGAGCGATGCAGTGAAAAAATAAAGCTCGCGGGCCTGGATAAAGAAAAAATATTTCAAGTAATGATTTAGCCGCAGGATCGTAATTTTTGTAAGCTTTTAAAAGTTGTATTAGCTTTTCCATTTTGTTTTTAAATCCTCAAGAAAGAAATAGCGCTCAAACCCTTCGTGATATCTTGACCACGACTCCCCGGCTTCACGCTCTAAGTTAACAAAATTCATCATTGTATCAATTTTTGAATCAAGATCATCAATCATTGCAATAACAAGTGCTTCAGGAACCATTGGAAGCTTCGGAGAACCATATTCGATTTTTCCGTGATGTGAAAGGATAATATGTTTTAAGATAATTTTTAGATCCTCAGGAAATCCCAGAACCTGCTGAGATTTTTTTTCAACTAATTCGCAAGCTAATAACATGTGACCTAACAGTTGTCCGGATTGTGTGTAATAAATTTGCTGCTGTTGATTAATGTCGAGTTCCCATATTTTACCTAAATCATGAAATATCGCACCAAATATCAGTAAATCTTTGTTTAAAAAAGTATAGTGCTGGCTGATTGAATTCATCAATCGACAGATAGAAACAATGTGAACTAACAAACCTGATTTGTAAGCATGGTGAATCGATTTTGCCGCAGGAGCTTTTAACAAACGACTTTTAATTTCTTCGTCTTGTAGACTTTCTAACATCAATTGCTTTAAGGGTAAAATTTCAACGGCTTGAACTTGGGCTATTAATTCAGACCACAAAGCATGAGCATCAACTTCTTTTTCTTTCATTTTATAGTCGTCTTTATTGATCGACTGATCAGTTACTTTTTCTAGCTTATGTATAACTAATTGCTTGCGCTGGTTGTAAACTTGGATAAGGCCTTTAACAGTGACTAAGTCACCGATTTCAAATTGATCTTCAAGTTCAGTGACGTTGTCCCAAATTCTGGCTTCAATCTGCCCTGACTGATCACCAATCAGAAGTGTTAAAAAAGTACGACCCGTTTTCCCAACACCTTTGGTTTTATCCTTCACCAAAAAAATTCTTTGGCTGACTGGATCTTTATCATTCAATAATTTAAGTGGAGTTGTATTCATATCTTCCTATTTTATTGAAAAAATTTTATGGCAAAGTTTGTCTTCTTGCTGGCTATCTGTGATATCAAGATGAGAAATAAAAATATTTTTTTCTTTTTTCATAACAAAAATATATTGTCCTGCTGTCACGTACAGATGGCGAAGATCAGTGGTGTTCAATTTTAAGAAATCAATTTTTTGAAAATCTAAAAATTGATTGTATAAATCAGTCCACTGCCCACAGCCTAAACCTAATTGACTATTCTCCAGCGCTATTTTTGGTGCGTTACTGATATAAAATAAATGTTCTACAGTTGTTTTTTCATCAAATTGTTCTTTTGGAAAACTGAGATAAAAACTACCATGTCCAAAGATGTATTTTGAATAATCTAAAGTCCCGCCGCCGCTTGGAAAATGAATATCAAATGTATTGGCTTTCATAACTGAACTTGTATCAGCATGAAGCCTAACAACAAGTGGTGTAAATATATATTGAGCATCAGGATACTTTTTTTGAAGACGATAAAATAAATCCTGTGGGACTTTAAAATCTTGCGCTGTCTCATTGACATAAATTTTTTCAGGAGCCGTTTGTGTTTTTTGAGTACACCCGGCCAAAATCAATAAGCCTATGATCATCCATTTATTCATGATCTGCGCCTTTTGCTTCTAAGTAGATCTTTAAATCTGAAACTGAAGACTCATTAGACTGCATATAAAGTATTTCTTTATTTTTATTTTTTTCTGTTAAAAGTGTCACCCAAGTTGTCCAAAACGCGCCTTGTTTCTTAAAATAACTGACTTGCGGGCTAAATTCAGATTCAGGCTTTGATAATTTTATTTTTGTTTCTAATAGGCTGTTCTGCGCTGCTAAATTAAGCTGATCTGAAACAATCAGCTTTTCAGAAAGTAAAACTTTTTCATAGTTTTTTAAACTTGAATCAATAAGTATTTGTGTGTTTATTTTTTTAGAATTCTGTGCGAAACTTGATTGTGTGTTCTTGTAAATTTTTTCAGCCAATACGGGTTCGTTATTTTCTAAACGAACATGTATTTCAATTTCACTTTTTTCGCTAAATGTAAGATCATCTGGCAAAAGGTTAAAAATAGAAATCAACTGCTGGCCATCGTAAAATGAATTTGCAACAGAATATGACACAGAAAACTGATCTTTGAACTTAACTGGAAAATTGATAAAATCAATGTATAAATTTTTGAAAGACTCTTCAAGTTTGAGTTTTTTACTAATAACTAATCCAACAAGTAGTAATTCTTTTTTGAAATCATAGTTTTTAAGTGTGTATTTTTTAATTTCATCAATAATATATTGATCATTTTCACGGTTTAGCTTCAGTTCGTTAACAGCATAACCAAATAGAAACCGACCTTTAGGGTTTACTTTATAAAGCTGTAAAAACAAATCAGCTGAATTTTTGTAAAGTTCTTCATAATTAAATAATATGGCATCATTTTCTTTAGCGACTTCATTTGCTGGATCCACATCTCTGGCCTTGATAATGGCTTCACGAGATTTTTTTAGATCTTTAAGTAGCATTGCATTGTTAAAATCGACAAGTTCAAGCTGAGCTTTTTGTTCGAGCGATAAATTTGTTTTCGCTTTGATTCGTAAAACCTGTTCTTTAATTTGAATCAGTCCCGCTTGGTCTAACTTAGGCCATATTGGAATGACTTGGGGTAAGATTTGATTCTGTTGTTCAGCATTTGTACGACTAAATAAATCAATAAATTTATTTTCTAAACCAAAAAGATAATATTTTCTAAGTTGGCCTAACATGGCCATTTCCTGTTGCTGTTTACCTTTTTGCTTAAAGTGATAAGTTAAATATCCACCACCAGCTAAAATAATAAAAATGACGACAAGACCAATTTTTATATGATTTGAAGATTGTTTTAACTCAGTTTGAGTCATCGAATCTGATCTGTGTGCATACTGCTGTGTTAATATAGATTTTGTAACAGGCTCTTTTTGTTTAAACGTAATCTCTTCTGAAAAATCAATATCCTGCGCTTCTAAAACACTGACATCCGTGAATGCTTTTGGTGGAGTATTTGTTGTTGTGAATTCACTGATATCTTGAGTTTTTGAAGCTGTGCCAGTGAACGAATGTCGAGTTTGCACAGTGCGCGTGTGATCATCGTTCTTACTTAATCTCAGACGGATTTCTTCAACAATTGATTGCAGCTCGGGGCTCTCGCGGATATACAACCAACGATGATTCATATCTCTAACTTCATCAATAATTGAAATTTGCTTTTTTTTCAGTAAGTCTTCGATCTGATCAAATGAATAAGGTCCTAAGATTTTATTATCACTTTTAATAATCCATTTTCTATCCATAGAATTTTGCATAAACCCTCATGTCTAGAATGGTGAGCTAGTTAATAAGAGCTTCAGATCATCATTTGTTAAAAATAAACCTGCTCCGCCATAAACTGACTGAGCTCCTCTATTGTCGAGTATGTCATTGTAACCCGCCATAAAATATAATCCAAAGCGGGTCTTGTATGTTAAACTTGAACGCAATTGTAATTCTTCAAAATCAAAGGCTTCGACTGATGCCATAAAGCGGCGGTTGAAGGGCGAATAATCGATACCGATCCCTCCTGTGCTTTCAATGATACCACCTTTAAATGTAAAATCGTAAATATTTTTAGCATAAAGCGCTGTAAACTTCGTCTCTGTCTTATAAGTTTTTGTTTCATCAGTAGATGTGACTGGTCCGCCATTTACACTTGTTGCAGTATTTGTTCGCTCTATAACTCCAGCAGGATCAGTCACGACACCTATATAGTAGTATCGATCTAAACCAGGCTGAATAAATATTCCTACAGAAGATTTTGTATCTCCAACTGCATCTAAATAATGCCCGTTAAAATCTACACCAGTAGTAATTTTTTCTGCAACTCCCACCAATCCACTCAGGCCCTCGATAGCCGTAGTTACATCTTCTGCAGTTTTTTCATCAGAAACTAATTTACCAATAGTTCCTTCACCTGAATTAATTTTATTTGTGATTTCTTCGATATTTTTTAAAGAACTATCAATACGCGATAACGATCTTTTCCAAGTTTGCTTAAATCCGTCTTCGCCTTCTTCATTCAACGCTTCATCCAAAGTCGCTGTAATACTATGAACTTGGTCAACGATATCGCCAATTTGTTCTTTATTTTCATCTGTCATATCTGCAATATCATTAGTTAATTTTTCGATATTTTGAACGATTCGACCTAAGATATGTTTATTTGTGCCATCATTTGTAACAGCTTCATTTAAATTTTTAGCCACATCTTTAAGAGAAGTTGTGATATCAGACACCTGTGACATCACATCATCAATTGAACCACCATTTTTAATATTTAAAATTTGTCCGCCGTCTTCTAAAACTGCGTCGCTGACAGCACCCAACTGAATTTCAATATATTTATCACCTAAAATACCATTGGCTCTCATTTCAACAACAGCTGATCTGGTTATTTTAACATCCGATTTGACTGAAATATCGATGCGAGCCTGGCCATCGACTAATTTGATGTCTTGAATGGCACCTACGGGAATTCCCGCAGATCGTATTGCTGAACCTTTGGTTAAGCCATTAGCGTTGGGTAAATTGAACCATGCTTTTTTTGAGCGCCCTAAAAAGCCTGGATCATCGCTGACTTGCAAAGACATCAATGCAATAATAGCCGCAATTGAAACAACAAGCGTACCCACTTTAAATTCGGCTGTGCTGAAAAAACTCATTGATGCTTCATTCCTTTAGTTACGAATTTCTTTACAAGTTCAATATCAGAATTAAAGAAATCCTCTGCTGTGCCTGCTAGTAAAACTTTACCAGCATCTAGCATCACAATAAAGTCTGCGATTCGAAAAGCTGCACTAAGATCGTGTGAAACCATCACAGAAGTTGTTCCTTTGTGAGCTTTATGAGTACCAACAATTAAATTATCGACCATTTCAGTCAATATTGGATCTAATCCGGTTGTTGGTTCGTCATAAATCAAAATCTCTGGATCTAAGGCTAGCGCTCTAGCTAAGCCTGTTCTTTTCTGCATACCACCTGAAATTTGACTTGGTAGTTTTTGAAAATGCTTTTCTTCAAGTCCTACTGTTTTTAATTTTTCAATTGCGATTTGAATCATCTGTTCTTTTTTTAAGTGTCTGCGATGTTCTTCAAGTGGAAAAGTAACATTTTCTAAAACTGTCATATCATCAAACAAAGCAGAGCCTTGAAATAAAACACCATAGTTACATCTAAACTGAGTCAATGTGACTTCATCAAGCGTGGACAAATCAGTTCCTAAAACTTCAACTTGACCAGATGTCGGTTGAAAAAGACCTAGAATATGTTTTAGCATCACGCTTTTTCCAGTTCCAGAAAAACCGATGATCGCTGTTAAGCTGCCTTTTGGTATTTTAAGATCTAAGCCTTTAAGAACAAATTCTTTTCCATCAAAACTTTTCTTAAGATCTTTCATTACAATGGCATAATCACCTGTGGATTTAGAATTAATCATTTTGATATACCCACAAAAATGTAATAAATGCGTATCAAATTCATTAAAAAATAATCGACAATAATAATACTAACCATGCTCATGACAACACCTTTGTTTGTTGCTTCGCCAACACCTTTGGCGCCACCTTTAGTGTGATAACCTTGGTAAGTACAAATGACCGCAAACATAAAACCAAAAATAGCCGATTTAAATAAACCTTCATTAATATGATGAACATCAACAGTTTGTCTGATTTTTTCAAAAAAAATGGCACTATCAAGACCTACAATGTGAACACATAAAAACCAAGATCCCACCATCGCCATAAAATCAAATAAACCAGTTAGTAGTGGCATACAAATAACTGCAGCTACAATTCGAGGTGCAATTAAATACTGTTTTGTATTCACGCCCATCACATCTAAAGCATCTAACTGTTCGTTGACTCGCATTGTTCCTAATCGCGCGGCCATGGCACCACCTGCACGTGCCGCAACAATCAAACCTGTTAATACTGGCCCTAATTCACGCGTTATCCCAAGCGCAACTGTCGGCCCTACTAAATTGACCGCATTAACTAATTTAAAACCTAAATAAATTTGAAATGATAAAGCCAATCCTGTGAAAATACTTGTCAGTGTAATAATCCAGACAGATTGATTACCAATGAATTCCATATGTTTAACTAATTCACCGTATCTGTAAGGCTGGGTAAATAATAATCTTAAACTTGAAATAGCGAAAACACTGAATTCACCAACGCTCATGATCATATATTTAATACGATCGATTACACCAAAAGTAATATCATCCATAGTTTTTGCAATACGTTCTATCACTACATTAGCCAATGCTCGCTCCTTTGTAGTGTCTTGGAACTCTTTCACCGACTGAAGTTAGTATTTCCCAAACAATTGTCTGAGAAGATTCAGCAGTTTTTCTTGCGCTATGAAAATTATTTTTTTGGTCATATCCAAACAAAATAACTTCTTCCTCGTCATATTTATAAACTTCATGCGGCTTAACTACATCAGTCACATCGAGCATAATAAAATCCATGCAAACTTTACCGATAATTGGCACAATATGCCCAGCAAACAAAGCCTGCCCTTTGTTTGAAACTATCCGGTGTAGACCATCTGCATAACCGACAGGAACAATAGCAATCCTTGAATCCCTGGTCGCTACCCAGCTGGCTCCGTAAGAAACAATTTCACCTTTAAAGACTGAGCGTATATTATTGACCACTGATTTAAATGTCATGACAGGTTTTAAATCTAAATCATCGAATTGTTCACTGGGCGCATAGCCATATAACATCAAACCCGGACGTAAACCCCAGTCATATTGATTCAAAAAATGATGTTTATTGTTTTGAACAGATTCACTAGCCAAACTAGAAATTCCACCAGAATTTAACAAATGCATTTGAATCGATTGATCATCAAATATTTTATAAACATCTAACATTTGATAACCTTGTTTGGCTGAATCACCCGTCGGATTAACTGCATCATCACCATTGAAAAAATGACTGAGCAAACCTTTAAGTCTGAATTTTTTTGTATTTTTGAAAAATTTTTTTAATTTATCAGCTTCTACAATATCAAAACCTAGTCTGTTCATGCCAGTATTAAACTTAAGATGAACACTTATTGGTTCATCAGCAACTTGCTCTAAATGTTTGATCTGTTCCCAAGTGCTAATGACAGGAATAAGCCTAGCATCATAAATTTTCTGAGCACCTTGCTTATCGAATCCTCGAAATACTAAAATGTCTGCTTGTATTCCCGATTTTCGTAGTATTAAACCCTCTTCAATTAAACACACGCCTAAATGTTTAGCGCCAATCTTCACCAAATGCTGAGCTATACGAACATCACCATGACCGTAAGCATTGGCTTTAACCATAGGGCAAAGAAATCGATCACCATTAGCTATTTTTTGAATCAAATTAAAATTATGACTTAAATGTTCCAAATTAACTTCTGCATAAGTTCGACGAAACATTTCCATCACGACACCGTAAATTCGGGTTTGTGATTTGAGTTTGGTTTATAAATACAAATTTTATCCCCGCCTTTTGAAGAAATAAAAGATAACGATTTCTGAGCACTTTCATCTAAGTCTGCAACTGTGTGAGATAGAGAAGGATATTCGCTAATACCCTGGCTAACAGTGATTGCTATTCCATTTTTAGAATAACTTTCTTTATTTAGTTCTTGCCGTAATCTTTCAGCACGTATAGCAGCGCCCTTACGATTGCAATCAATCAGCACAACTGTGAATTCATTTTCATCGGTTCTGCAAAGATAATCAGGAATACGAGATGTTAATTTAATTACGTGTGACACTTTTTTAAGGATTTCATCTGCAAAACTTCGACCGTAGCTGATTTCCAATTCTGAAAATTTATCAATACCAATTTTAATAATTGATAAGGGTAAATAATCCCGACGGGCCCGTTCGATTTCTCGCTCTAAAAGTCGCTGATAAAAAACTTTATTATAAAATCCCGTCAAACTGTCTTCAATGTCTAAATGCTTTGGTTGAGATTCGTAAGCCAACAAAGAATAAACTAATGACATCAATGAAAAATCTTCAGCAACTTCAGCACTGATATCTTGGGTCGAAATCAACACACCTTCAAGTTCATCTTTAATAATTAACGGCAAACACTTAATGTTATCACTTTCAAATTTACTTTTTAAATAACTTATAAATGAATCAGGTGTTTCACCTAATATAAGCTGTTGTAAAAAATTCTTTTCTTTCAATGGAACTTTAAAAGAAAGTCCTTCAATCCAGAATTCAGGAACTTGTGAAAAAGAAACAGCAATAAAAGTTTTTATTGAAGATGCATATTTTAAAAAAATCCAAGATTGAGTCGGCGTTTGATTATAAAAAGTGTCCAGTAGGTTTTCTTTTGTATCAGCTGACTTGTACTGACTTATTCGAAGCTGGTAAGGCCTAACAGATGTTGACTGTCGTTCGCTATTTAATGTTTCTGATATGTAATTAAATTTATTCTTTTCAGTTTTATAATTTTCATAAAGCTGTTCATTTTGATATGTTCGATACAAAACTTCGCATGTGTTATCAACTGCGAACACAACTTGTGTTTCAACTGCACTTAAGCCAACAGATGCTGTCGAATCGATGACTTGCGTAACTCCATACTTTCGATAATTTTTTAAAGATTTTAAATTTTCACCAGGAGCTAAAATAATAAATTTAATTTCATCTGAAACAGCCAAACATTTTTCGATATACTCATGAAGCGGCAAAACAAGTGATGGCAAATCTATTATAATTACATGCGGAATATTGAGAGCTAAATCATTGAGAAGTAAATCAGCATCCGCATAAAGCTGACATTCATATTTATGATCGTTCAGAGCCAATTTCAAACCAGTGCTCAAATCAATATTCTGACTGAAGACGACTAAACTAAATTCGCTTGAAAAATCTTGTATATTCATGATTCCTTAGCTTTAGGTTGTGGTTTACGAATCTGAGCCTGGAATTGATCTAGTTCGCTACCCTGTCGAAGCGAATGACTTAACACAGGTTCTTCAATGATGTTTATGCGTTGGTCGATTTTGTATTGAGATGGTTGCATTTCGTTTTTAACGATGTCGTCGTCTAAACTTAATAATTTATCTAAATCCAAATCTGTCTTAAGATCTGCATGAGCTGTTGTCAATGTCACCTCATCTTGTATGTACGCATGATTAGTTTTCGTAATATCAGCAATCTGGCCCAGTGGACGTGTAAAAATAAATTGTAAAACTGAATCTCCGTTAGCATTTTCACTGTCTTGAATATGGCATGACATTTTTTGAAATAAATTTTTCAAATCATCAGTCATCCATTTTTTCTTGTAAGCTGATTGAATTTCTAAAGTTGTAAAATGATCGGCATCATAGGTTCTTACATTCATCACTAGGTGCTTCAAGTGCTGGCTATTGTTAGCCATATCACTTAAAAAATAATCGAAAAAATAAACTAAAAATGCTTGATCGACTTGAACAGGTTCTGACGAATTAAAACTTTTTGAAACTGTTATTTGTGCATTTTTTAATAAGCGATCAACATTAAACAATGACTGTTGAAAACTAGCTTGCACCACATTTGAATTTACAATTGATAATTCATCAGGCCATTTAATGCGCGAAACAACTTGGGCCCCGCTACTATCAACAGCTTGTGGCGGCGGTGTTTTAGGAAAGTTGGGATTCGTTTTTTCGTCTACTTTTTTAATAACAGCTGAACCAAAAGTTATTTTTTGCTCCGCTGGTTTTTGTTCTACTGGTCCTTGAAGTTGCTCACTCACTGTTTTCTGAAACAATTGATCGCGATGATTTTTTTCCGCCAAGCGAACTGCTTTATCTAAGGGCTTAGCAATAAAAACAAGAACACCTGAAATTAGAAAAGTTAATCCTAAAATTAAACCCACAACTGAATAAGGGATGTGAATCATAGCGCTGGATTTAATTGGCGAATAACTGAATAAAAATAAATTAGTACCCCTGATTTCTTGTCGCTCAGTAAAAAATTTATCTTTTGAAGCTTTAGCTTCATCAGAAGTATGGGAAACATAATTAAACTGGCTGTGAGCCACAACGAGTTGATCATTCGTTAACAAAGTCTGTGTCGTCAACTGGCTACGCTGTAGTTCGAAAAAGTTTTGCAGAAAACTCACATCACCGATCAGCATGACACCTGTTCTTTGCATGTTTGATCTTAAGTCTTTATCAAAGAAAATAACTGCTGTGTGCTTGTCACCAAAAGCATCTTGGAAAACTTTGACTTTAGTTAAATCGTCACCACGAATAGGCGCTTTAAAATATCTTTGCACTGACGATGCTGACCATGATTCAGCTTTAGATCCCACTAATGTATAAACTTGTTCAACTGTGATTTGACCTGATTGGCTTTCTTTGATCAGACCTAAAAAATAAAATGGTTTTAATTGCACCCAGTTGATTTGTTTTTCATCTATTTTCAGAAAATATGTGCTTACTGTGTTGCGCATCTGGGATATTTGCGCAGAAACTGTTGTTCTTAAACTTGTCAGCTGTGTTTGTTGGAAACTTTGTTTTTGATTTTGTTTCTCATCACGATAAATATCGTTCAGCTGCCATAAGACAAGTCCTACAATTATAAACACAAAAGCTATGCTGAAATAGACATGTTTAGGCTTCATTATTCTTCGTGCGTCCTTGCTGGAAGATTCATATAGCTATTGTAGTTTTGTTTCCTACTAGTAATCAACTCTGTAAATTGTTTTTTTTCGACAAAGTCATTTTTTTTGGACAAATATGTTTTTATTAGCTAAGTAGTCTCATGGATCAAAATCAGCAGCCAAATCTTCATCATGAAACTCAAAAGGAAATGAACACCGAAATTGCGATTATCGGATCTGGCGTAGCCGCTTTAAGTATGGCTTTAAAAATAGCAGATCACAAAAAAACATTTATCATCACAAAAGACAAAGGCCCTTCAACCAATAGCGCTATGGCACAAGGGGGAATTGCTTCTGTATCTGAGGTCAGTGATTCATTTGACAGCCACATTAAAGATACTTTAGCTGCTGGCGCTGGTCTTTGCGATATTAACGCTGTGCGAGATATAATCGGACAAGCCCCTGAAAGAATTCAAGATTTAGTCAATTGGGGCGTTGAATTTAATACTGAATTGACCCGCGAAGGTGGTCATTCAGAGCGTCGTATTTTTCATTTTGAAGACCAAACTGGTGCAGAAATTCATAAAAAGCTTTGGAAAAAAGTTTTAAACCACCCCAATATTCAAATTTTTGAAGATCATTTTGCAATTGATCTGATTGTTAATAAACAAGTCGACCCGCAAATCGTTGGCCCAACGCAAGTCATCGGCAGTTATGTTTTGGATAAAAAAACGGGCGAAGTTAAAACTTTAACGGCGGATTTAACAATACTTGCCACCGGCGGGGCTGGAAAAGTCTATCTTTACACATCGAATTGGGGCGGAGCTACCGGTGACGGCTTAGCAATGGCCTACCGTTGTGGGGCACGAATTGCCAATCTTGAATTTATGCAGTTTCATCCTACGTGTTTATATCACAAAGATTCACGAAATTTTTTAATCAGTGAAGCTGTGCGCGGCGAAGGCGGCGAATTGATCAATGCCAAAGGTGAAGCTTTTATGAAGAAGATTCATCCATTGGGGTCGCTAGCTCCGCGGGATATTGTGGCCCGTGGTATCGATGCTGAAATGAAAAAATCAGGAGAGCCCTGCGTATTTTTGGACATAACACATAAAAAATCTGATTTTATTAGATCCCATTTTCCGACCATTTATTCAAAATGTTTAGACTATGGCATCGACATGACAGAAAAACCAATTCCCGTGGTTCCTGCGGCCCATTACTTATGTGGTGGAATACTGACAACACCAACAGGTAAAACAGATATTCAAGGTCTTTATGCAATAGGTGAAATTGCATGTACCGGTTTACATGGTGCAAATCGATTAGCGTCAAATTCATTATTAGAATGTTTAGCAATGTCGCACAATGCGAGCTTAGAAATTTTAGCTGAGAATTCAAAAAATTCTACCATTCATCGAAAATTAAAACCTAAGCCATGGACTAAACCTGATGAAACAAATCAAGATGAAATGGTTGTTATCAATCATATGTGGGATGAAATTCGAAGATTAATGTGGAACTACGTCGGTATTGTGAGGTCAACAAAACGCCTTGAAAGAGCCCAGCACCGATTGAATAATATTTTACAAGAAGTGAAGGAATATTATTCGAATATGAAAATTCACAGTGATATTATTGAGCTTAGAAATATTGCTCTTGTAGCGCATTTAACTGTCGAATGTGCTTTAAAAAGAAAAGAGTCTAGAGGCATACATTATTCTTTAGACTACCCTCCTCAAGAGTCTTCATTACCCTTACGTCCAGCTGATTTGGATCTTAAATCCTATAGCAAAGCCGAAGATACTGTTTTGTTGCGTGGTTTGAATTAGTTCGTTAACCTTTTGTCTATGCACAAAAGATCTGATTCTTTTTTCAAAGGCCATGATAACTGCCAGCTGTATATCCAAAAATGGGAAGCCGAAAATCCTAAAGCTTTGCTCTTAATTACTCACGGACAAGGCGAGCATTCAGAATGTTATCATCGATTAGTGAGTGCATTTCCTGATTACAGTTTTATAGCCTGGGATATTCGTGGTCATGGCCAGTCTGAAGGTCTTCGTGGATACGCTAAAGATTTCGACGATTATATTCTCGATTTTCATATTTTCCTAAATCATTGTTTAAGTTTGAATACAAAATCTAAAACTCCAACGATTTTATTGGCTCATTCAATGGGAGCTTTGATTCAAACCTGCGCGCTCAAGGAAAAACAGTATCCAACTATAAAAGCACAGATATTAAGTTCACCCCTATTCGGAGTTTCAATAGCTGTTCCGGAATGGAAAGATGCTGCTTCAAGTTTGGTGAATCAGTTTTTACCTAAAATCACCCTGAGCAATGAAATTAAAAACGAACAACTCACGCGTGATCATGATGTCATCAAAGAGTATGAAAAAGACAACTACCGACACAATAAAATTTCAGCCAGCGTTTATTTAGGCTTCAAAAGAGAATTTCAAAAAATTAATTCATATGCTGCCGAAATAAATATTCCAACGCTATTACACATTTCAGACAACGACCCGGTAGTTTCAAGTGCTGCAGCACTGACTTTTTTTGATCAACTTAAAACTGATAAAAAAGAACTTAAAATTTTTGAAAATAGTCGACATGAGCTTTATAACGATACTTGTAGAAATGAAGTCTTCAAAGTGGTCCAAGATTTTTGCGAAAGGTTTGTATGAAAAAGTTATTATTAGCCCTTAGTTTTATGATTGGTGCAGCTTGCGCGACACGTTTACCACTTGTTGCCGGAGTTAAAGATATTTCAACTGGTGATTACTCAACGATGGTCGAAGAAAAAACTTTAAAATCTGAAGTTTATGATGGGCTTTATAACAAACTGACTGTGCATTTGACTCGTGTTGATGCTGAAATGACTGAAAACATTTTAGCTTATTCAGCTAAACTTTCGCAGTGGTCAGAAGCTGTTTACCAAGAAGAAAAGTCAAAAATGATTACTAGCCATTCGACACAAACGGAATTTTTTCTAAGCTTTTTTGTTCCAGAAAATAAACATGATAACTTAAACGCTAAAAAAACAACTTGGAAAATTTATCTCGATGTCAACGGACAACGTTATGAAGGCGTTGCGCAAAAAAATAAATCTCTATTTTCAGATTTAGAAGCTATTTATCCGCACCATAATCGCTGGTCGACGGCTTATACTTTAACTTTTCCTGTGTCGACAGCTTCAACTGAGGGTAAAAACCTAACAATCACTATTACTGGGCCAGTTGCGAGCACTCAGGTGAAGTTTTAGATCATTGCTATTTCAATGTAGCATTGATAATTTTCGATTTGAAACGGAATCATTAATTGTTTTTGTAGTTTTACTTTTTCAATATCTTTTGTGAATTGTGATTTCGGTGTTGCCATTCTAAATTCATAACCAAGAGGATTAAGTTTAGCTTTCATTGACCCATAAACGATGTTTGTGATCTCACCAATACCATCTAAAACATCATTATTAAATTCTTTAGGTGGCTCGCCGATCATATTTCCAATAACTTTGAATATTGCATCTTTAGGAAAGTGAATCATCAAAAAACCTTTATGCTTAATGGATTTCAATTCCATGACACCGGTTCCATCGGCTTTAGCTAACCAGTCTTTTTCAACAAATGGTCTACCGAATTCGCATTGTATCTGGGCCATTTCGCCTAAAGTATTTTTAATACCTTCAGCTAACGCATTAATGACATTTGCATCTTGAAATGGATGTTTGGTTTCTAGTAGGTTTTCACTCACGTGCTGCATCCTTTGTAGTTCTTTAGAGTAGAACAAAATTTAAAAAAATTAAAGTCGTTTTAATGATTGTGATGAAATCTTAACAATAAAATCTCATTTTAGATCAATACTCAATCACATCGGTAATGTCGCAAATACTGGCTTTATTATTTTCTAAAAGTAAAGCTTTTGGTTTATCTAACCAAGTTCCTAAATTAATTGAACGAATATTTTTGTCGTTTTTACCTCTGAAATGAAAATCATCAAATACATGCATATGTCCTGTAACGATAATATCAAACGATTCAGAATTATAAACTTTCATCGCATAAGCTTGAATCATTGTTTTAATTTTTTCTGTTTGAGTTATCGCATACATTGCTGTTTTTTTGCGGCTCTTTGAACTCATTCGATCGCCCATTTTTTTCCAAAATGTTCCTGGCAAGTTGTGTCCTAAAAATTCAACCCAAGGCTTTTGTAACATTTGACGATAATTAATATAAGCTTGATCGTCAGGATTTATATAATCACCGTGTTCACATCTTACTGCCAAATCAGCGATTTGGAAATATCTAGCTCCTTCGATAACTTCGATATTCATTTTTTTTGTCCAGAAAACATCGATGTGTAAATCATGATTACCTTCAAAATAGTAAACTTTACCACCTGAATTTGTAAATTTTTGGATTTCATCAACAATTTGCTGATAATGCTTAACGAAAGCAGCTCCATCGGAAACCCAGGCATCAAAAATATCGCCTAATAAATAAAGCGTATTTGCTTGAGGTGACTGATTCAGAAAAAACAAAAAGCGCAACAGCAAATTGCCATTGCGCTCGTTGATGTCTTTCACGTGTAGATCAGATATAAACCAGTGTTTCACTTATGTAGATAGATCAAAACCTTGTTTTTTGCGTATAAAAGCTGGAACTTCTAATAAATCACGAGCCATTTTACGTGCTTCTTCAATTTGTTTATCTTCATCCATCATCGACAGCTGTTCTGGATGAGCTGCTTTTTCTTCAACTGCAGTAAGAGCTGTCGTATGAGTTTGTGTTTCTCTGAAAGCTTTTGCTTTTGCTAATAACAAGTCTCTTGCTGTTTGACTTGATGTTGCTGTTGGCGAAATTGCTGAAGATAAATCTTGATTCATATCAGATGCGAAAGTTGAATCAGTCATCATCGGCTGCATGTTAGAGCTTTCAATAGCTGGCTCCATTTGCGCTAAAGTTTTGACAGATTCTTGAACTTGTTGAATCGTTGGTAAAATTTGCGCTTGTACAGGAACTGGCGTTTGTGGCTGCATCATCGGATTTGGCATCACTGCTGTCATGGGCTGAGCCATTGTCTGTGTGTACTGATTTTGCGCCATCATTTGTGCATACATAGCTTGTTGCTGTTGAATTTGTTGCTGCTGCAATTGCTGTGGCATCGCTGGCTGTTGCGGAAGATCAAACATGATTGATGGGCCAGTTAAAAAACTTTGCATTGTATTATTAGCTACTACATCTTTTTTCTCTTCGCGAGCAAAGCCAGTTGCAATAACAGTCACACAAACTTCATCAATTAAGTTTGGATCAATAACTGCACCGAAAATAACTTCAGCATCTTCACTTGCTGCTTCAGTAATTAACATCGATGCTTCATTCACTTCATATAAAGATAAATCAGAGCCGCCAGTCACATTAATAATAATGCCAGTTGCTCCGTCGATTTTAACGTTTTCTAGTAATGGTGATGAAATTGCCTGAGTAGCTGCTTCAACTGCGCGGTTTTCACCTTTAGCTCGACCAGTTCCCATTAAAGCTAAACCTTTATTAGCCATAACAGTTCTGATATCAGCGAAATCTAGGTTGATTAAACCTCTGATATTAATTAAATCAGAAATTCCTTTTACTGCTTGCAATAAAACTTCGTCAGCTTTTTTGAAAGTGTCTAATAAAGGAGTTTTATCACCTGCGATTGATAATAATTTTTGATTAGGAATAACAATTAATGCATCTACATTTTCTTTAAGTTCAGCTAAACCACCTTCAGCGTGTTTAGATCTTTTTTTGCCTTCGAAAACAAACGGCTTAGTGACAACACCGATTGTTAGCGCACCTAATTCACGTGCGATTTTAGCAACAACTGGAGCTCCGCCAGTTCCTGTTCCACCGCCCATGCCTGCCGTCACAAAAACCATATCTGAACCTTTAAGTTGTTCTACTATATGGTTGTAAGATTCGATGGCACTTCGACGTCCAACATCTGGATTAGCCCCAGCGCCAAGACCTTTTGTTAAGTCCATACCTAATTGAATTTTGTGTCCAGCTTTGCTTGAATTAAGGGCTTGGATATCTGTGTTTGCAACAACAAATTCAACTCCAGACATTCCGCCTTCGATCATTGTCGTTACAGCGTTACTTCCGCCTCCACCAATACCAACAACTTTAATATTTGCACCAATATTAATATTTTCCTCTAATTCAAACATGCTTCCTCCTGATGTAAAATGCTTCGTTAATAAACAATAAAAAACTAAATATCTTTAAAAATAATTGCTAAAATAGTTCTGTAAAAAACTTTTTAACTTTTAATGTCATCCCACCTAAAGAATCTGACAATGCTTCGCTCATTACATAGCTACTTAAACTGTTTTGTGATCCTGAATAATTAACATTAGCGTAATATTCTTTTTTAATTTCTAGCGCATACAGCAATAAACCAATAGCCGTTGCAAATTCTCCGCCTTTAACAACGTCTTTCAACCCGCCAACTAATGCTGGATAACCACGACGAAGAGGTAAATCAAAAATAAATTCACCCATTTCAATCAAACCATCAAGTTGACTAGCTCCGCCAGTCATCACAAGACCAGATCCCATCAAAGGTTGAAGCCCGCTTATTTTAATATCATGAGCAATCATATTTAAACATTCTTCAGCACGGGCTTCGATAATGTGAGCTAATTCTTTTTTAGCCACAGTTCTTGATTTTCTGCCGCCAACACCTTCAACATCAATTGTTTCATGATCATCAACTAAAGTTGCAAGCGCACAACCAAATTTCTTTTTCATTTGCTCTGCAGAAACTTGCGGAGTTCTTAAACCAATCGCAATATCTTGAGTAAAGTGCATACCACCAATAGGTAAAATCGCTGTGTGGGCTAAACTTCCATTTAAAATATAAGCTAATTTACATGAGCCGCCGCCAAGATCAGCAATGCAAACTCCTAAGTTTTTTTCATCAGTACTAATCACCGAACGGCCAATAGCCACTTGGTCTAAAACCAAACTCGCTACTTTTAATCCTGCTTTTTCGATACACTTTGTTAAATTTGATAAAGCCGACTGACTAGCTGTCACGATGTGAACATTAGCTTCTAAACGAACACCTGTCATGCCAATCGGATCAGTGATTCCGTCTTGTTGATCAATTTTAAATTCACGTGGGATCACATGTAAAACTATGCGGTCAGCAGGAATAACAATGGCCTTAGCAGCTTCGATCACACGGTCAATATCTGACTGGTGAACTTCTTTGTTTTTTATAGCGACCATGCCTTTAGAATCAAAAGATTGAATATGTGTTCCGCTGACTGAAACCCAGACGTCCTGAACTTTAGATCCTGACATCAATTCAGCTTCTTCTTTAGCTTTTCGAATACATTCAGTTGTTGATTCAATATTAACAACAACACCTTGCTTTAAGCCTGAATTAGGAGAGATTCCAACACCGATAACTTCAATTTTTTGTTCTTGATTTATTTGCGACATCACAAGCTTGACTGCTGAAGATCCGATGTCTAAAGACGCTAATATAGGTCCATTATTTTTTGCATTACTCATCAACTAGCCCATCCTTAAGCTTGTAGGCCTAACGAGGATTCCCCGCGACCTAACGATTAGACAATTGTCATCCAGACTATCGTCCTTATATTAAGCTTATGGATTCTGCCGCAACCTGACAAGAACTTTCTTTGAAAGATTTGCATCTATGACGCGTGCTTTAAGATCACGCTTTTCTAAATAATCCATCACCTGAGAAACACGAGCCGCTTTCACAGCAAATTGATCTTCACCTAATTTTATTTTCATTTGTGACTGAATGACTTCAACCCAGTACCCTTCACTTGAATCGTACCCTACTTCTGAAACTAATTTATGACTCATTTTTCCGTCAGCAGGCAATGATTTAATCAGCTCGATCGCTTTTTTACGTTTTTGTAAATCATGCGCAAACACTTCACCTTTTAGCAAAGCTAGCGCCGGTGCTTGGCGAGTATCAATTTCAGATAAAATTTGACCGTCATCAGTCACAGGCTTAACAAATCCTTGCAGCAACCGTGATGGACTCACTAAAAGATAACTTAAAGTATGCGGTTCAACTTCAATAAATAAAGTTGAAGGCCACGAACGGCTAATTCTGAAATCTTTTAACCATTTTTCTTTCTTTAGAATATCCGAGATAGAATTCAGTGAAAAGCGCCACAAAGATTCTCCTTCGTAAACCACTAATTTACGATTGAGCTCTTCAAGATAAGGGTAAGCAAAGTTTTTTTGATCATGGGACGTTTTAAGCTCAAGCTCAACGTGGCTTATGTTAAAAAAACCGTTTTGCTCAAGCGCATAAAATGAACCAGCAATTAAAACAGGCGTGAAAATAAAAAATGAAAATAATTTAAAGTACACATTTATTTTTTTTTTCATACTTACTTTTAAAAGAAACTCCTTAAGCCTATTCCATATATTCAGCGCCGCACTTGGCATTTACTTCATCGTATTTCGTGATGTTATGCAAATATAAAATTGAATCCATTTCGCCTTCAAGTGCAGTCCCTAAGCGGTCCAAGGCCCTTTCACTATCAGCTAGTTCATTGGTTCCGAAACTTGTCTCGTCTAACCAATGTCGATCAAAGTTAATTGGCTTTTTTTGTTGCACTGACAAAGTTGTGTACCACTGATCTAGTTTTAATTTAAAAACAAACATCCAGTGTTTGCATCCATCATTTGGCGACTGAACTGTTAAGCCAGGCGAAGTAAACCCGTCCGACGCACTCATTTCATAACTACTGGCCACAAATGGCGAATAAGCTTCATTACGCTTCATACCTAAACCATCATCATAACCTGAATTATACCAATCAGTATGCCGATTAACGGCATCCCGCAATCTAGAATAAGCCAAATTGCGATTTACAGTTTTTGTGCCCAACCCTGTAATAGTATTAAAACCTAAATCGTTTCTAGTCCAAAATTCTGCTTTTGAATTTTCCCATTGTTCCAATGTTGAAAAATGAAGTGGGCTATTTTCTTGCGTGGGAAGTTTAAAACCAAAAGGTTTGTGCATGGGTTTTAAATGGGGAATAATCTGAATGCTGGTTTCTTCAGAAGAAAAATCTTTATCAAAAGATTCATCACGCAAAATCCACGTTGCCAAGCCAGCTCTGGCCGCAGACCATCTGTAGGCAAAAGGATTATTATAATATTTTTCACAGATTTTAGGATCTTCGACTTTACTTTCCATATCTGTTTTTAAAATAATTCGCCCATCTGCCTGTCTGCTGCAAATTTTTGAAATAGTTGTCGAATACCAAATCATGCCATTTGATTCAGGAGAATTCGGCTTAAAATTTGAATCTCCCCTAAAATTATAAAAGTAATCTTTATCATTTTTCGAACAACGATTTTTAAATTTTTTATATTCTTTCAAATAATCAGTTAGTACTTTGGCAACGTCTGTTGCCTTTTTTTGATAAGTTGTCGGAATAAATTCAGCTTCCGATTCAACGTACTTTTTAACAATAAATTTAGTTTCACAGACAGAAAATGGACCTATTGGGTAATCTTCAACGTAATCATCTAAAATAGCTTTGAATTTTTTCGTTTTTAATAAATTTTCTTTTGCAGAGAAAATATCTTTTGATGTATTAATATATTTATTATACGAACGTGCTGAAAATTGCGACCATAAATCCTGATTTAAATTAATTTTATTTTGGGGCTCATCAGGTAATAATCGCATTTTTTTTACCCAATTTATCTTTTCTTTGATTAATGTAGGACGATCTCTGAATTCACCGCAAAGCAAAGTTAAAAACACATGGGCATTTTTGTGTCCGTTTTTGACTTGGGGAATTTGTCTTGGAAAAAAAGCTGGCGGATCGATGAGCTCTTTACCTTTTTTTAATTGATAAGCATATAATGGCCCAGAATAAAAATAATAACTATAAGGCGAAACCATAGATAATTTTTTAGTTGCGGCAATAATATCTGCGTTTTCATAATTAGGCCTGGGAATTTCAACCGATTTTTGTTCGCCAAGGCAATAATTATCCCAGATTTTTTGTTGTTCCGATTCTGTAGCAATGACTGCTGGTAAAACGAAATCATGACTAGCATGACTTAAGTGAGCTAGAAATAGAATAATGATTCCTAAATTAATTTTCATTATTGATACTCCGACTAGAAAAAATAGGATCTATTCCGTAAACATTTTTAAAAGTCAGGCAAGGATCTGCTTCAGCTTTATATCTGACGCAAACATACGGTTGAGCTGACGCTTTTTTTAGTGATACAACGAAATCTTTATGCCATTTCTTAATCCACGACTTCTGCTGTGGCGTTACTTCTTTGTAATCAAACGCTGTCAATACATGACCGTCTTCTGGATTCAATTTTCCGTCTTTGTTGCAATCAATTTGCAGCGTGTACAAAGCATCCTCAGTATCTAAAGCTGATCTTGATGTTTCGTTTGAAGAAATAAGACCACAGCTTTTTACATTTTGATCAGATGTTTCACCTGATGGTGTTCTTTTTTGTACAGCACAAGCTGCTAAAGAAAATAAACTAACAGTCATAATTAACTTGAAAATATTTTTCATCATTTATTCTCTGATTTTGGTAGTTCATTCGTTTTAATTATTGGTTCATCAATTAAATTATCAATAAGCGAAGCTGTCTTTGGTAGATCTTTGTCTTCTGTCGCAAGTTTATCCCAAGTGTAAACATATTGTGTGGCAAATGCTCTTACAACTTGAGGGATAGTTATGTAATACGAATTTTCCCAATTATCTTTAAAACCAGCACCTGTTAAATTTGCTGAACCAGTGAATAAAGCTGTGAAATCATCAACTGGGTCTTTCGAATTCATGTTTTTATCTGCAAAAATAAGAAACTTACTATGATGGATTTGCCCTTCATCACTATTTGTTTCCATGTATTTAATTTTTGCACCTTTAGATTGAAGTCGACTCATTCTTTGCCATTCTGATTTTTGAACTTCTACTTTGTTAAAAGCTGGATCATTAGCGACGTAGTAAGTGTCATCATCAGCAACTATTCTTAGTTCAGCTTTCGTTTCTGGTTTTTTCTTAAATGATACTGCACGGTCTAGAGCATTAATCATCGTGTTGTAAAAAAATCGATGACAGGCTAACCAGATTTTTTTCGCATTTAAAATTCCCGGGTATTGTCCATCACCATCTAATAAATATTCAGTTGCTGTTTTTTTACCTAAATTGTCTTCTTTAACGCCTTCGCCAGGGATGAAAAAAACCTTGATGTCTGTTTCTTCTTCAGCATTAATTTCCGCACGGCAGTTTTTAATTGTTTTAATGTATTCAGGTCGTGACGTCCCGGAAACATCATCCCATTCGGCATAGGCCGCACAAAGGTGTGATTGCGCGAAATAAGAAGCCGCATGAGTCGTAATAAAATTCCAATTTTCATGATGGATAACAGGTCCTGATGTCATATTACCAGAACTAAAAACAATTTTAAATTCATCTTTGGTTCTTGGATTGATAATTAAAAATTTATTATGTGCATATTTTAAATCACCTTCAAAGCCACGAATTTTCATCTGTACATTTTCTGGAGAACAAGCGACAAGTTCATTACCAATCATATAATCTGATTCTGGTCTTTCACTTTTACTAATCACAAAACGTATTTTTACACCCTTTTTTGCGGCTTCACAAAGTGCTTCTTTAACGGCTTTATTTCTAAATGATAAGTAAGTAAAAAATATTTCTTTCGTATTTTGATCTTTAATCCATTCAATCAATCTGAACTGGGGGCTCTGATTGCGCTGACCTGAACGACGTTGATCATATTTATTTTTGCAGAAAACATTTTCAGGCTTTTGAAAAAGTGTTTTACCACCAATGCTTTCTACTGGCGTTTTATACTTGTACACTCCGCATTCAGGGTTGGTGAATAACACTTCATATTTATAAGGAGTGTAATCAACTAAACGTTTATGCTTTTTTACATTTTCAAATTGGTTTGTCTCAAAATATTTTTTAATGGCCGCTTCATCGTTTGAGAGCGATCTTTGCACACCAACTTGTGGCGATTGCACCTGCGGTGCATGAGTTAATTGACACGATGAAATAACTAATAACAGTAATAATTGAATACCCCGAAGAATCATCCTAACCCCTTGTCATATCTCATCCTTTTATACTAACAAAGAGGTAAAAAACTCGATAGTTATTTAAATAGCTACGTTGAATTTTTTTATATTAATCAAGACCGAGACTTTTGTCCTGCGGGTCAACGTTAATGCTTAAAGGCCATAATCTTTCATCAAATTCTTTGTTGAAGTCATCCATCGCCTGTAATGATTTTTGAGTGTTCCGAATAGTCACCATGTTTTCATCGTTCAGATCGTTTCCTGTTTGCGACCAATTTTGTGATCCTACTACGAGTATTTCAGACCTTTGTGTTCCATTTACTTGCGAGCGCGATAGAGTTGCGGATTTATGATGATTTAAACCAGACCACGTGTTCTTTCGAACTTCTATTTTCCCAACAACTTGCCCTGAATTTTCTTTTACGTAAGGACTTTTTTCTAACAAGTTTGCTGATTCATCTCTCCACCAAGAATTAAGACCTGAACCTGTCAGTTTATCAAAAACGATTCTCACATCTGCGCCTTGGCTGTAGGCAGTTTGTAAGGCTCTAACGTATTCGTGCCCACCACCACCAAACATACTAATTCTTAAAATGTCTCCACGTTTTGCTGAATAGATCATTGGCAATAGGACTCTGTGTTCTGCATCATCAGTCGGTGAAAAGTGAACTCTGACTTCAGTGCCATCTTTAAAAGTAAAGTACCGGTTGGTGTTCGGTCGCTTCCGATTATGAAACTTACCAGTCAGCAATGTTTCAGGTTTGCCCTTTTCTTTAGACTCTTCAAACATTTCTAAAAACTCTTGCTGAAAGGCTTCAGCAATTAAATTGTTTTTTATGAAAATAGACAAATTAGCATTGGATTCATCACCCATACATGTTTGTGATAAATTCGCTGTGCCCGTCCAAACACTTTTTTCATTTTTGTTGTTTTCAAAAACAACGAACTTATTATGCATGATGCCTTTGAAAGGAAATTCGGCGCGAGCTTTAGATTCGTTGTTGCGTGAGATATTTTTATTGAGCAATCTCATAAAATCAATATTGTTTGCATATTGGAAAGCTGCACGTTGCAAAGAGCTTTCATAATTTTTTAAATCTTTATTCCCTGCAATCCAAGTTAAATCACCGATTAACGTTGAAAAATTAGTTTTTGATTCTTTAGGGAATTCAAAATAATCATTCAGTAAATTTTGCTTAACCTGAGACTTGCTCTCAAGCGAAACCATTTTCTGAACGTCGCCTAAATATTCTTTTGCCCAACCCGGTGCAAAAAAAGCTGCGTTGTATTGATCAACTGGATTAATATAAGAATAATCTAAACTGACTTTTTCACTTTCTAATGTGAAAGTGCCTTTTGAATTTTTAACTAAGTTATAATCTCTCATAAAACTATTAGGCATGTTGCTTTCTTCAAGATCGACAACACCATAAGTTGGAATTCCAGCATCTACTTTTTCTTCTATGGCATTAAATACAGAAGACATCGTGCCTTGGATATCATCAATACCATAAAGAGCAATCCACAGATTTTTCTGGCCTTCTGATTTAATTTTCTCAGCTAAAATTTCTGCGACAGTCGTGTCCGGAATGATGTATTTTTTTTCGCTATTTTTCTGATTGTTTTTTTGATTATTATCCTGCAAATTATTTTCTAAAATATGATTTTCAAACCAGCCTTTTGTAAAATAATGTTCTATATTTAAAAAATCCCCTGCATTGACTGGGCGGCCCAAATCCTGATTGACATCACTCCGACCAAGGCTAGTCGGATTAACTTTTGGTTTTGATTCTAAACATTCCCAGTCAGTTACATCATCACATAAAATAAACTGCATCGAAGAATTAAATAATCGACCTGTTAATATTTTAAAATCAGCTTTATCAGGTGTTAATTGAATGTACGCTAAGTATTTTACGATTTTATCAGCATCTTTCTGTTTAACTTTTTTAAGACGATTCGCCAAAGCTGCTTTGATTTTTTTAAGAGTTGCTTCATCGTGGTTGTATTTTAAATAAAATGGAGTCGCCACAGTCGGCTGAACACTTAATATTCCAGATTGGGCTAAACTGATTTGCTGAATGGGTTTTGCTACAACTTGCACTGCAACGGTCTGCGTGAAAACTGTCGCCATCAACAAGCTCGTCAAAAACGAACCTGATGTTTTTGGTTTCGAAACCGATGACCTTGATTTCGAAAAAGCCTTAGAATATGAAACGTCCTTTTTGTACAACATAGTACAATTATCTGAGCAAACAAAAGGCCACGGGTTTTAAGCTTCAAAACCCCTATAAAGTCTCATTATGAATCAATTTGTCTAAACCTTTGACAGGGGGACTCTATAACGGCGCCGATACTAGATCCAAAGTATTTCCCATTCTGCCATGGACAACCCTCTAAGGCGGTTCTTTTTGTATGTGATTTCACCCAAAGCTTCTTTCTCGTTCAGCTGAATATAGTTTCTAACAATTCTGTTGTTTTTATATCCGCGTACAACGCGGCTAAACGGCCTATACATCCACAGCTTAAGCTTTCGTTTTATGGTGCTGTTTCCTTTTCCTGAGCTACTTTTTGGGCTACTTTTTGAGTTACCTTTTGGGGTATCGGTCACGCTTTCGAAACCTCGCTTACTTCGCTCATCTGCCACGAATCGTAGTTTGTCTGTTTTTTCGAATTGCCAGCATATTTTAGAATGATTTCGTGTGAGAGTTTAAAATTCTGATGAGTCCTTAAACTTTGTGTTTTTAGAACTATCTTATTAATTTTAAAAACAGCATGAAGTGATTCTTTACAGGAAAGAGGTCGCTGTCCGCGGCCATTCCTCTTTTTTCGGTACTCTCCACCATGTTTTAAGGATTGCGGCCCTGAAGCCATCTGAAACTGCGTTTGAATACTTTTTAAACTTCGCGTGGTTAAGAATTTTTCTGCGGGGACGAATACAGTCTGCTTGCGAGATCAGGCGGTCCGGATGACGGATTGTGGATTTCTCTTTAGAGGAATGAGTAGAAATGATGATCATACTGGACTTCAGTCATGGGGAATAAATTCTTTGAACTAATTCTCATAAGATCTTAGTCGTCTTAAAACTAATTTCAGTTAATTGTTAGCGCGGTTAAACCGATAAATAATCAATGAGAATACTACTTTGCACATCACTAATCGCTTTATCAATTATTTCATTTTCTAGAAAAGCATACAGCCAAAGTAATACTTCGAATAAGCAATCCGCTTCAGGTAAAAAATTCGCTTCGAATAAGCAATCAACTTCAAATAAACAATCAGCCTCAGGTAAGAAATCTAATTCGAAAAAAGAATCTGTATCAAGTGTAGCTTCAAAAACACAATCTAATTCAGATGAGCTATCCAATTACAATGATAATCCTTTAAATGAGTTGATGAATGAAGCTGAGCAAAAAGAGATTGAAAATGCAAATCAAACAATAATTCCAGCTTCACAACCAAGTCTAAAAGCATTTGTTGAACAGGCTATTCCCAAAAAAACACCTAACAACAAATTAAAAATAGGGATAAAAGTTTTTTTAGGAAATTTAGAAGATGCTAAAGATGTTAAAACTGTTTATTCAAAACCTGGCTTTGATTGGGTCAGTTGTACTAGAAAATTAGATGTGGAAACAGGTAAAGATTATTGTGAAGAGGCAACAGGCTGGCCAAATCAGGATGCTGAAATGGAAATTATCGGTAGACCAGAAACACGAGTCGTAACTGATCCCTTCACGGGCGAGCTCACTGAAGAAGTTTATCACCAAATTAAATTTAATTATTCGACCACAACTAAAGATGGTCTCGTTATAAACAAAAGTGGAACAGGCTACTTAGCTGAATCATTTTTGACAACTCAAAAATACAAGCCAGTTTATGGTGTGAGCTTAAAAGATTTACAAGATGAAATTTCAAACGAAAGCATAAAAGACCTTAAATCAAGTGATGAAAAAGATTCAAATCCAAATCCAAATTCAAATACGACTAAAAACAAAGACAGAAAAAAGTTAATAGAAACAGAAAATATAGAAAATCCAGAGTCGGCTATTGTTTTTAAGGATCTTAAAGGAAATTTCTGTGAAGACCGTAAAGCAAAAGTTCTTAAAATAGCGCCAGAAGTACAAATTATTAAAAAGATTATTGTGAAAGAGAAAGTTGATTTTTTAGTCCAAACAAATACAATTTATGATTCTATTGGCCAATGTGTGACAAAACCAGCTACGAAAGCGCTCACACGTTTTCCTAAAGGAAATATTTTTGACAGCTTAGTTCTGTCTGATATAAAAACGAGTCATAAATTAAAAATGACTGGCGAAGATGATAAGCCAATAACAACTGATGACCTAATTAGTATTGATGCAATGGCTAGAACTTTATACGGTGAAATGGGTCAGTGCTTCAATAAAGGAATGCAATACCCTATGTCTGTTGCACGTATTATTGTAAATCGATCTGAAAACGAAACCTACAGAAGCTTATTTATAAAGGGTGAACACAACGAAGATAAACCTGATATAGCTAAAGTAGCAACAACACCAAGCCAATTTAATAATTGGATGAAAAAAAATAAAAGCTCTACAAATGGGCCGCTTCATCACAGCTTGTGTCCGCCAAAAAAAGTGAACGAACCTTTTTGGAATGGGAACAAAGCTTCCAATAGTGACGTCGAAGTATGGCGAAATGCGGTCAGGATCGCAACAGAAGCCGTTGTGTACCCAAAAAGATTTAAAGAAAGAACAAAAGATTTAAAAGATGTTTATTTCTACACTTCTGGTATGGGAAAATTTTATAATTCTAAATTAATAAAAAATAAAGAAATTGGTGATCGACCGATAGACAACACACGCTGTATTGAACTTTGGACATTTCCTACTGCCAGTATAAAATCTGCAAAAACAAATAATAGAGATAAGAAAAGAATTCCTGCCTCAAAAAAGAAAAAATCTAAGAAGAAATAGTTTTTAGAAATATGACTTTAATTTTTCTAAGAAGAAAAAATAATTAGTACTGAACTAAGCTTTTGATAGGCTCATTTTTAAATGTCATTTTATTCAAAAATGTTAAATTAATTAAAACTAGAATATCTTGAACTTGATACCCCGCTTTTTCACACAGACTGATTGAAGCTTTCAACGTCCCGCCTGTCGCCAACACATCATCACAGATGACAACTTTAAAAGGCTTTTTTGAAGGTGCGATTTCTAGTGTAGCTTGGCCGTATTCAAGATCATAACTTTCTTGCAGCACTGGTGGCGGCAGCTTGCCAGCTTTACGTAATGGCAAAAAACCTTTATTAAAATGAGCTGCTAATAAGCTTGCAAAAATAAATCCACGGGATTCAATACCCACAAATAAATCCACATCATTTAAGTTAATCATTTTTCCGAAATCTACAGTCATTGTTTTTAAGGCTTCGGCATCTTGCAAAAGTGGTGTCACATCACGAAATAAAACACCCTTAATAGGAAAATCAGGTACATCACGGATTAAATCTTTATAGTTTTTCATACTGCCCTAAAACATTTTTTTGCGTTGACTGGATGGTAAGATTCGTAAAATTTCACGATACTTAGCCACTGTTCTACGGGCAATATCTACACCATCTTTTTTAAGTAGATCAACTAATTTTTGATCTGAAAGTGGTTTTTTCTGATCTTCTTTAGAAACAAGTTCTTTAATTTTTAATTTAACTGCTTCTGAGGCTAATGAGTCCCCGCCATCCGAAGAAGCAATACCTGAATTGAAAAAATATTTTAATTCAAATATTCCTTGCGGAGTATGCATATATTTTGATGTGGTTACACGACTGACAGTTGATTCGTGCATTCCAATATCTGCTGCAATATCACGTAGAATCATCGGTTTAAGAAATGCAGTCCCTTTATCAAAAAATTCTCTTTGATGTTTAACAATACTGTCTGACACTTTAAAAATTGTTCTTTGACGTTGATGAATTGATTTAATCAACCACACAGCTGATTTTAATTTTTCAGAAATAAAATCCGCTGCTTGACGATCACCAGTTGGTGTGTTGCCACCTTTAAGCATATTTCGGTAGTAATTAGATATTTTTAATTTTGGTAAACCGTCTTCATTCAATGAAACTGAATAGTCATCGCCGACTTTATAAACATACACATCCGGCGTGACGTAATGCGTGTCATTTCCTGAATAGGCACGACCTGGTTTAGGATCCATAGCGTAAATAATTTTACACATATCAATCACTTCTTCCATGGGCTTATTTAATGTCTTTGCGATAGCTTCGTAATTTTTTTTCTCTAGATCTTTAAGATGATTATTAATTAATAAAACTAAATCAGTCGTGTCTTCTTGAAGATGTTTTGCTTGAATAATTAAGCATTCTTTAAGATCTCGCGCACCCACACCAGGCGGATCGAATTCATGAAATAGTGTTAAAGTGTCTTCTAAATCTGCTAAATCAATTTTTTCTTCATCAGCAATCTGACTTAAAGGGGTTTTAATATAACCTTCATCATCTATGTAAGAAATCAATGCATCAGCGGCTTGCTCTTCGTGATCTGAAAAACCCGCCATTTTGACTTGCCAATATAAATGATCATGCAAAGTCTGGGTGACAGAAATAATATTTTCATAGTTCATGATCTCTTCTTGTCCTGAAGAGGCTTCTCGAGGAATTTTATGCTGAGTTTCTAAGTAATTTTCCCATTCAAATTCATCTTGTCTTTGCGGATCTTGCGCTGTCGCACTTTCAGCATCTGAAGCTGTGTCTGCGCCTTCTAACTGGGCTGCGACTTCTTTTGTGCGCTCGAAGTCTTCTTCTCTGAGAACTTCAGCTTCTTCTAATATTGGATTTTCTTCTAATTCAGATCTAACTTGCGATTCTAATTCAAGACGAGACATTTGAAGTAATTTGATCGCTTGCTGCAATTGCGGCGTAATCACAAGTCCTTGACTGAGATTCATCGTTTGCTTCATAGCCATCTATTTTCCCTCGTCCTTACATTGCATAATTACAGTTTAAAATTTTCGCCTAAATAAAACTTACGCGCGATTTCCGATGTTGATATCTCTTCAGCGTTTCCGCTGACTTGGATAGCACCATCCTTCAGTATATAAGCATAATCGCAAATTCCTAAAGTCTCACGCACGTTATGATCAGTAATCAAAACACCTATACCTTTGGCCTTAAGTTCACGAATAATATTTTGAATTTCAGCAACTGCAATGGGATCAATACCCGCGAATGGCTCATCAAGTAGCAAAAAGTGAGGATCCCCTGCTAATGCTCGTGCGATTTCAACTCGACGACGTTCGCCGCCAGATAACGAATACCCAAACGATTCTCGAATATGATTAATCCGAAAGTCCTGAAGTAACGATTCTAATTTTTCACGTTTTAATTTCGAATCATAACCGTGAGCTTCTAATGCCACAAGAATATTATCTTCAACACTCATTTTACGAAATACACTAGGTTCTTGTGCTAAATAACTAAGGCCTGATCTGGCGCGCTTGTACATCGGGTACTGTGTGATATCCAAAGTATTCAATAAGATTTTACCTGCATCCGCTTTAACTAAACCCACAACCATGTAAAATGATGTTGTTTTACCTGCGCCATTAGGACCCAGAAGACCAACAACTTGACCAGAATGGATTTCAAATGAGACGTTATTAACAACCTGACGATCTGAATATTTTTTTGAAATATTTGAAATTGTAAGAATGCTTTTTTCTAACGTTTCCATTAAATATCCTTGATTTGTTGACCCTTGATTTTCACTTTGTTCATTCTAACTTTTTTTCCACCATCTAGGAAGATGATTTCTTCACCTTGTATTTCGTCTTCACCCATCTGGACTTTGGGTTGACCTGACAATGTCATGGTGTTTTTGGGAATATTCATTTGCAACAACTTACAGGTTGCACTTTTATTGTCTTCTTTTAATGTGACTTTATCTTTAAGTGTCACAAATTCTACACCTTTTAGAACCGAAGAGTATTTAAAGTAAGCTTCTGGCGCTGTTAATACAGATTTATCGTAGTTCATAACAACTTGACCAAAGAAGCCGGCTTCCTGATTTTTATTCGAAAACTCGGCTGAAGCTGATTTGATTCTGACGTTTTTACTATCAATAACTTTTACGGCAATGACATTATTTTCAATTCTCATATTATCTTTAACAATATCAGCTGTGAAACCTGTGCCTGTGAGTTCAAAGCCAGTTCCGTTCGCTTCTTCAGGTCCTAACATTTTAACTTGATCTAAACTTTTTAATTTTTTTTCAGAGGCCTCATAATATAGATCATTCGTCACAAACTGATATCCATTTGAACTGGTCGTTGTCACTTCGCCACGAATGATCATGTTTTTTGTTTGACCATTGACTTCGCCGACTTGACCGACGACAACAAAACTAGATTGATCTTCAGAAAAGAATTCAACTCTGACTTTTTTTAAAATCCATTGTTCATCACCTGAACCTGTGGCTTCTTCCGCTTGCAATTCCCAACCTTTTTGATTGTTTGCATTCTCAACAAGATGAACACCTTTCATCTTTTGCTCCATAGCTTTTTGATTATTTTGCTTTTGAGCCATTTTTTCTATTTTATTTTTTGTGAGTTTAGTATCTGTAGAGTCGACTTCTTCAGGCGCGATTAAAAGCACCTGAAGAAAGATCAGAGATAATATAAATATAAATAAGATCGTCAGTTTATTGACTTTGAGTTTCCTGAGCAGCATTTACTTTATCAGCTTCTTTTGCTACTGCAAAATTAATAGGTCCGCCGCCAGCTTCATAGATCGAATACATAATTTTTTTCAGTGTTAAATAATCAATTTCTTTATCAGCTTGTAAAGTTACTCTTCTCCAAGCATTTGGATCAGCTTCTTCTTTACCGATTGTTTTATCGACAACATTTTTAAATTTATTTTTGAGTTTGCCATCTTGTTCTTGTTTGGCTTTTTGTAGCAAAACTCTGACTTGGTCTCTGAGGTTTGGAATCACCCAATCAGTTGCTGCCAGAACTTCAGCAAAAGTTGCTACTTGAGTCCGATCAATTAAAACCTCTTTCGATGAAACTGTAACGACAACAGCTGGTTTTAGATCGTTAACTCTGTTGGCTTTAGGAAGAATAACTTCTTTAGGAATATAAAGAATTTCTCCAGTAGTATTATAATTTTGTAATAAGAAAACGACGAGAACAGTAAACATATCAACCATCGCAGTTAATGATAAAACAGCTGTGACACTTCTTTTAGTGCCTCGTCGTTTTAAAATATTATGATAACGGTGACGCTGACCTGGTTTAAAAATTGCCATTAGTTTGGTCCTCCAGTTAATAATTCAGGAGCGAACCCAGCTTTTAAACCAATATCCATTGCTGAAACCACATGGTCATAAGCAATGGCATCTTCAATAGCCATTTTGATATTGCCTTTATCTGGATACATTTGTTTCACTTTGTTTAAATCTGCGATCAATGAATCTTTGTCGTATTCACCTTTTAATTTAGGAATTGATCTGACATCTTTACCAACAAATAAAACATAACCTTTATCGCGAATTTCTAGTTTTAAAACTAAATCTTCTAAAGGCGGAGGTGTTTTAATTTCTTGTTCTGGATCGCGAGGAGAAGCAAATGATGCTCCTAATTGGATCATTGATACTTGTGTCCAAACAGCAGAGATTAATAGAAATGTAATCAACACTGACATCAAGTCAATAAATGGAACTAGATTCAATTCTAAATTTTTACTGCGACCTCGGCCACTTGTATCTATATGAGCCATAAAATTTCCTCAGTTCCTAAAGTATTTAGTCTTTTATTTTGTCTCTGTTAGCAGTTACTAAATTAAGCAACGACATACTTGTTTCGATCATCTCGTTTTCAGCTTTTTGAATCATATGTTGAAACAATCCGTAAGCAACGATCGCAATAATTGAAACTGTTAAGCCTAGACCAGTACAATTTAAAGCATGCGCAATACCTTCAGAAAGCAAAGTGGCTTTTGTTGCAGGATCTGCGGTTGCAACGGCACGAAATGAACCGATCATACCAAAAATTGTTCCTAATAAACCTGCAAGAACTGCGATGTTACCAAACACTGCAAGAAAAGATGTCCATCCTTCTAATCGAGGTGTTTCTCTCATTACAGCGGCATCCATTGCGACTTGAATTTCTTCATCTGGTCTTTTATTCATAGCAGTTACTAAACCAGCTTTAACCGTATTTGATAACGGAGTTGGTCTTGAATCACAAAATGAAATAGCTTGTCTAATATCACCGCCAATAATCATTCTGAAAATTTGATCCGTAAATTCTTTTTTATCAACACGTAATGATTTTAGTGTCATAAATCTTTCAACAATTAAAATCGCAGTTAAAACCCCAATGAATGCGATAATGTACATGACACTTCCACCTTCATTAAATGCTCTCACGATCGGATTCATATTTTCTGTTGCTGTCACTGCGACTGCGACTGTTGCTGCTGTTGGTTCCACTTTTTCCTCCTGGGTTCTAAATTTTTTTATCTTAACTCAATAATTTTTTTTAAAAAAATCAATTCTCAATTTAACTAACTACTTCTGCCCTTGAAATAAAAATGGGTAAACAATTTCAGCCACAGTGCCTGCTGGAGGCTCTGGGAAACGAATTGTTAGCATTCTGTCTCTGACACAGTTTTCGACTGTGCGGTTGTTAATCGTTGATGCACCATTCACAACTTGCGCGTTTTTAGCAACGCCACGTTCGTGAATTTCCCAACGGATAACAACTTTACCTTCAAGTTTTGTATCTTTTTTATATTCTCTTTCATAACAAGATTTAAATGCAGCGTATGAACTTCGAACAGCTCGACGAACAGCTTCGCGGTCAATCGAACCAACAAATTCTTCTTCAGCACCACCGGCCTGAATAGCCACTTGATCTTTTGCTCCAAGACCAGAACCAGAACCTATTGCTGACATGCCATTGCCTAAACCTTTAGTTCCAATTCCTGCAATACCCTGAGTCGCTGTGCCTTTACCGCCAGCTCCTGTATCTTTAAACTTACTTCCTAAATCATCACCTGCGCGATTTTCATTAAAACCAGATGAGCCCGTTGCTTTATCTGCAGCACCAAGTAATTCACCTGATCCACTGTAGGCTTTGTCTAATTTACTTCGCGCGCCGCCCGATCCGAATGCAGATAATAATCCTGCATTAGTTGGATCTGGCTCTTTTGATTTAGCATTTGCTCCGGCAGTGCTACCCGTTTTAATAGCGCCACCTTGTTTAGTTGAAGTGAACATTTTTGTTTTCAACTTAGAGTCTTTAGGTTTTACTTCGTTAGCGCGACCTGCAGATTGAGCTTGTTGCGCATTCACATCAGGTTTTTTAGGATCACCTTTAGTTTGTGCTTCTTGTTTTTTCTCAGCAGCTACGATTTTTTTAGGCACTTCAGGAGGCTTCGGCGGAGGTGGTGTTTCAGCCTTTGGAGGTTCTACTGGAGGAGCAACCCGCGGAAGTACAACTGGAACCGGCGGTTTATTAAAAATAACTTGTGCAACCCGTTCAACTTCTTCTTCTTTATCTGAATCTTTCGGCGATAACACAGAAACGATTAAACTTAACAGAACAGAAAAAATAAGAGCCGCTAAAATTCCTGTGAATTCAGACGAAGATAAAATCAACGGAGAATCTAAAGGCACTAAAGCTGTTTTCGGAGCAAAACGAATAGCTAATTGCATTCCGTTAGATAATTGAATAAAAACAACTTCGCCTTGTTGAAGTTTATATCTGCTTTCAGAAAGCGTAATGATGTTTTCAGAACGATGCACTTCAGTTTTCATGCTTTCGTTAAGATTAATATTTACTTCACCGTTTACACCACTTAAACAATCGATAAGAACCCAATTTTTAGGAAGTGTTCCATCAGGTAATTGGATGTCTTGACCAACTTTGTATTGCCCAGTTGGTTGAAAATGATGAGTCGTTAAAATTCTTTCTTTCCAAGAAACAATCACTTCAACAACGCCACCTTGGCTTGGTTTGATAAATTCATTTAAGTTTTTATATTCGCTGTTAGGTGAAAAAGTTCTTTCACCACGATGACGTCGTTGTAAAGGTGATTTATTCCCTGATCTTAAATTTTGAATTGGCTTCTGCGATACGAATTGTGTGGCAATTGTCGGTTTGACAATTGCTGCAGCGTCAGCTGCCTTAACCACAGCTGTTTTTTCAACTATTGCTGGTGGTGGCACGACCGGCGGAGGTGTTACAACAACAACTTCTGCAGAATCTTGTGCGTGAGTTGGTTTTGGTACACCTGTAAAAAATGCGACTTTGAAGGGTCCAATTTGAAATTCTTCACCAGAGGCTAGAACGTCATCTAAAATTTGATTTCCATTCTTAAACGTCCCTTGCGTTGAACCTAAATCACAAATATAAAATTGCGGTCCACGTTTTTCAACAAGGCAATGAATGGCAGATATTTCTGTAGATTCTAAATCTACATCAATTTCAGAGCCTGACATCGCACTGCTACCGAAAACAATTTGATCCTTGTCAATAAATTGCTTTACAAAAAGGATCTGATTATTTTTATAAATTCTGAATATAATAGGAGCTTTCAACGTCCACCCCGTAGTCGCTGCATATCTTCTGCAGTTTTTCTCATCTCGGGTAGAAAATTTTCACGTAATTTTACTAAACGAGTGTAGTTAAAATTCTTTTTTTGAAATAAATAAAAGAGTTCTGGTTTCTGCGCGCTGCCTTCAACTAATTCATCTTCGAAGTTGAGCGTTTGTTTGCGATTCGCTTTTGAACCGATAAAAGTTGCTTGAGCCGAAGCTTCTTCAACAATTATAAGCGACAAAATAATCGCAAAGATCATAGCCATAACAAAATGTGAACGGTGCATAAATGACCTCATATGCTATTTTAAACCAGCTTTTGCCTGAGTTTCCAAATCTTTTATTACATTTCTTGATTCTGGAGAGCTTCCTACAAACTTTAGTCTATTCAAAACATCCAAACCCTCTTTGTATTTTTGCTGATGTGTAATCAAATTGATTGCATAGTTTAACATAATATCGCGCTGCGAAGGATTATCTTTAACTAATCTTGAATAAATATCACCTGCTTTTTTAGGATTTTTATTTCCTGTTAAAGCAATTGCATAGTTATTTAAAATTTTAATATCTTTAGTTCCCTTTTTATATGGAATTTCTAAAGCCAATTCTGCTTTTTGATATTCTTTTTCGGCTACGTAAATTGAACCTAAGTTAGCTCCAATGATGGCATCATTAGAATTCACTTCCAAACCTTTTCTAAAAGCTTTAATTGCAGCCCGTTTTTCACCACGAGCTAACTCAATCAAACCTAAATTACTGTAAAGCTCTGATGATTTTGGCTGAATATCGATCGCTTTGTTAATTAAATACAGTGCGGCTTCATTGCGACCGCTTTTAAAATAAGTCATACCTAAAGCATTCAATGCTCTTAAATCTTTTGGATTCTGAGATAAGACTTCGTTCGCTGATTTAGTGATTTGTTCATCATTTTGGGATTTAATCGCGCTAATCAGCTTATCATTCGAAGTTTTTGATGCCGCTGCTGTAACAGACGATTCCGTTTGTTTTTTTGATTCCTGGAGAGGCTTCACATTAATAGGTCTATCCTCTTCAATTGAAGTCGTGCGACTATTCAAATCATGATCTGTAGGCTGGATTTCTTGGCTCACAGATGATGAATCAGTCAAAACAGCACAACTGAACGTAAAAAAGCATAATCCAAGTAAAAGATAATTCATCTTTTTCATTATTTTTCTCCAATCCACTGAATCAGTCGTGAATCTGATGGAATTTCTGACCCATTATAGTAAGACTTAGGATCTTTAGCTTGTAGTTTAGATAAAGAATTTCTGTAAGCTGGAGAATACACATCCAGATCAAGCGCTCTTTCAACAGCTAATTTATAGCTTTCTTCAGATTTTTTAATAAATGGATCTGCTATCCCTTGAATTCCTGCTTTATACTGTTTTAATTGCTCTTCGTTAAAGCCTTTAGGTATTGGTGCATTGATAATTGAGTTCCCCATATGTTCATTCGTTTCACCAATTAAGTTTAATGAAGAAATAATTTCTTCAGCCGAATCTAATCTAATGATTTCTGATAGTTGAGTGTTCAACCGACTAACTAGCTCAAGCTTTTGATTCACAGCTTTTTTTTGTTTACTTGGATCAGCAGGAATTCGAATGGATTTAAATTCAGTAAATGATTTTTCAGCTTCAATAAATTTAAACTGTGCAACATACTTAGAAACTTCTGGCTTTTGTGCGGCACTTAAACGATTGAAGGCTTGAAGAGTTTTAGCCTTATTTTCATTATGAAGTGTTTCACGGCGAAGTCTTTTGTGCAGTTGTGCCAACCAATAATAAGCTTCTACTTTGCGAACTGGATTGTTTGTTATAAGAACGTATTCGTCGTATCGTTCAATAGCTAATGAAATCGAATTCGATTTGCGAAGTAATTCGGCTAAATTAAAAGTGGCTTCAATTTTATCTGATCTTCTTTTAGCTTTTTCAAGGTATTCGTTATAAGTAGATATCGCTTCACGATTTTTACCCATGGCTTCATACATAACTGCCGCATTAAATAAATAATTTGTAACAAGCGGATCATTTGGTGATTCACTGGCTATTTTTTTAAATAATCGTGCAGATTCTTCAAATTGCCCAGCATCTTGATAAAGCTTAGCAATTAGTTTTTCAGCTTTAGGCTTAACATTAGCAGAATTTTTATCTTTGCTTGCTAAAGTCATTTTATAATTTTCTATAGCTTCAGATGTACGACCAGCTCTTTCATAATTTACACCAGCATTGAACACTGCCAATGAATACAATTCAGATTTTGAATTTTGTGTGGCAAAAGCCTTAAACTGCTCAGCTGATTCTAAATACTTCTTTTCAACTTCTAAATCTTGCCCTTTTTTAAAACTGGCTCTTTCTAGAACTCCTCTGATGTCAGTACCTGTTTGTGAACTTGAAATTGAATCGTTAGCTAATAGTTCAGCTCCGATTTTTTCTAATCCTACGTAATCTTTACGTAGATTATAAATATCTAATAACAAATTTGCAGAGAATTCAGAATATTTTGTTTTAGGATGCTTATCAACGATATCCTTAAATACCACTTCAGCTTCAGCAAAATGATTTGTTTGATAATATAATCTTCCCATTCTGAATTTAATTTCAGCATTTTTTTCAGATTTAGGAAATTTAGTGACGTACCATTTCGCTGATCTTAAGAACTTTTCAACTGCGGGCTCGTAAGGAACAGGTTCTACACTGTCACCGACTTTTCTTTTCAATTCACTGTCGTTTGGTAAAACTTTTTCAATGGCTAAAAGTAAATTTTGCCCAGCTTTATCTGCATATTTATTTTGTGGAGCATTTTCAGCAACCCATAAATACTGCGTAGAAGCTTCGTCGAACTTATTCATATCATAAAGAAGTTCACCGAAAAAGAAATGCATGTCGCCAACTTGTGTCGAATCACTAAATTCTTGAAAATACAGAAGATAACCATCTGAAGCTGACTGTCTTGAGTAGGCAGCCCGTGAATTTTGAGCCGTTTGATGTTGCTGCATAATGTAGTTTCTAAGTGTTTGTTCACGTAATTTATAGGCGCTATCAATCAGGGCCGCATCACCCGCATTAGCATTAGCCCAAGCAGAATCTTTTTTATAATCACTAATCCATTTATAAAGTTCTTCTTTGAATTGAGGAGAATTTTTGGCGAAAAAATAATTTTGTACAATTTGATATTGATATTCAAAAGATTTTTTAGCTGTCGGATCGTCAACTATAAGTCTTCTAAAAACATCACGAGAAGCATCCCGGTTACCTTTGTCAGCGAAGTAATAAGCTAACTTTTCAATATAGCCATTTTGATCAGCTTCTTTGATGTCTAAGTTTCTGAAGTAATTAATAGCTCTTTTTGTGTCGCCAGTATCAGAAAAGAAAACCACTAAATCTCGTAAAGCTTCACTTTCAAGTTTTGATCTAGCAATAGATGCTTTCGTTGCTGATAATACATTATCAGCTTTGCTAATTTTAACGATAAAATCTAAGTACTTGATACCTTCATCTGTTTTACCCATGCGGTACAAACACCAGCCGCCTTTATAAAAAGCGAAAGCATGAAGTCTATGCTTTTTATCTTTAATAATAAATGAATATTCACGGTAAGCATCCGCCCACTTTTCACCTTCAAAGTAGTATTCCCCTAATGCAAAATGGGCTTCACCAACAAATGGACTACGCGGAAATTGTTTAGTTAAAGTGTCGTAATATTTTGAACCTTTTTCATTTTCACCTAATTCAAAATAATTATACCCTAAGAAAAATAAAGCCTGACTGACTTTTTGATCTTTCGGATAGTCACGTAAAAACCATTCATAAAGCTGAATTGCACTACGATTGTAAGCTTTAGATTCAGTTAAGTCTAATTTAGGTTTTTCTTTAGTTTTGCCGCTTTGAAACGCTTGCAGCTTTTGGTCATATTGATCTTGCTTACGTGAATCAACCAAAGCTGATTTTTCAACATAAAGTTCAGCTAAACGTAACCATAGTTCGCCACGGTTAGGGCTGTTTTCAAATTTTTTAGTCAGTTTATAAAGTTCTTGAATTTGTCGATCTAAAGTTCTTTCGTATTCGGCCTGATTGTTGCCTTTTTCAAACTTCAGCATCTCAGTCGATCTTGGTGGTTTGACTGATGATAAATTTTGTTTTGGCTGCGGCCTAAAGGCAAACTGTGAATCTGGTACAGCGATATCATTTTTTTCCATTTGCTTAAGCTGGCCACCACGATTTGATTCTTGAGCTTTTTTAAGCAAATCCCCAACTGTCATTTTTTTTGCTTTTTGTGACTTCTTTTGGGCTTGAACTTCTTCAGTCATAAAAGCAGTTACGACAAGGACTAAACTTGTTTTGAAAATAATTTTTGAAATATTTTTTATCATAATTTTATTCACAACTTTGTTTCCCTAAATAGTGATAATTACCGACTTCATCTAACCAATACTCGCCTTGGAATGGATAATACTCATATCCGTTTTGAACATAAAATGAACGGTCCCGATCACTATCAACTTGTAGATCAGAAAGATCTTTGCCTGTTAATTTTTTACGTATAATTTCTTTTTGGCCATTAATCATTTCATAACGAATAAGGCTAGCTTGTTCTTGCAAATCTTTTAATTCGATTTCCATATTTTCTAAATGAGCTTTTACCATGTCTCCGACTTGGCTTTTAGCTCCTTTAATACGATTAGAAATGACTTTGAGTGAATATTTACCTACAGCTGATGATCTAATTTGTGGATTTTCTTCAACGATTGATTTTTCTTCATAAAGTTTTTTAATATAAGCCATTGAACGACGAACGTTACCCTCTTGATAAATTTTATTTAAAACTTTAAGTGGCAACATTGTTCTAAGTTCGCTCTCATTTGATTTTTTCAAGATCCCAGCTTTTTCCATTTCAGAATAAAAAACCTCAGCTGAACGTTCGGCACGTAAGAACTTTTGAATCTGACTATATAATGGTCCGTACTGCTTTTCATAAAGTCCTAATACTTTTTCTGTTTCGTCGTATTTACAGATGTAAAGATAAACAATTGATCTTAATAATAATGTCTCAGGAATGTAGAAATCATCATAGTAGCTTGAATGTAAAGTTTGAAAATTACTTAAAGCTGATCTAAACCGAGCTGTTCTTAACATCGCCCAGCTTTTTTCAAAAATAGCATCATGCCACATGAAATGATCACGTGGGATTTTACTATAAGCATCTATTGAAGCTTCAAAAGATTTTTTTTGATAAAGTGTTCGCGCTATAGCCATTTGTGCAGCAACTTTATTTGTATCAGTGACTTTAGCACTTGCTCTGACTAACATTAAACGATTAAAAGTCGCAATAGCCGCATCTGTTTGATTCGCTTCAGCTTGCGAAAGACCTTTATTATAAAGTGCATTATAGTAGTACCGACTTTGTGGTCCAACTTTACTAAAAAGTTGACTGGCAGCTGAAAAATTATTCGCTGACATTTTAATTTCACCTAAACGATAATTTAACATATCGCGGTGTTTAGCTGGAACATTTGTCACATCAATTCTTTGAAGTGCGTAATTTAGTAAAGTCTCATCACCTAAGCGATCAGTGACAATCAGCAGTTTTTCTAGTGCTGCCCGTGTCGTCGACCCACCAGAGCGAATCACATCAACGAATTGAAACGCGGCTGTTTGATTCAGGTTTAATTCCATAAGAGCTTCACCTAAATACATTTTTAGCTGTGGTCTTTCGTTCGCTAATTCTGGTCTTTTGGTTAAAGTCTGTAATGTATTTGCAGCAGCTGCGTAGGAACCGTTTTTAAACTGAGTAATCGCTGCTTGAATTTGTTGTCTATTTGCAGAGCTTTTTGATTGCGAATAAACTTTTGGAGTTGTTTTTTTCTCTACAACAGGTCTTCTAACAGTTGTCTTTTTTGCAACTGCCTTTTTGGTTTGCGTTTTATTTTGCGCAAAACCAATTTGCGCTAACAATGATGTAAATAAGATAACTTTGATAAAATTTTTCATCGGTCGCTAACCTCCGGAAAGAAGAAACTTAAACCTGCACTTAAGACGAAATCATTATAGTTACCTTTAGTCGGCGTGGGATCATCCACTGTTGGTACAGGTGTAGCTTGAAAAAAGTTAAAGCTGTAATCCCAGCGAAAAGCCATGGCTTTCGTGATCGCAAAAATTTGTCCTGTGCCAACGTGAAATGTAGCATTACTTTTTTCTTGTGAATTTGTATTTGAATTTCCGCCACCAAAAGTAAAATACATATCAAATGGTGTGATCGTGTTATCCAGTGAAGTCATTTTACCGTAAATGGGACTCCAGACCAGATCTAAACCTATATAATTTTTTGTGTAAATAAACTGTTCAGTTTGAAGTCCATTATTTTCACGAATTTCTTTGGCTGCAGCCCGTTCGGAATTAGTTAAGAAAGATGAATTAATTTCTAAACCTAAGTTTTCAGTGAAGTTGTAACCAAAATGAAGTCTTGCCCCGTAGTTATTATACCAAGGTGTATTCGTCATTATTGAACCAGCGGCAAAAATCTGAAACCGTTCTGTTTTTGGTAAATATTTTTTCTGAATCACAGAAACTTCACTAAATGGTGAAAGACGACTTAAGTCTTTAAGCTCTTTAACTTCAACTTTTTCTGCTAAAGGCTGTTGTTTAAGCTCTTCAGGTAACGCTGCTTCTTTTTCAGCTGATTGCGCTTGTTGAATTTGTTGTGTTTGTTGAGTCTGTTGAACTTCAGTTTGAACTTCTGAATAAACGCCTTCAACATCAATAATTTCTTGATCATCAAGTGCTTCTTCCGCAAAAGTTGGGCTTGTAAGCAAAAAAACTATTAAAAATAAATATCTCAATTTTGTTTTCACTCTAGCTCCTAAAATAAGTAATTAAGTCCAGCTTCTAAATTTGTCGTGTATGATATACGCTCATCAAAACTATCTGCCGAAGGGATCGCATCAGATGGCGTTAAAGCATCTCTTTTAAACGGAATCGGTGCTTGATGAATAAATAATCGTAGGTCAATTTTAAGTGAAAAACGTGAAGTAAAATAAAATCTTTCACCTAAACCTAAAGCAACAGCTGGATAACTTTTATGTTCATAAGCAATCAAACCCGCTGCTGCAGATCCATAAATAGTTGTATTGATCACACTGTGTTTAGTGACTGAAAGCTTTCCATAATAAGGTTTATAGTTGTAATCTAATAAAATTGTATTTTTTGGTTTCGGAGCACGATTAAAATCTAATCCCACTGGCTGTAACTCTTTAAGCGCATCCCCATCACGTGATAAACCTGTCGAATTCATACTAAATAATACACCCAACGAATGTAATTCATTAATATGGTAATTTAAAGCCACGCCGTATTTAGCCGTGCTGTAAATCGGTTCTGTTAATGCATATCCTCCGAAAAAACCTAAATCGAAGCGATCTTTTGTAGCTACGTTTCTGTTTTTAACACTAGCTAAATGATCGAAGACTGGATAAACAGTTTCTTGCGCTAATTCATCAATAGGAACATCAATGTCAGATTGGGCCAAAGCCTGATTTAAAAAACCTAAGCTAAGCCCTACTAAAACGATTGTTTTTAGCTGTTTAATTAAAAATCTATTTTTCATGCGTTTAATCCTTTTGAATAGAATCCGTATTTTAAAATAAAATCACACACTTCACGAACAGCTCCGTTACCGGCTGGTCTTCGTGTCACATACTGAACTGATTCAAGAACTTCTTCCATGGCATCTGGTACAGTGGCCGAAAATTGAACTTGATTAAGTAAGGGAATATCGAAGAAATCATCTCCCATATAAGCCATTTCCTCAGGTTTTAAACCTGATTTTTCTTGAAGATCTTTAAACGGAGGAATTTTATCTAACGCCCCTTCGTAAAAATACTGAATGCCTAACATTTTAACCCGTGATCTTACATCTTCAGCTTGAGCTCCGGTTATGATTCCAACTTTGTAACCCGCTTCTATAAGTGCTTTTATGCCAACGCCATCACGAACAGAATATATTCTTTTCCATTGGCCATTAGAATCCATCCATAAACGGCAATCAGTTAATATACCGTCAACGTCTAACACTAACATCTTAACATGTTTAAGTTTTTGCACATCTAGTCCCAAATGAAAAACCACTCCTAAGCTGTACTTATCTCAATATACATTGTTAAGAATAAAATCTAACGCGGCAAGGATACCCGCGGCGCTAGTTGAAAATAGTACGACTAAAGTCCTGACATCGAGGGCTTCGAATGCCTAAACTGGACTATTGTCAGCAAATGATTAGGAAAAAATAAAATTTCGGATTATTTTTTAAATATGAAAACTAAAAAAATATTTCTATTTATTGTTTCAATTCTAATTTTTAAAAATGAATACATTTTTGCTCAGGAATTTAATGTTTTGCAAGTTAAAGGCAAAAAAGCAATTATCGAAGTCAAATCAAATGACCGTCTTAAAAAAGGTGAAACTTATTTTGTTAATCAAAATATTGCAGACGATGGGTTCACACCAAAAATTAAAAATAATCGAAATTATTTAATTGGTCTTGAAGTGGCTGAATTTTCGAGCACTAAATCCGATGCTCCTGGTGCAAACACAGTTTCAAATTTTACCTTATCAACAAAATTTGGCTGGAATCTTAAAGATTATGAGCTCGGACCGTCTTTGACTATATCAAACACTGATACAGGAACACAGACAACATCTGTCACTGGGCTTGGTGGATTTTTCACTTACAATTTTCAACCAAACACAACTGGTCGAGATCTTATTTTTAGTGTCGACGGTGATCTTATCTTAACGACACGTAAAGATTCATTCAATGGTGGGGCCTCAAACAGTTCAAAAACAACTGCTTTTTATGTGGGACCATTTGTTAAAATGTTTGTTCTCAGTTCTGATTATTGCTTTAAAGGCGGCTTAAAATATATTTACGAAAAAAATTCTGGCACAAGCACTGTTAAAGTCACAGGGTTTGCCTTAACAGTAGGGCTGTCTAATTATTTTTAACTTTTAATTCTTTATACTATCTTAATTTTTTAGCTAGTAAGTCTTGATAGATTAGCATTCCAATTGGCACGAGCGGCGTTTTTGAATTTTTATCTAAAACAATGAGCATTTGAATTCTGAATTGCTCCATCATAAACAATGCTTTTTCGGCTAATTCACTGACATCAATTGTTTTTGGTGATTTTGACATCACGACTTCAGCTATTGCAGAGAAAGGATTTTGGTTTTTTTCTAAAAAACGGCGGATATCACCATCAGTAATAATTCCAACAAGTTCTTTTGCATCATTAGTTACACCTGCAGCTCCACGAACGCTTTGGTTTGTCATTTTAGTTAATATTTCGTTCATAGAACTTGTTGGCTTAACAAACGGTAAAGCATCACCGATTTGCATCACATCACGAACTGTCATTAGTTTTGCGCCAAGCGATCCTGCTGGATGAAATTCAGCAAAGTTTTCTGCTTTAAATCCCCGAACTTCTAAAACACACATAGCCAGTGCGTCACCCATAGCCAACATCGCTGTGCTTGATGAGGTCGGTGCTAAGTTAAGTGGACAGGCTTCTTTTTCAACAGACACGTTTATTGTCACTGTCGCTGATTTAGCCAACGTGCTTTCGTTTTTTCCAGTTAAAGCAATTAATGAAATACCCCGACGCTGTGTAAATTTTAAAAGTGAATTTAATTCTGAAGCTTCGCCGCCGTAGGATAAGGCCATCACTAAATCATTTTCGCTGATCACACCTAAATCGCCATGGCTACTCTCTGCTGGATGTAAAAATAAAGCTGGTGTTCCGGTGCTTGAAAAAGTACTCGCCATCTTACGAGCGATCTGCCCTGATTTACCAATACCTGTAATTACTAACTTACCATTGCACTTTAAAACTAATTCAACAGCTTTTTCAAATTGGTTATCTAATTTTGGAATTAAATGCAAAACACTATCAGCTTCAATTTGTAAAACTTGTTTTGCTCGGTTTAATATTTGGCTCATGCTTAACCTCTTTGATGATCTATTTTTTATTTCTTTTTAGTCTGAGAGCTGGCTTTAACAAAAGCTGAAAACAATGGATGCGGATTTAATGGTTTAGATTTGAATTCAGGATGAAATTGAACGCCAATAAACCACGGATGATTTTCATTTTCCAGAATTTCAACTAAATTTCTTTCTTTATTCACACCGACAGCTTTTAAGCCTTTACGATTAAACATTTCTAAATACTGATTATTAAATTCAAAACGATGTCTGTGACGCTCTTTAATCGTTTTAGCTTTATATATTTTTTGAACTAAACTTTTAGGACTTAACTGGCAAGAAAACGATCCTAATCGCATTGTTCCACCTTTATCAACTACACCACGTTGTTCAATCATGGAATCAATAATAATGTGTCCGCCTTTTTTAAATTCACTGACTTTTGCTTCACCAATGAATTCACGAGATGTGGCGTTTTCTAAACCACAAACATTTCTTGCAAATTCAATCGCTGCTAATTGCATCCCGAAACAAATTCCAAAAAATGGTTTCTTTTTTTCACGTGCATACTGAATTGCTAATAATTTACCTTCTACACCACGGGTTCCGAAACCGCCTGGCACTAAAATTCCTGAAACATCGCCCAACATTGATTTTAAATTACGTGCATTTAGCTTCTCTGAATCGATATATTTAATATCGACTAAAACTTGGTTAGCTAAGCCACCATGCACTAAAGATTCAATGAGCGATTTATAAGATTCTTTTAAATCCACATATTTTCCGACTAAAGCAATACGAACTTTACTTTTGGGATTATTTTGAATTTTCGCAATTTTTTGCCAGCCAGACACGTTTGGCTTTGTTTTTTTAAGCCCTAATCTTTCAACGATAAGTTCATCGAAATGCTCTTTATGTAAAGCCAATGGCACATCATAAATCGATTTAGAATCTTGAGCTGAAATAACGTATTGTTTTTGAATCGAACAAAATAATCCAATTTTAGCTTTTAAATTATCATCAATCGTTTTTTCACTACGACAAATTAAAAAATCAGGTTGTAAACCGATTTGACGAAGTTCTTTCACAGAATGCTGTGTGGGTTTACTTTTTAACTCACCAGCTACAGCGATATAAGGCACATAAGTCACATGCACTAAGGCCGTGTTGTCTGCGCCAAGATCTAATCGTAATTGTCTAATAGCTTCAAAGAAAGGTTGAGCTTCGATATCACCGACAGTTCCACCGATTTCAACAATAGCGATATCTTTACCTTGAACAGCTGCATAAGCCCGTGATTTGATTTCATCAGTAATATGCGGAATCACTTGGACTGTTCCACCTAAATAATCACCACGGCGTTCACGTGTGATGACTGAGTCATAAATTTGACCAGCAGACACAGAGTTGGCTTTTGACATCACAGCTTTTGTGAAACGTTCATAATGACCTAAATCGAGATCAGTTTCGGCCCCATCTTCTGTGACAAAAACTTCGCCATGTTGAAATGGCGACATCGTGCCTGGGTCAACATTCAGGTAAGGGTCAAATTTCATAATCGTCACACTAAAGCCGCGCGCTTCAAGTAATGAGCCAAGACTTGCAGCAGTTAAGCCTTTTCCAATCGATGAAACAACTCCACCAGTGACAAAAATAAATTTTTGGTTATGTTTTAATTTTTGTGTTAGTTTTGTTTTTGTTTTTTTCATATTCAATTCTTTCTTACAAGTATTTTTCAACAATTTTTATGTCTTCAGGTGTGTCTACGCCATGAATCGGCTGATCTACAGTGATCACTTTAATTTTTGCACCCAAGTGCAAAGCGCGAAGCTGTTCTAAACTTTCATGTTTTTCAATATCAGCTTGGGGGGCTTCACAAAACTTTTGTAAAAACGATTTGCTATAACCGTACAAGCCAATATGTTTTTGTGTTGATAAAGTTGAACTGTCAGCTTCAAGTCGTGAAAACGGAATCGCAAAACGACTAAAATAAATAGCTTCATCATTTATATTTTTGATGACTTTGACTGCATTTTTATTTTCTAAATCTTTAAGCTCAATGGGATGTGCTAATGTGGCCATATCTAAATTTTTTTGATTCATAAACGCTTCTACTAGCGGGTCTATGTACTTAAAACTAATTTGTGGCTCGTCGCCTTGAATGTTAATAACCACATCAAAATCGATATCTTTTGTGGCTTCAAACACGCGATCTGTGCCTGTGGCGCATTTGTCTGAAGTCATCACGGCATTGACTCCGGCATTTTTTGCAACTGATAAAATACGCTCATCATCGGTCGCTACTATAATTTGGCTTAGATATTTAGATGTTTTTGATCCAGCGATAACCCATTCAATTAAAGTTTTATCTTTAATTTTTACAAGAGGTTTTCCCGGAAATCGGGTCGAACCATACCTTGCAGGGATGACTGCAATCACTTTCATGCTTTAATCCACTCTTTATAAATGTATTCTTCCATTTCACGATACCCAACATGTGTAGTGCTTGAAATCGGGAACAGTAAGCTTGTGTGCGCATGTTTTTTAATTTCGTTTAATCTTTCTTTAAGTTCTTTCTGATTCAAGCGATCAATCTTGGTCATGGCCACAACCATGGGGACACCAATTTTATTAGCAAAGCGAAGAAGCATTTTTTCATGCTCTTCCCAATCGCGGCGCACATCCATGACTAAAACTAATCCACCTAAACATTCACGATTATCTAAATAAGTTTCAATGGCTTTTTGCCACTCCGTGATTTCATCACCACTGCGCGAAGCGAAACCATAACCTGGCATATCCACTAAAACATAACTATCACCAAAAGCGAAAAAATTAAGTAATCTAGTTTTACCTGGGGTTTGACTGACGTGAGCGATTTTTTCGCCGGCTAAGGCATTAATTAAAGATGATTTTCCCGCGTTAGATCGACCAACAAAAGCGACTTCTTTTTTATTATGAGTCGGATAATCCTGCTGCAGAAAACCGCTTTTTAAAAATGTGACTTTAATTTTTTTCTTTACATTTTTTTTTGGACTTTTTTTGGCATTTTTAAGAGCGCTATTTTTATTAATATTATTTGTGCTCGTTTTTCCAACTTGAGGTTTTGACATGTCCCACATACTAGACTTCTTTTGCCAAATTCTCAATTCTTAGATTGAATATCTCACATTGCTAAAAACAGGAAAATCTGCCGCCAAATCGAATATATCACTCTTGAAGCCCAAATAACGGGCTTATTTTTTGTAATAGTGTGTTCATAGAACGTTTACGTACTTTCACAGGGGACATATATGGAGCAATTCGCAATCGAAATATTAGATGGATCAATGGAAAAACAAACAATCAATGACTACATCACAGTCGGAAAAGACCCCAGTTGTCAGGTGGTTATTAACACACCCCACGTTTCTGATCGTCATTTTAGATTAGAGATCAGATCACAAAAACTTTATATTAAAGATTTGAGATCAGAAACAGGAACATATGTAAATGGATCACAAATTTTAGAAGCTGTGCTTCATGATGGTGATCTTATTTCTGCTGGTTATACGGATATTGTTATTCACGATCTGACTAAAAAAACAAAAGAATTTCCGATGACCAGCAGGTCAGAATTTTGGAGTGATCAATTAAAAACGATGACATCGATTGCGACCTCAGACTTCTCCGTTTTATTATTAGGACCATCAGGATCAGGAAAAGATGTGATTGCAAAAAACATTCATGACACATCCTTAAGATCAGAATCTTTATTTTTAAGTGTTAACTGTTCGGCTTTAACTGAAACTTTAGTTGAAAGCGAATTGTTCGGACATATTAAAGGCAGTTTTACCGGAGCCATTAATGATCGTAAAGGGGCTTTTGAAGCAGCCCGTGGCGGGACGTTATTCTTGGATGAAATCGGTGATTTGTCTTATAATTTACAAGCTAAAATTTTACGAGCTATCGAAAATAGCGAAATTCGCCCGGTCGGATCTGATAAGGTGATTAAAACCAATGTTCGAATTATTGCAGCTACACATCAAAATTTAGCCCAGAAAATCAGAGAAGGATCATTTAGATCAGATTTATTTTTTCGTTTAAGTGTTGTCGTCGTTGATGTTCCGGCGCTGAAAGATCGCATCGAAGACTTTGAAGATTTACTTTATAGTTTTGCAAAACAAATGAAAGTTAGATTTTCATACACTGCGATACAGTATCTTAAAAAACATGATTGGCCGGGAAATATTCGCGAGCTAAAAAACGTCGTTTCCCGCGCTAGCGCTCTGTTTCCGAAACAATCTATACATGATAATCATATCGATACTTTGCTACAAAGAAAAGATCGATTAGCACAGCTGACCCAATCAGTCAGCTATGCACAAGATACAAAAATGCAGAATTTATCTGTGATTAAAGAAATTGAAAAACAAATGATTTTAAAACGATTAGCTGCCAATCATGGAAATCAAAAATTAACAGCCATTGATTTAGGAATTCCAAAGTCAACTTTGCATGATCGTATTAAAAATTATAATATCAATTTAAAGAATTTTAAGGCTTTATAATAAAGTTTTTAAAAAAAATTTTGCGAGCCTTACCAGTGGTAAGGCTTTTGTTGATTTCAGTTAAAACAGCGCTGCTTAATTTTTCTTTGCCAGATGCTGATTCAAGTTCATCATAATCAAATTCTTCGATCACACGCAAAACAAGATCTTTAAATTCAGCTTCGCGATCTTTGATTTCGATGACGACTTCGGCAGATAAGCTTTCGACACCCATTTCTAAAACAACCATAGGGTTATCAGTCGAATTTTCAGACGGACGAATGTTCGTGATCATTTTTTTAAGACTGACTGAATTTTTAGAAAAAATGGGATTTTCTAAAAAATAATCAAACCTGACTTTGGGATCGAAATCTTTGATTTCAAGCACACCCAAATCCGCGTAGGAATTAATAAAAAGTTGGTCGTCTTTGAGCCAAAAATCTAATTTTGATATTTTATATAAACCAAAAATTAGACCTGTACTAACCAGAATAAAAACGATCATCTTAACGTTTAAATTTTTTAATTTTAAATCTTTTTTAATGAATTTAATAGATTCTAAATGATCTTTTAAATTAAATACTAATTCTTTAGCTATATTAAATAGACTTGTTTTATTTTTTTGTAAGATTTCTTGTTCGGTTTGTTTTTTAATGACTTTAAGTGTTTCAGCAAATTCGGGGTCTTCTTCTGCCAATACGTCCTCTAAAAACTTGAGATTATCAGAATAGGCACTGGTCATTGCTTTTTTACTGAAAAATTTTTTAAAGAAATTTGCCACGTTTTACGTTACCTCGATCTATGATTTAAAGCCAGTTTAATTAAAACCTTTGTCTAGACCAGTACTATTCTTATTTTTTGTTTTCAGGACTCAGCTTATACTAAAACAATGAAACATAGCCTAATTAATGCCAAAAAAGTTTATTTTATTTTTGTTTGCTCTTTATCATTTTTGATCCTTAATGGCTGTGTGGCTGGTCAAATTCAGACCGCTGACAGACCCGAATTCGGTGATGATTCAAAAGTTGAATACAGCCGTGAAAAAATAAATGCCAACGGTGATGTAGAAACTGAAACAAAATTAACAGAAAAAGATTTAGAAAAATACGCTTACGAATTAGGGATGAATCCTAAAAAAACTTTATCTAAAACAGAAATGGATGAAGTTAGAAACCGTCGTAGGTTACGCCAACTGGAACGCACATTGGATTCTGAAAAAGAACGCTTAAGTTATTCAAAAGTTTTACCTTTATTTATAACAGATCTAGAAAAAATTGAATACTTATCGATCCCGTCTATTGAGGGCCGTCAAAGTTGGGTGAACAGAAATAAATTATGGTCACGATTAAAATCGAATAAAGATTTTCAAGATATGGTTGAATCTCAAGATTTAACTTTGGGAATGACCCAAGATTTAGTTCGTAAATCCTGGGGGGATCCTGATTCCGTCGAAAACAGTGGAAACCCGATTTACAAAAACGAACGTTGGAAATACACCCGCGAAAGCCCATCATTAAACGGCTACAAACGCGAACGAAGATATGTTTATTTCGAAGGTGGCCGCGTCGTCGGCTGGGAAACGGAATAGTTGCTAACCTTCTAAATTTAGAAGGTTGACCTTTTAAATTCAGAAGGTTATAGTTGACTTATGAAACACTATTCAAGGCCTTTTGAACAGATTCTTAAAAATCGCCTTAAAGAGAGACCTCGATTTATTCAGACTGTTTTAGGCCCTAGGCAAGTCGGGAAAACATCTGGGGTTTTGCATGTGTTAGAAAAAAACTTCTCAGCTAAGGACTATGAATATTTCACTGCAGAAAATCATATTTTAGAGGCTGATTGGTTTTTTCAACAGGTCCAAAAAGCGACTGAGAATAATAAGAAAATTATTGTTTTTGATGAAATACAAAAAATGCCAAACTGGTCTGAACTGGTTAAACAGGCCTGGGATCATCAAAAAAAACAAAAAAAACTAATGCATTGGGTATTGCTAGGATCAAGTTCTTTAAAGCTAAGCCAAGGTTTAAGCGAAAGCCTTGCTGGACGTTTCGAAATTATTTCAGCACCACACTGGTCTTACAAGGAATCGCTAGTCGGTTTCAAAATTGGACTTGATGATTATTTAAAAACCGGGGGATATCCTGCTGCTTATTCTTTATTAAAGGATAAAACACGATTTAAAAAGTATATGTTAGATGCAGTTTTCGAAACAGTTGTTAGTCGTGATATTTTTCATTATGCCACAATTAAAAAACCAGCTTTGTTCAGGCAAACTTTTATACTTGCTAGCCAATACCCTGCCCAAGAAATCAGTTATAATAAGTTGTTAGGGCAATTACAAGAGGCCGGCAACGTTGATCAGATAAAACACTACTTAGATTTATTTACTCAAGCTTTTTTATTAAAACTTGTTTTCAAATATTCGAATTCTCCACTTTCAAGATTATCATCACCAAAAATCATATCTTGCGCCCCTGTTTTTAATTCACTTTTTTTAAAGCGTGAATTATCCCCTGAAGAAAAAGGTCGTGTGTTTGAATCTGTTGTAGGCAGTCAGCTTTGCGAACATTTTGATTCAGTTTACTACTGGCGTGAAGGTCGCTATGAAATAGATTATATTATTGAAACAGACGGCATTCTTTATGCTATCGAAGTTAAAACACAAGCTAGAAATAGTTCAAGTTATCAACATTTTAAGAAAAAACATAAAAATGTAAAATTTTGTATTGTTGATTTTGAAAATTTTAAAGAGTTTGAAGAATCCCCATCGATTTTTTTAATGAAATATTCGATTTGATCAGCTAAATGACGATGGCGTCGTCATTTTTACTGACAATTTGACGACGATGTCGTCAAATTTATAGATCGTAATATCACCTATTAGGGATTTATTTTTTGAACTGATACTTAGTCTTAGATTTTTCACCTTTAACTTTAAGTACACCACTTGCAACGGCTTTAGCCAAATCCCGACTAGCTGTTGCCGTAGAAATTTCTTTATACAATAACATATAATCTTTCCGACTAAAATTGAGCTTAGCGAAGTGTTCTGCTGCCATTTCGATACGATCATTCGACTTAGGTTTGGTCGACAAAATTTTGCCTGAAAATTCATTAAGCGAATCAACAATCATTCCCAAAGAAAATTCCACAAAATCCGTAGATTCACCCTTAGCATCGCTTTTTTCAAGAGCTTGATAATATTTTTTTTGATTTTTATGTATGAGCGATTCAATTGGCAAATATTCAAATATCGGAGAAACTTTCATTAATAGCAACTGCTGCCACAAGCGACCCATGCGCCCGTTACCATCTTCAAATGGATGTATAAATTCTAATTCATAATGAAAAATACAGGCTTTAAGCAAATCCAGTGTTTCTTGATCTTTTTTAAGGTATAAAAAAAGATTGCTCATTAAGCTTGAAACTTGTTTTGCGGGTGGCGCCATTCGCGAAACTTGACCATTTTTAAAAATTCCTACGGCTTGCTGGCGGTAACGACCAGGTTTTTCTATGAGGCCAGACATTAAAATTTTATGCGTTATTAAAAGATCATTTTCTTTTGAAGGGTCAAAGTCAGTCAGCTGCTCATAAAGTTTGATCGCATTTTTAACTTCGATGATTTGATTTTTAGGACCAATTACTTTTTTACCTTCAATTAAGGAACTAATCTGTTGCTCAGTTAAAGAGTTACCCTCAATAGCTAAACTATGATGAATAGTTTTAATCTTATTCTCTTTACGCAGTTTAACTGAAGGCTTTTTAACAACAAGATGTTTCGATTCACCCAGTATAGTTTGAATCTTTGAAACTAAAGTTAAAATTAATGGGGTAATCGTATAAGGCGGTTTATACATATAAAAGATTATATATTATTAAAATGATAGTATCAAATGATACTATCATTTTAAAGTTAATTTACTTTTACATTTGCAATAGCTTTTACGGGTGAGTTTTAATTCCCACTGAGCCTGAGACTGCTGTTGATGTTGCCGTACCGCCACTGACTGAAATTGTTCCCAGCGTTGGGCCAGTTCCAGAAATATAAATAATACCGCCGCCACCACCGCCACCGTTATCGCCAATGTAGGCATTACCATTGCCACCTGTTGCGCTGTAGACTGCTGTTGCCGTTCCACTAATAGTTGTCGCTGTTAAGTAAATACTTCCACCGGCACCGCCGGCAGCACTGGAATTAGTAATCGCGGAAGATCCGTTGGCTGTTAACGTGCCAGCGATATCTGATATTCCAGATAAAATAATTCGAATCACACCGCCGCCATTACCGCCAATTCCGCGAAGTGATCCGCCGCCACCTGATCCGAATTGCGCTGGATTAATTGATGAATCATAAGCTGTTCCGCCAGCACCACCGCCCGTATTACCTGCTCCACCGGCGCCGCCATGCGCACCACCACCACCGCCATCATTTGTTGAACCAATTCCAGGACCTGAACCAGAACCATTAGCAGCAGGGCGTCCACCCACATGGCCTTTACCATTCACATTTATACTTGCTCCGTTGGCTAATGTGAAGTTAGCCATATTTATTGTTATATAATTTCCTGATAAAACGACTGGTGAAGATACAGAGAGCGTACCCGTTCCCGTCATTGAATAACTTGTTGGTAAAGTTTTTGCTGTCGTTACACCACAAGTTGTATCAGCAGTGCCCGTATCACATAGTGCGCTGCTCGTTCCTGTGAAATTATAAAGACCTGTTTGACCACCCGTCGAACCGTTAACTGCGATAGCTCCTAAAGGTAACTTATCACCAATGATAGAAATAATACCGCCACCGCCACCGCCACCATGCTCACCAATGTACGAATTACCATCGCCACCTGTCGCACTATAAGTCGCACTCGTAGTTCCGGTAATATTTATGGCTGATAAATAAATACTTCCACCCGATCCACCACCAGCACTTGAATCATTGGCCACAGAATTTCCGTTTGCAGTTAATGTTCCAGCAATATTAGATGTTCCAGTTAATGAAATCCGAATTACACCACCACCAGCGGCACCAACACCATAAACAGATCCGCCACCACCAGACCCAAATTGTGTAGGGTTCGTTGCTGAATCATAAGTTCCGCCACCGGCGCCACCGTTACCTGAAGCACCTGCACCGCCATGACCTGCTCCACCACCGCCATCAGATACTGATCCAACACCAGCACCAGGACCAGAACCACTGCCGCGCTTTCGCCCAGCAACATGACCTTTGCCATTTACGTTAATGCTAGCATTGTTAGCGATTGTTAAATCAGCCATGCTGATGTCGATATAATTACCACTTAATACTACCGAAGATGAAACTGATAGGGCACCCGTGCCAGTTAAAGTAAAACTGGTCGGTAAAGTTTTTGATGTAGTCACTGTACAAACGGAATTAGCCGTACCGATATCACAAAGAGAATCACTGGTTCCCGAAAATGTGTAAAGACCCGTTGAACCATTTATCGATCCGTTCACGGCAATAGTTCCAGGTGGTAATTTATCACCGACAATAGAAATAATTCCGCCACCGCCACCGCCACCAGATGCACCGATATATTCATCACCCGCGCCACCAGTCGCACTGTAAGTAGCACTTGTTGTTCCCGTAATATTTGCAGCTGATAAATAAATACTTCCACCGGCACCACCACCGGCTGCTGTGTTAATCGCTGCTGCTGCAGCGTTTGCCGTTAATGTACCAGAAATGTTTGATGTTCCTGTTAACGAAATTCTAATGACACCACCGCCAGCACCGCCGGGACCGTAAGCACCACCAGCACCACCTGATCCAAATTGAATTGGATTAGTCGCTGAATCATAGGCGGCACCACCGGCACCACCATTACCCGATCCACCAGCACCACCGTGACCGCCACCACCGCCACCATTACTGCTTGATCCTACACCTGCACCGGGACCAATTCCATTGACTGAAATAAGTCCACCAGGATGGCCTTTCCCGTCTGCATTAATTCTTCCGCCGTTCGCAATATTTAAATTTCCCATGCTTATACTGACATAAGTTGCATTTAAAATTCCAGTTGAAGCTACAGATAATGTTCCTATACCTGTCACTGAATAACTTGTTGGTAATGTTTTTGTTGTTGTTACATAGCAAGTTGTATCAGCTGTTCCTGAATCACATAAAGCATCACTGGTGCCTGTGAATGTGTAAAAACCTGTTGAGCCGTTAGTGGCACCATTTGTTGAAATAGTTCCAAGTGGTAATTTATCACCAATGATAGAAATAATACCACCGCCGCCACCGCCGCCTTCACTGCCGATATAACCATTACCTAATCCACCAGTCACACTGTAAGTTGCACTTGTGCTTCCAGTGATTGTTGCAGCTGATAAATAAATACTTCCACCGGCACCACCACCACCACCACTGCTTGAAGGAGCAGGATTACCATTCGCTGTGAGTGTTCCAATGATGTTAGAAGTTCCTGTTAAGCTAATTCGAATGACACCGCCACCAGCTCCACCGATACCGTATCTTGCTCCACCACCACCAGAACCAAATTGTGTGGGATTCGTTGATGAATCATACGCAGCACCACCGGCTCCGCCAGTTCCACCGTTACCAGCGCCTCCGGCGCCGCCATGTCCACCGCCACCACCGCCCAAAGTTGTTGATCCAACACCGGCACCAGGACCGGAACCTGATCCATCGATTCTTCCAGGGATGTGGCCTTTTCCGTTCACGTTAATAATACCACCATTAGCTAATGTTAAATTGCCCATGTTTATATTGATATAATTTCCAAGAACTGTGACAGCAGACGACACTGATAAAGTTCCTGTTCCTGTAATTGTAAAACTTGTTGGTAAAGTTTTTGATGTTGTAACAGTACATGTTGTATTAGCAGTTCCAATGTCACAAAGAGCATCGTTTGTTCCAGTAAAAGTATAAGACCCTGTCGATCCATTGGCTGAGCCATTTACTGATATTGTACCTAGCGGTAATTTATCACCGATGACAGAAATAATTCCGCCACTACCACCACCACCAACGTCACCGACATATTCATTACCTGATCCACCCGTTGCAGAGTACGCTGCGCCCGTTGTCCCAGTAATTGCTGCAGCCGATAAATAAATACTTCCGCCAGCCCCACCGCCAGCACCACTATCTGTCGCTGCAGAACTTCCGTTGGCAGTTATTGTTCCAGCTATATTTGATGATCCAGTGAGTGTGATTCTGATAACACCACCACCATGACCGCCCGATCCGTAGTCACCACCACCACCACCAGAACCAAATTGTGTGGGATTAGTTGCTGAATCATACGCAGCACCACCGGCTCCACCATTACCTGCGCCGCCAACACCTGCGTGACCACCGCCACCACCGCCGCTACTCACACTGCCTATACCTCCGCCGGGACCTTCGCCTGTGACCTCTGTTGAACCACCACGAAAACCTTTTGCATTCACGTTAATGCTTGCACCACTTGAGACTGTTAAATTATCCATGTTAATACTGACGTAAGTTCCGTTCAGTAAAGCTGTTGATGTTAAAGATAAAGTCCCTGTTCCAGTCACAGTAAAACTTGTTGGCAAGTTTTTTGTCGTTGTCACATTGCATGTCGTATTCACAGTGCCCGTATCGCAAATTGAATCACTACCACCTGTGAATGTATATATACCATTTGCACCAGTTGTCGCGAGTGATGAACCCCCACTTACTGAAACTGTTCCTGTTAATAATTTATCACCAACAACAGAAATAATTCCGCCGCCACCACCGCCACCGTGATCAACAGCTGCAGCATACGTGCTACCTGATCCACCTGCGACACTGTAAGTTGCACTTGCACTACCTGTGATTGTTGCCGCAGATAAATAAATACTTCCGCCAGCTCCACCGCCACCACCACCAAGGCCTTGAGTTGCTGTTGCTCCGGTAGCTGTTAATGTTCCTGCTATGTTGGATGTTCCCGTTAAAATAATTCTGATGACTCCGCCACCGCGTGCACCAGCACCATAGTAAGCACCACCACCGCCAGAACCAAACTGCACGGGATTAGTTGCGGAATCATAAGCGGCGCCGCCTGCACCAGTGTTACCAGCTCCGCCCACGCCACCATGACCACCGCCACCTGCTCCGTCACCGGAACTTTGGCCCGCGCCACCGCCAGGGCCTGAACCAGCGCTGGTCATACCGCCCGAAAAACCTTTTCCGTTGGCGTCGATTTTTCCGCCGTTAGCGATTGTTAAATTTGCTAAATTAAAAATCGCGTGTTCCGCATTCAAAACACCTGTTGATGATAAATCTAATGTTCCTAAACCCGTTACCGTATAACTTGTGGGTAAAGTTTTTGTTGTCGTCACATTACATGTTGTATCGACTGTTCCAGCATCACAAAGTGCATCACTGCTTCCAGTAAAAGTATAAATACCTGTTGCACCGTTTGTTGATCCATTTACTAAAACATTTCCGAGTGGTAATTTATTTCCAAGAATAGAAATAATGCCACCACCGCCACCGCCACCGTGAACACCTACAGCTGTATAAGTTATACCTGCTGCACCAGTCGCACTGTAAGTTGCACTAGCAGTTCCAGTTATTGTTGCGGCAGATAAATAAATACTTCCACCGGCACCGCCACCACCGCCACCACTACTTGATGAGGCAACACTTCCGTTGGCTGTGAGTGTTCCAGCTATGTTGGATGTTCCAGATAATATTATTCGAATCACACCACCACCAGCACCGCCACGGCCCCAGTATCCACCACCACCACCAGAACCAAATTGTGTAGGATTAGTTGCTGAATCATAAGCTGCACCGCCGGCACCACCACCAGTTCCGCCGTTTCCAGCTCCGCCGGAACCGCCGTGACCACCACCGCCAGCACCGTATGTTGAACTTGTTGTTGCTACTCCGGCTCCAGGGCCAGAGCCATTGCCACTTGCTCCACCAGAAAAACCTTTTCCGTCGACATCAATTTTACCACCATTAGCGATAGTTAAATTGGCCATGTTAATATTTATATAATTTCCGTTTAATATTCCTGTCGAAGATAAAGCTAATGTTCCAGTTCCTGTAACTGTAAAACTAGTTGGTAAATTTTTTGTTGTCGTCACGTTACAAGTTGTATTAACGGTTCCGCTATCACAAAGCACATCCGCGTTACCAGTAAATGTGTAAAGTCCCGTTGATCCGTTGTTTGCTCCAGTCACTGAAACTGTACCTGCAGGTAATTTATCACCGATGATAGAAATAATTCCACCGCCACCATCACCACCGAAAGCGTTTGCTGCACTATATTGATTACCCGCGCCGCCATTAGCTGTGTAAGTCGCACTTGTTGTTCCTGTAATCGTTGCCGCAGATAAATAAATACTTCCGCCAGCACCGCCACCACCGCCAGAATTAACAGCTGCAGAACCACCATTTGCTGATAATGTTCCAGCCATATTTGATGTTCCTGATAATGTAATGCGAATGACTCCACCACCGGCAGCGCCCCGGCCATAATAATCACCACCACCACCAGAACCATATTGTGTGGGATTAGTTGCGGAATCATAAGTTGCACCACCAGCGCCGCCACTAGAAGTCCCCGTTCCCGACGCACCTGTACCGCCGTGACCACCACCACCACCGCCATAACCAGTAGATATAGAACCTTCACCACCGCCAGGACCTGTGCCCGAACCCAGGCCACCAGAAAAACCACGGCCTGCAACAGTAATACTTCCGCCATTAGCAATAGTTAAATTAGCCATGTTAATATCAATATAATTTCCTGTTAATAAACCCGCTGACGATAAAGATAATGTTCCAGAAGCTGTCAGTGTATAACTTGTTGGTAATGTTTTTGTTGTTGTGATGTTGCAAGTTGTATCCACTGTTCCGCTATCGCAAAGTGCACTGGTATTGCCCGTGAATAAATAAATACCCGTTAATCCATTTGTTGATCCACTCACTGAAATTGTTCCTGCTGGTAATTTATCGCCGACTAAAGAAATAATTCCGCCACCACCACCACCACCGTATGAAGATATTCCACTCGTTGTGCGGCCTGATCCACCGGTTGCCGTGAAAGTTGCACTGGCTGTTGATGTGATTGAGGCAGCTGATAAAAAAATTGTTCCGCCGGCCCCACCACCAGAACCATTTGTTCCAGTTGCACTTCCACCGTTAGCAGTAATTGTTCCAGTGTTGTTAGCTGTACCTGTTACAACAATTCGAATTAATCCGCCACCGCGGCCACCGGTTGATGAACTTGCTCCACCGCCACCAGAACCATAAAGAACAGGATCAATGGCCGAATCATTTAAATTACCGCCAACAGATCCGCTGACTCCGGTTCCTGTTCCGCCCATACCGCCGTGACTTCCGCCACCAGCACCGTTATTGGTCGTTGTTCCACCGATACCACCACCGGGGCCACTGCCGGCCACATTCAATGCTGTTCCACCAGCGTACCCTAATGCATCTGCATTGATCGATGCGCTTGTTCCGGAAACAGATAATGAAGCTGCTTGCATTCTTAAATTCGTATTTATAAAACCAGTGCCTTGAACAGTCACTGATCCACCAACATTTAAAGTTAAAACTTGTAGTGGTGATGTGTTTTGTAAACTACCACCAGTCGTAACAACTAAATTTCCGGTGATGTTTGAAATAAATGAATTACTAGGAATTGCTTTATTAGTACTGATTGTACACGTCGTCGATGGAGTGCCTGAATCACACGTTAAAATATAAGTTGTTCCTTGAAAAGCAGTCCAAAAAGAAAATGGCATGCGTGCATGCGATGTTATGCAAAACACAAAAAAGAAGAAAAAATATTTAAACTTTAAAATCACTATTGAAAACCCGTAATCCAAGAAACGTACACTATGCTTCCGACTTTGATTAAAGTGTACACTGAGTCTGCTGTAACAGCAGCATTGGCAGGGGCATATTTAAACGTTAGTCCAGCTGAAGTGAACGAACAAGCTCCGCT
>JAYTPA010000110.1:0-20471 GCA_043747495.1 Bdellovibrio sp.
ACAGCTTCTTGAGCAATGGCATCAGTCACATCTTGATTTTTAAAATAAACCAACGTTCTATCAAAAGATAACCTGATTTCCCAAACATCAGAATGGCAAAGCTCAGTCAATGCAATGGGGTTATTAAGGTCTACGCCGGTTTGAAGCGCTGCATAACCAAGCCCACGGTAAAAAGCACCGGTCGATACCCATGGTATTAAGAATTTTTTTGAAAGCTCGCGACTCAGTGACGATTTTCCAGAAGCCGCAGGCCCATCAACAGTAATAACATATCCCATAATGTGGCGACACTACCTGATAATTGGAACCTCAGTCAGCATTTTTTCAATGGCTTCGATCGCTTTTTTGTTTTCTATGGGCTGACCCACAGTCATTCTTAAGTAAGTCTTAAAACCATAATTGGCTACAGGTCTTAAAATAATCCCTTTTTTAAGCAAATTTTGAAAACAGTCATCGGCAATTCTTAATGTATCAAATAATATAAAGTTCGCTTCAGATTTAAAATACGGTAGTCCCAGTCTATTTAATTCTGTGTAAAAATAATCAAGTCCATCCCAAACTATTTTTTGCGATGCTTTTAAATAATCTTGGTCATCCAAAGCTGCAATTCCAGCAACTTGAGCTAATTCATTCACGTTAAATGGATTTCTAACGCGATTATAATATTCTAAAACATATTCCGGCGCTAGCAAGGCTCCTAAGCGTAATCCCGCTAAACCGTAAACTTTTGAAAATGTTTTAATCACTATCACATTTGAATAATTTTTATAAAACTGAGCAGCTTCTTTAAACTGCGGATCACGCACATATTCTGTGTAAGCTTCGTCAAAAACCAATAGCACATCGTCACGATTTCCCATACGCACTAAAAATTCTTCAAGTTCTGATCCACCAACACAAGTTCCTGTTGGATTATTCGGATTGGGAATAAACACAATTTTAGTTTTTGAATTTGGATTGCGATAAAAATCATCAGCGATGGCTTTTAAATCCATAGTTAAATCTGTTTTCAAAGGCACAGTTCTAACTTTAACCCGCGCAGCTTGAGCACAAACTTTATAGGCCACAAACGCGGCTTCAGAGGTTAAAATGGCGTCGCCAGCTTCGCAAAAAATACGAATTAATAAATCAATGATTTCGTTCGAGCCGTTCCCTATACCGATCTGTGTCGTCGGTGCATTCCATTTTTTAGAAATTTTTTGAACTAAATCAAAGCATGAGGGATCAGGATAACGATGCTGATCATTGAGCGCTTTTTTAATGGCCTCAATAGCTAAAGGGCTTGGGCCTAGCGGGTTTTCATTACTGGCTAATTTGTAGACTTCAGTTAAACCAAATTCTCTTTGAGTTTCAGCAATGGGCTTACCTGGTTTGTAAGGAACTAAATTTAAAATTTCAGCAGACACTTTCATGATTGACCCTCGATCAGACAATATCTAACATGAAAAGACTTTATATGTCTAATACTGTGCTAGCGATTTATTTAGGTGAGACTTACGTTGAGATTGAAGCTCGCGTGGTTAGCCCAAATAAAACTCAAACTAAAAAACAGACAACTTTATTTCACAAAAGCTTTTTTTTACCTCAGTCATCGTTTAAAAACTGTTTAAATCAATTTGTTAAATCACTAGGTCCAACAGAATTTGTTATTGATCAGGTTTTCGTCGTAACGCGCTATCTTGACCGTTTAAAACCGTTTCGTTTAGGCGGCAGCGTTGTACAGGTCACAGAAAAGTTGCAAGAAAACAACTACACTTTTGAAAGTTCAAAAAATTTATCATTAGCTGCAGCTTCGCTGATTGTGACTATTGATGAATCCACAACGGCAGAAGTTTTAAATGCTGAGCTATTAAAAATAAAAAAAATCAATCCTGATGCAAATAAAGTTGTATTTAATGTGGGTGCACATTTAAAAAATCAATTAGAATCTTCACGCCATTTCTTCAAAGAAAATGGATTCACTGAATTTGTAAATGAAACCGTTGATTCTATGAAGAACTTACGTAAGACATTAATCAACGCAGGCACTGAAGGCACGAAAGAAGAAATTATCAAAGATCTTATTGAAGGTCTTGCATTACAGAAACTGCATCGAGATCAAATTTATTTTTGGGTTGGCAGTAAATTTACAACAAAGTATGAAAATGTGGATTTGTTTTTCAGTGCTGATGACTTTCTGACAAATATTCGACAAAAAAAGAAAAAGAAAACTTTGATTCACACTGATATTGAAAGATTAGTTTTATTCAATGAAGAAACTAGTTCTATCTGGAAAAGCCCCTGGGGAAGCGTTGATCACAGTCAATCTGTCAGTCACAGTATAGGCATACAACCCTGTTCTGAAATCGTGATCGATCAAAGTGGTTTGTTACAATTTTCACAACAAAATATGGCCACTGAACCAAGCCCTATGATTGCTGGCAGATCAGTAAAATCATTAGTCATCGATGTTTTTGCTAAAAATTTAGCAGAGCATCCGTTGATGACTGAAATGTTTCAAAATTTAACTTCGCCACAGTTGATTCAAAAAATAGATTCTCAATTTAAAGCTTTAGAAAAAGGGCAAAATCAAAATTATGAAACTTTTTCTTTGGAAAAAATTAAATCTTTTATCATTCAGCAAATATTTATTGATTTAGATTCTTACGATATGAGCGAAGCGAACTGCGCATGGACCGGTCATTTAAATACTTTGTTTAACCCTGAATATAAAAAATTTTCGTGGACATCAGAAATCTTTGAAAGATCTGGGTCTAAATCATGAAAAAAGAAACAGTAAAATCAACTGTGAAAAATTATTCGCATCTGGATTATTATTACTTTGAATCATTACTTAAAAATTATGATAATGCTTCACTTTTAAATGCCCAAGGTGATCTGCTTTATTCAAAAGACCAAGAGCTTGAAACCACTTTGACAAGTCGTTTAGTGGTTTTTCAGAATGTAAAAAAATATCTAAAGCTAATGGTCCAGGATGTTTTCATGACTAATGATCCTGAAAACGGTGGCTATACTTTTCAAAAAATATTTTTTATTGGATGCTTGAATCCCAACTTATTTATTGTTTGGGTTCAACCAGCTGATATGATTCAATTTAAAATTCCACTGTCGCCCTTATTAGATCAAGGCGTTAAGAACACTCTGGTCTGGGATTCTTTAGTTGAAAAAAACTCTTTGAAAGATAAATTATCAGATTTTTTTAATAAACAGATCACAGGTTTCAAAATGAACATGTCATCAACCAAAGTTTTAACAACTTTGTCAGATTCTTCTTTTCAATCACAGTGGTTGAATTTGTGTAAAAAACAATTTGAAAAAGCTTTTGAAGTCAAAGCTCTAGGTCAGCATCAAGCACTGACGACTTATCATGAAAAATTAATTAAAATGTCGATTTCGATTGAAGAAAAGCAAAATTTAAAAACAATATCTTTTGATTTTTCTCAGACACAATTAGCTGATAAAATTTCTGCAGCTTCGCACATTTTGGAAAGTGCAATTATTTTTGAAGTGATGCATTTTTATGGACTGAGTAAATACCTAGCTCAGCCTGTGTTAAATCAAGTTAGACTGTCGTTGCCACCTAAATCTGTTATTTCTAAGGCCCACCCGACTGGGGACTACAATTTTTCATTGCAAGCTTTGATCAGACAGCAAACCCAGTTTATTTTACAGTTTCTTAACGCCCATAAAAAAAATGATGTTTCTAAAATGCAAATTAAACCTGAAGTTTATATTCAGATTGAAAAAAATAATGAATTTCATTCGATTTGTCTGCATCAACTGGGTGTCGATTTTAAAGATCTCAGTGCAGGCTATAAAGTTGTTGAAATGCATCAGAAGGATCATATCTATCAAGCCAAAATACAGAACACGCACAGCGAAGCTGTGATCATACATTTTAAATCTCTTGATGAGATCGCTAACAACAGCCAGCACTGGATTAAATTAAATAATAATTTACTCAGTCACGGACAGCATAAACTACGACCTAAAGACCATCTACAAATCTACTGGAAAGTTTAAGAAATTATAAGTCTCAAAATAAGACACCTGTTATAAGCCTTTGCTATGACTATTTTCGTCAGTCTGTTATATAGACAACACAGCTTTATTGCGTAAAATAACTGGTGCCAGTCCAGACTTGAGACAGTTGGTGTAAGCTTTGCAAGATTCATAGTTATGACTATAGAAATCGTAGAAAACCAGTTTAATGAGTTTTTTGAAGTGCCCTTCAAGATATATCCCACTGACTTCCCGTTTGTTTCAGAGTTTAAGGACGACTTAAAGAGGTTTCTTTCAATAAAAAATCCCTTATTTAAAAGTGACAATGATTTCAAGTATTATGTTGCAAAAATAGACGGTAAACTGGTGGGTCGCCTAACAGCCCACATACATCATGAATCGAATCAAATTTATAATCAGAAAAAATGTTATTTCGGATATTTTGATGTAATTAATAATATTGAAGTTGCCACCGCACTACTTAAGAAAGTTGAAGACTTTGCAAGGTCTCACAACTGCACAGATGTCGTTGGTAATTTCAATCTCACGGCGATGCAAAAAGCAGGTGTACTGACCCGATTTCATCTCATGGAGCAATACACAGACCAAATTATTAACCCGCTCTATCTACCCACGTTACTTGAAATAGCAGGTTATAAAAGCACATTTCCTATGTCGACCTATATGTCTGATGTGGCTGATATTAATACGGAATCTATTCAATCAGAAAAAGTTCAGTCTATTTTGAAAAATCCAGATTACTCTTTCGACCATATGGATAAAAAAAATCTGCCTGAAATTATTGAAACTATGCGAATTTGTTTAAACGGTGGTTTTGCAACAAACCCACTGTTTGTACCGCTAACTTCTGAAGAAATTCAATTTCAAGCTAAAGACTTAACTTTGATTCTAGATATTAAAATCAGTGTTGTTTGTCGTTACAAAGGCAATCCGATCGGCGCAATAGTTTGTCTACCAAACATTAACCCATTTCTTAAGAAAACAAAATCACGATTAGGATTAATGACTTTGTTCTACTTTATCCAACAAAAAATGAAGACTGAACAAGCTATCCTTGTGTTTTACTCTGTACTTAAAGAACACCAATCACAAGGTATCAATACAGTCATGTTCAACATGCTTGTTAAAAATCTTAAAGAAAGAAAATACAAGTCATTAGCCGGAACCTGGGTTGCGAACAACAATATTGCTTCTAAAAAAATTGTTGAAAAATTTAATGGCAAACTGATGCATGAACTTTGTCTTTATGAAAAGAGTTTAAAGTGACTTCAGCTAAGTCTCTAAATCTTTTTGATCTTATTAGTCTTTATTCAGAAGATTCTATTTCGGCGCATAATACTCAGCCCTTTGTTTTTAAAAAAATAACTGATTTTAAAGTAACAGTTTCGGCTGACGCTGAAAGATTTTTAAAAATTGCTGATCCTTCTGAGAAGGATATTGAAAAAAGCTTTGGCGCGTTGTTTGAAACTTTGAAAATAGCAGGATCTAATCATCAGCTTAAATTAAAATTTGAAACTCATGAATTTTTAAATTGGTCTATTGAAGCCGAAAGATCAGTCGAAATCAGTATCGATAAACTTTATCCATTTATTAAAAAAAGATTTTCATACAGAAAAAACAGTTTCTTGAAAAATGCTGCTGAAATAAATCAAAGTGATTATCTAGTTACTGAAAATCTTGTCTTTGTCAGTGACCAAAAAGCGAAAACTACGGTTGCGCTATTATTTGATGAAGCCAATTTATACTTCTTAAAATCAAAAGGTTACTCCGAAGAGCTTTGGACGTGGTTAAGGCTTGACACCAAACATAAAAATTACCTAACAGATGGACTTAATGATCAGGCTTTAGGCTTTAACATGATTGAAAAAATTGGAGCATCAATCATTATGAAGCCCTCAGTTTTTAAATTCTTAGACAGGTTTAATCTTTTACCAACATTGTTATCAGAAAAAGAAAAAATTATTTCGTCGCCGTTTGTTGTCTTTATTGTGGGACAACAAAATTTAAATCTTGTCGAGCAAGGACAACTTTTCATGCGTCAATGGCTAGTACTAACGTCTCAAAACATTTATGGTTCACCTTTGTCCGTACTAGTCGACAAAGAAGAAACTTTATTAAAATGTGAATCATTGATTCAATTAGATTCCTCAAAAAAAATATTTAGTGTTTTGCGGGCAGGGCATTTAGACACGTCAATAGCACAACCCGTTCGATATCGCCGAGGTGTGCAATGGCTATAAAATTTTCGTACACAGACATGACAAGTCGCAACTATGGTTTTATTGATCAGACTGACCAGCAAAAACTAAAAACAATTAGAGTTTTTATTCCTGGTGTTGGTGGCATGGGCGGAGTCGCACTAGAAAATTTAGTTCGAATGGGTGTCGAAAACTTTATTATAGCGGATCAAGACGAATTTGAGTTGAGCAATATTAACCGTCAAGTTGTTTCTGATTTATCTACTGTTGGTGTTAGTAAAACTGTTGCAGCCGTAAAACGTATGCAATTGATCAATCCACAAGTTCAAATCAAAACTTATGATTTTAATTGGATAAAAAATTTAAAAGAAATCTTAAATCAAGTTGATATCGTGATCAATGGTTGTGATGATACTAAGTCAACTATACTTTTAATGAGAACTGCCAAAACTTTTAATAAAATCGTTATTGATGCTTTTGCGAGTCCTTTTCCAAATGTTTATGTCGTCAAACCCACTGATCCACGACCTGAGAAAACTTTTGGCTTTCCAACAGTCGAAAAAGATTTTGATTTAATCACTGACGATGATATCAAAAAATGTGGATTCAATGAGTTCAAATATGTGATATTTCATTCATCATCGATCGATTATGTCGTTAAAGAGCCTTTAGTTGAATACATTCAAGGTCGTAGAAAGCGTTTCTCGCTTTGCCCTATGGTTTGGATGACGGGATGCCTAATGAGTTATGAATTGCTCAAGTTTGTTCAAAACAAACAAGATCTTATGATTTCTAACCAAGGCGTTTTTTATAATATTTGGGAACAAAAAACTGAAAAGGCAGCAGCATACAAATTTAATATTATTCATAAATTTAAAACGATTTTAAAACTTAAAAAAATGGGTGTCCTATGAAAAAGTTATTTTTTTACTTTAATCTTTTATTTCTATTAACTAGCTGTTTCGAATACCGTGAAGCACAATCAACTGATCTTTTTGAAAATAAAAAAAGAAATCAATTTGATCACTTCCAATTAGACTTATTGTTTGGTGATTTTAAAGGTTTAAGTTCAGAAACTCTGAGAACAAACGCAATTCCCTTGAAAGTGGCTGTCACAGCCATAGTTACTCGAAAAAATAAAATTGAAAAAAAAGCGGTTGAATTTAAAACTTTTGAAGATACTCTTGAACAGTATGGCTTCATAAGTCGACCAGAAATTGCTAATCTTGATTCTGAATTAAATATTAAACCAGAATTTAAATATCCTTTGGGTCTAGTTCGTGGAATGCTGGAAACCAATGAACCATTACACACAAAAGTTGAAATTGGTAACATTACATGTGCAGTTTGCCATGGTGGACGTTTATACGATTCAGAAGGTAATGCCACAAAGAAAGTCTGGCTGGGTTTACCAAATACATCTATTAATCTTGAGGGCTACACAACTGAAGTTTATAAATCGTTAAAATTTATATTAAGTGCTCGAAAAGAATTCGCAAGGAACTTAAACAAACTTTATCCAGACATCGATGTCGTTGAAAGAAAAACCATTATAAACTATTTGTTTCCAGAAATAGAAAGACAAATTAAAGATGTCGCTTCAAAAAGTGATCAAGCCTTATCATTTATTAATGGTCCTGCTGGAAACGCAAACGCTATTGGCTCATTCAAGCGCGTATTTGGCATTTACCGTCCCGGTGATTTCGATACTGAAGAACGAGGCTATGTTAATATTCCAGATATGTCCTACAGAGCATTTAAAAATTACTTAACGGTTGATGGCATTTACAGTCCGCTTAATGTTAATCCTAGCTCTGCTGTGACTGAACAAGAAATCACTGATTTACGTATTTCTGAGTTCGGTAAAGTCGCTGCTATTTTTCCTGTGCCTGTGCAAGGAGTTAAACTTGAAAGAACTAAAGAATTAATTCCTTTATTTCAAAAAACAATGACAGGATTCGTGAAAACTTATCATGCGCCTCGCTTCCCTGGGCCTGTTAATGAAATGTTAGCTCGACAAGGTGAAACAGTTTATCGTCAAAATTGCATGAGCTGCCACGGTGAATATTCTGAGTTCGATTTAAAAAATATGCGTCTTATTAGCTATCCAAATAAAAAAATTGCTCTTGAAAAAATTGGCACTGATTCTGCTCGAGTAGATGTGATCACTAAAAGACTTTACAAAAAAATGACAGAAAGTTGGATCCCCGAGCAGTTGCAGTTTAGTGTCGTTAAGGCTTACGTTGCGCCCATACTGACTGGTTTGTGGACAACAGCACCTTATTTTCATAATGGATCTGTACCTAGTGTTTGGGCTTTGATGAATCCTGAACTACGTCCAAAAAAGTTCTATGTTGGTGGTCATAAATTAAATTACACAACCTTAGGTGTTGATTACCCAGAAAACTACAAACCATTTAGTCAGCCAACTTTAGTTGATACAGAACTTCAAGGTTCAAAAAATACTGGCCATGAAATGCCCTTTACGAAATTGAATTTAGAAGAAAAGAAACAACTTCTCGAATACTTAAAATTACTTTAAATTTACATTGTTTTCTATATTTACATAATATGAATTGAGTATATTTGCCTGCATATTTAAGTTTTTGCTGTACCTGGAAATCGAAAACTCAAACAATATGTATTTTTTATTTTTATGACCCAAAATAAGCAAATGTGTTTTATCATATGATTGTAACAAATCCAGGATCTGAACGATTATGTTTTTATGTGGCTTTGACACAGTATCAATATCCTCACGAAGTGAGTTGATATCGACCAAAACAGTATTGAATGAATCATTAATATATTTTTCCATGGATGTACAATCGTATTTTTTGAGTTCTTCTAAAGTAAGGACTTTGTAGCTTAGATCAATATATACTTTCTTCAAAAAATAAAGTAATCCACTAATCGATTCTATCTTTGCTGAATACAACTCTTGAACAAAATAGCCTAAGTCCGAATCTAAGCTTTTGTTTTTCAATGTGCTGAATAAACGATTCGTCATTAATAATGAAAAAATAAGTAAAAGCAACCGACTGTACATTTGATAATTTTGAGGAATAATCCAAACTTGAAATATAAAAGTAATAACTGATGCAATAGCTAGTGACTGAAGTATTTTTTTTAAAATGTGAAAACGTGATTTGTTTAAAATCTGATCACTCATAACTACATATGAAAGTATTAAAATAGCGATACTAGCTAATGGTGGGACAATATGTTGGGACAACGTCGTTGAATCAGATAAAAAAAATGGTCCAGATAATATCAACATGAACATATTCATGTTAATATTTTTATTTTCAATTTTTGAAAATTCACTTTTATCTCTTGTTAAGCAGTAACCGACAATGGCTAACTGACAGACAACTACGAAAATGCTTAGGGCAATTAGCCGATATAAGCGTCCACCTAATTGATCTGTAATAGCTAAAAATGAAAAGATAAGTGTCCCTGAAGCTAAAAACAACTTAAAATACCAGCGGTAATGTTTTCTCAGCAAAGCTTCAAAGTAAAGTGCTACAGATAATAGAAAAAATATTCCTGTCAAATATATTATGGGCAGTGCTAAACTTAAATTTAAAAATAAATAGATTGTTCGAAAAAAGAAAAACATTATGGCCCATATAAAAATTAAAAATATTTTTTTTTCTACATATTCAATCGGAGGCTCTTTAACGTAGGACAAAATAATCGGTGCTATTGCAAATATGACAATGACAGAAAGCAAGCCATCGTAAATATACATTGCCTCATTTAGCATTGGATGTGTTCTTTCTTGCTCTTAGACAGTAAAAATTTTCATGAGTATTAAACCAGTGAATTACAGGCGCTATGAAGCCTTCTAAGACAATAAATAACGATTCAATCAGGGGAACTTTAATTGAACTTTGATCTTTATTGTGCAAAAGAACCTTTAAATATGTTTGAAAATCAATTTTTCCCAATTGAAGAAAGTCATCACCACGCTGATAATTTAAATGTGACTGGCAAAAGTCATTGTAATGAGTCTTCCTGTGCTTTGGGCATTCTTCAAAAGACTTTTTAAGATCATCACTTCCACCCGTATAAGAATTTTTGATAATAAATTTTTCAATATCAAATTCAGCTTCTGGTCCAACGCCAAATACATACCTATATTTTTCCATGATTTGTTGAGCCAGATACTGATAATCAAACGGCGCTGCCTCTGTCGTTTTTCCGTCAGGATAAACATCGCCAAAAGCTTCAACTACGCTGCCAAAAGCTGAGGGCACTTGCGTCACATTTGAAATAATGATGGGCTTAAACTTGTTTTTAAGAAATATTAAAAAAGTGGTCAAACCATAAAGTGACCAAGACAAACCCATCGATTGGTATTTCGGGTCGACGAGGGCTAGGCCGATATGATAAACTGGAGCCATTCTATTTCGGTACAAACAATCTATCGACATTTGAATATTCAGCGCAATAGGTTCAGATAATTCGTTATAAATGATTGTAAAATAACCATTTTCTAAGAACTGCTCAGGAAAGGCGAAGACGCTATAGTTTAAGTTCTCAAGGTTACACTTTTTAAGAATAATATTCAGGTCAGCACACATTTTTTGACATTCAACTTCAGAAAGATGCCTTGATGGCTTTTCTAATATGCGAATTCTAAAATTTTTTTTAATTTTATAGTTTAAATTAAGGTATCTACTTCGACTTAATAGTGCAAACACAATAGCCCTCAGTTCTTCATGTTTATTTGAACTGATTGCCTTAGCTTTTGCAAATAAAATTATGTTGAATTTAGGATCAACTAAACCAACAATACTAAAATGACACCAGTACTAGAAATCAAAAAAATTACTAAAAACTATAAATTAGGGGAAATCAGCGTCCCTGCTATTCAGGATCTTTCACTCACTGTTCACAAAGGCGAGTTCACCGCTCTGATTGGTGCCTCCGGGTCAGGTAAAACCACATTACTTAACCTTATTGGTTGCTTAGATGATGTTGATTCTGGTCATATTTTTTTAGACGGAATAGATATTAACGAACTTTCAGAGAATGAAAAAAGTCGAATGAGGAATGAAAAAATTGGTTTTATATTTCAATCATTTAATCTTGTTTCAGTACTCAATGTTTTTGAAAATATTGAACTTCCTTTAACAATCAGAAAAGACCTGTCAACATCTGAAAAAAATCAAAAAATAGAAACAGCTTTAAAAGATGTTGGTCTTTTTGATCTTCGCTATAACAGGCCAGATCAACTTTCAGGTGGACAGCGTCAGCGTGTTGCGATAGCCCGAGCACTTGTCACAAATCCAACTTTAATACTTGCTGATGAACCCACTGCAAATCTTGACTCGAAAACAACACATATGATTATTGACCTACTGATTGATTTAAACAAAAAAAGAAATGTGACTTTCTTCTTTTGCACCCATGATGAAAAATTAATGGAACGTGTTCAGCGGATAGTTAAAATAAAAGATGGAACAATAGAAAATTCATGATTTTAAATTTATCATTTAAAAATCTTTTTAGAAACAAACGTCGCACACTATCTACGGGATTAGCAATTTGTGTTGGCTTTGTTGGTCTTAATTTATTAGGCGCTTACATTTACCGAACTAAAATGGCTCTTGATATGACTTCGATATACTCATCCCAAAGAGGACACTACATCATTTATAAAAAAGATGGGGCTGATAAGTATCAAATTAAACCTAAACTTTACAGTCTAAATCAAAACGACATCACCGAAATTGATAAATTTATTATTCTCCAAAAAAATATTGTTGAATACACAGGAATGCAGTTAACTACACCTGCTCTTCTATCAAATGGTCAAAAATCACATCCAGTTGTCGTTTGGGGCTTTGATCCCAATGCACTTGATAAATCTCTACATCAGCCTCAACTGTTAGAATGGGCCCGAGACTGGATACTTGATTCTCAGCTTAACAACAGTCACCAGTTCAAGGAAGAGACTGACCTTCTTTCAATCACTGGTAAGATTGCAGAAATACTCTCACTTAAAACTCCTCTGGATACAAATGATGATCTACAAATTGCAGCGCGAACGCTCGACGGGGATCTTAATGCAGTCAATGCAAGATTAGGTGCTGAACACACGACAGGCTTACAATTTTTAGAAGACACTATAGTTCTATTGCCCCTATCTAAAGTCCAAGAACTCATTGGTTCAGAAAGTATTGAATCTTTTTCGGTCTTTTTGAAATCAAAGGAATTAATGTCTGAATTTTTAGAAAAATTTAATAAACTCAATAATCAAAATCAATTTGATATTTATCGCTTCGACGATCCTAAAATAAATGAACTTCATTTAGGAACTATGGGTTTTTTATATGTTATGGGATTTTTCTTTGTTTTTCTTATTTGCACAGCGACTAGCTTGACTATTATTAACTCACTCACAATGAGTATTATTGAAAGAACTCGCGAAATAGGCACGCTACGTGCTGTTGGTTTTACCAGAAAGAACGTACTTCATTTATTTTTACTTGAAAACATTATACTTTGCTTTATCAGCATGGCTGTTGGTGTTGTCTTGGCTTCTGCAATATCTTTTATTGTCAATCATTTGAAAATATTCTTTTTTCCACCTGGAGTTAGTCAACCTATTCAGTTTGTGCTTCGATGGAATTTGCAAATCGCTGCAGGTGTATTTGTAGTTCTATTTTCAATTTTAATGATATCTGCTTTTGTCGTTATAAAAAGTAAACTAAATAGTCGTCTAATCAACTTATTAACTGATCAATCTAACTAGGAGTTATCGTGGTAAAAGTTTTATTTATAAATATAGTCATATCAATCTTCAGTTTTCAAATATTAGCAGCATCAGAAAATGCACAACAAATTTTAAAAGCTTCTGACAGGGCTCGTGGAGGGGTTGTAGACGGTTTACAATGGACTGCTCTTATCGAAACTGCAGATGGTGAAGAAGTAACAACCCGTCAATTTTTAGTTAAAGCCAAAGATAGCGATGCTTACGTTGAATCTACTTCGCCAGCAAAAAACAAAGGCGAGATTTTTATTTTTAATGATCGTAATATGTGGTTTTTCAAACCCTCACTTAAAAAACCTGTCTCAATATCATCAAGGCAGAAATTAACAGGCCAAGCTGCCAACGGAGATATTGCATCAACTAATTATGCCAGGGACTACAATGCGGTCATCGAAAAAACTGAAATTCTCGATGGCAAAAAAAATCATGTTCTCATGCTAACTGCTAAAGACAAAAGCATGACTTATGATAAAATTCGCTATTGGATTGAAGATAAGTCTAAATTAGCGCAAAAAGCAGAATTTCTGACCCTGCAGGGAAAACCTTTTAAAATTGGTTATTTAAAATATGGAAACAAGCTATCTGTAAATGGCAAAACGGTTCCGTTCGTTAGTGAATTAACCATTATCGACGCCAAATTCAATCAGAATAAAAGTGTTATTACTTACAAGGAGCCCCAAATTAAAAGCCTTAATAAATCAATATTTAATGTTAATAATTTAACACGTTAAAATGATTTTATTTAAAATTGCTCTTAGAAATAGTTTTAAGAATTGGAAACACTCCGTATCGGCATTGCTGTCTTTGTCTGCTTCTTTTGTTTCCCTTGTGTTGTTTGATGGCTATATTAAAGATATTCAGATTCTATATCATGATAATTTTAAGTACAGACAAATGTTGGGTGACGTTATTATTGAAAATAATGATCTTTATTCCAAAAAAGGAATTTCTGAACCATGGAATTTTTTAATTACGAAAAATGAACAGGTCAGCATTGATCCGTTCTTAGAAACAATCAGTGAAATTAAGTATATTAATAAAAACTTACAATTTAACGGCATGATCACTAATGGCCGCCAATCACAAATACTTATTGGCCGTGGTTATAACTTAAAAATTGGTGCTTTACAGAGAGTCCCAAACTGGTCATGGAATACAGCTTACGGTATTCCTTTAGAACAAGCCGATAATGACTTTGCTGCAGTGATGGGTAAGGGGCTTGCAAAAAAAATGAATTGCAACTGGGATGTAAAAGCTTTTAATCACATGCCTAAGGGAAACTATGTAGCTGAAAACAGACCTTTCGAGTGTGAGACACTTGATTTACAGATCTCATCTACAACAACTGATGGTCAGTTGAACGCAATCGATACGATGACAGTTGGGCTAATTGATGCTGGATACAAAGATATTGATGATCGTTATATCCAAACATCAATTCAAGCTGCACAAACTTTACTAAACACAGATAAAATCACTTTTTATTCTGTAACTCTTAAATCTGAAGAAACGATCACTCAATCCGTATCAAAAATAAATAGTTTTTTAAATAAAACCCATCCAGGTCTTAAGGCTAGTGCCTGGCAAAATCATCGTATGGGAGAAATGTACGCAAAGACTATGGATTTTTTATCTCTATTTCGTAATTTCGTAATTATTACTATCATTATAGTTTCAACTTTATCAGTGATTAATACAATGATTAAACTGGTCAAAGAACGTACAAAAGAAATAGGCGCAATGAGAAGTCTTGGTTTTCGAAAAAATCAAATTACTTTTATGTTCACTTTAGAAAGTCTTTATTTGTCACTTATGGGCACTTTTATTGGCGTAATGTCATCGGTCATATTAACGACTTTTTTGAATGCGCTCGAAATTAAATACAAAGCTGGATTGCTATCTGAAGCTGTCCCGTTCCGCATTGCAATCGACGGGACTGCTTACTTAACGGCTACAATTTTATTAATCAGTGTTGGAACGCTGGCTTCTGTATTAGCCACAAAACAAACGATCAGTCATAAAATTGTAGATAATATCAATTATGTATAAAAAGATTTTAGTTTTGCTTTTATTTACGCAGACAATTTCAGCTAATGAATTATTTTTTAATTACGAAGGCTATTTTTCTTCTACTTATCAAAACTATTCTCAATCTACACTTAATCCAGGCAATGAAATTTACCAACAACCCCACACTATTTATTCATCTGATCAACGTATCGATTTAAAATGGGAAATTCACGATGCTAAAGTTATCGTAAGACCGCGGCTGATTTATGATTACAAATTAATTATGACAGATATAAATGATCAAAACTATACTGCTGATAAAAGTCGATTAGATCTCACTGATTTTTTTTATGAGCAACAGCTTAACGATACACAATTCGTCACTGTTGGTTTGCAAGTTTATCAGTGGGGACCGACCGAATTAATTAATGTCACTAATCCAATTTATCACTACAGCTTTGCCCAAAAAAATTTGGTTTATAAAGAAAAGGGTCAAATTCTTTTACGATATAATTACAGCCTTAACGAGGAAAACAACTTAGTTATTTTACTTCAACCTTTTAGTAATAACGACCCACATTGGATCACTGATGAAGACTTCAAACAACAAGCGCTTTTTAAATATGAAAAATTATGGCTGAATACAAGAAATTTTTTAGGACTAGTTTCAGGTCATGCTGATGATTCTGATTTGTTCATTGGTGAATATTTTCAATATGAATTTTCTGAAGGTATGACATTTTATGGTGATCTTAAACACAGTCAAAATAAAAGATATTACTATCCAGTTCCAAATGAACCTGTAGTTCGTTTTGAAAAAACAGATTTTGATGGCATTTTTACTTCATTGGCTAATTTAGGACTACGTTACGAAGGTGCTTATGACTTTAGGTTAGAATATATTTACAATTCTGCGGGCTACGATCAATCTGAATATAATTTAGCACTTCAAGCTTTATCTCAAACGACTTCACCTTATTATTTTTCTAATATAAAAAGATTCAACAAAAGTGGTTTAGAATTTCTAACAAAACACTATTTGTACTTATCTATTAGAAAAAGTGATGCTTTGAATATTCAAGATCTTAATCTTTTCGCAAGATACTTTACAAGTCTATTAGACCAATCATCTGTTTCGCAGCTAGAATTTGACTATAATATTTTGGATAATATGAATATTTTTGGAAATAGCTCGTTATTTAATGGCGATACCGATGCTGAGCTTACCCTTCTTAATGACTACCAAATGAGTGCTGGTTTTAAGCTTATTTACTAAAATTATTAGATTAAACTAAGAAATTTTAGCGCCGATTTTTTCTAGCTCTTGAATGATTTTTTGAATGTGTTCATGTGATGTTGTTTCTAAAACGAAATCAATACGGGTTTCCTTAAGACTTAAACCTTGTCTTAAACGGTCATGATGAACTTCTAAAACGTTAGCACGGTTTTCGGCAATAATTTGCGTCAGACGACTTAAACTACCCGGCACATCAGGCACTATCACCGACAATTCGCACAACCGTCCGCGCTGAATTTGTCCGCGATTAATAATATCAGATACAATATTTAAATCGATATTGCCGCCGCAAACTAACATACAAGATTTATGACCTAAATTTATTTTCTTTGATAAAGCCGCAGCTAAGGCCACTGCACCTGAGCCCTCAGAAACTGTTTTAGCTCGCTCTAATAAAAACACAATGGCTTCAGCTATTTGGCCTTCACTGACCGTAGTGACTTCGTCAACGTACTTTGAAATAAATGAATCAAACATCACTTGGCTGGGTTGCTTAATGGCTATACCGTCAGCTAATGTCGCCACTGCTTGGGTCATTGGTTTAAATGTTTTTGTTAAAAACATTTGGGTCATCGTGGAAACAAGTTCTGTTTGCACACCAATTATTTTTATTTTTGGATTAATACTTTTTGCAGCGATCGCGATTCCGCTAATAAGACCACCACCACCGATTGGTACAACAATACTATCTAAATCAGAAATCTGTTCTAGAACTTCTAAGCCAATAGTTCCTTGTCCTGCGATCACTTTTTCATCTTCATAAGGGTGAACAAAAACATATTTTTTTTCTTCAGCTAATTTTAAAGCGTACTCTTTAGATTCATCAAACATTTGGCCATGTAAAATGACTTCAGCCCCGTATTTTTTTGTGGCTTCAATTTTTGCGATCGGTGCGTTCACCGGCATCACGATAATTGATTTTACTTTATTCATTGTTGAACTTAACGCCACACCCTGCGCGTGATTACCTGCCGAACAGGCAATGACTCCGCGAGCCTTTTCTGATTCAGTCAGGCTCATAATTTTATTGGACGCTCCACGGATTTTAAAACTACCCGTTCTTTGTGTGTTTTCTAATTTTAAATAGATTTCTGAGCCAGCAATATCAGTGGCTGATCTTGAAAAATCACACGGGGTTACATTAATAATATTTTTAATTGTTTGCTGGGCGTTCTTAATGTCTTGAAGGGTTACTTTCATGTCACCAGTATACGGTAATACCCCAAATTGGTGGATAAATAGTTTGCGTGGCTAGCCTTGTTATTTTAACTGTGCACGTTTTTTTAGCCCGATCTTCAGGACTTTCGTCAGCAGATAAACCCAGGGCTTTTTTCTCGTCAAAAAATACGAACGGAGCCAAGGATTTATTGCAGGCACTGCACTTATCAACAAGCTGCGAATCGCGCTGGTTCATTGTTCCACAAATATGACATCGTCTGAAATGGCAGTGTTCTAGTTCGCTTGATTTATCAGACATGTTAGGCCGCCTTTGTAGTAGTTTATGATGAAATACTAATATTGCAAAACTGAACCCAGCTGATTCCTACATCAATACGTCTTACAATTGAATGTGGCTTTTTCACCTGCGCATTGACTTGACGCGATAGCCTTAAATGCAATCCAGACGAATTTAAAAGCGATTAGCCAGCCCCATAAAGACCAACTTAATTTGTCTCAATGTAGAACATTTAGTCAGTATTTTGTTTCGTAATCAAATATACAGGTTTTGATTTTGGACCGCTTCTGGCAAGAAGTTTCATGAACCATAAAACAAACAAATCGTAGAAAAAGGAAACCTTATGAAAAAACTAATCACTGTAATCAGCTTACTATTAATGAGTTCAGCAGCATTTTCTGCTGATATTACGTGTAAAGTAAAAATTTCTGATTCTTCAGATGTTGGACGTATTGAGGAAGCAAAAGCTATCGTTTTGAAAGAGGAATCTTACACACAAACTTTAGATAAAAATGAAGCTGCAGTCATGTTTTCTGTTACTGGGATAAAAGGCAATAAAGCTTTATATGTTAACGCTCATGTCGACAAAAATGGAAAATTTTAGATGCTTTCGTTTCAGATGAGGTTAAGAACATCAGCGTTTCAATGGCTGTTAGTTCAAATAAAAAATTAGCTAATGTAAGCTATACACATGGTGGAATTACTTTTGAAAACTACGAAATCTTAGAAATCGAAGCCAGTTGCCGAGTTAAATAATATAAACAAGTAGGTATTAAAATAACCCACTAAAACAAGGAAACCTTATGAAAAAACTAATCGTGCTTGCGACTCTTATTTTATCTGCAACTGCATCTGCCGACATGATCAAATGTGTTTCTAGAACAGGTGATGCTGTTAATGAAGATTCAATCAAAACCGAAACCCAAGCTGTTTCAACAAATACTGTTTTAAAATATGAACAGGGCGTATTGAAAGCAACAGTTCAGTTTAAATCAAACCGTATCATTCAAATGATGATCGAAAATACTCAGAACTATACTTTTACTCAGTTAAGTCAAAAAGCTCTTTCTGATAATGAAGGTGAAATCTTTCTTCAAGATATAAAAAATGATGGTCAATTTATTGAATTATCTTGTTCAGTTATCAAAGATTAAAAATATTATTTAAATGATCTCTAAACGATACAAATTAAAAAAGGAAATCTTATGAAAGCAATAATCATCACATTTTTAGCTCTTGTTATTTCTCAATCTGCATTCGCAACACACGCCTACCGTGCTGAAACATGCGAATCGCAAACTCATTCACTAAAATATAAAGGTAATTACCCTCTTGGCGGTGCCTACGGACTTTCACTAAAAGGTTCAAATGTTGAAGTTGAAATTTGGGATATTAATGATTCTGAAAATCAAGACGTCGATGGTGATAACAAACTTCAAATCATTGGCGTAGATGTACGTTCAACGAAAGTTGTTGAAGCAGAATGTGGACCAAATAATGACGGTGTAGATTTCGAAGAAACTCTTACAGAGTCTGTAAAGAAAATTAAATTCGTGCAGCTATCTGCTGACGACGAACTAAAGCTGGGAATTAAATCTGGTATGGATACATATTTCAGATGTAGCGAAACATTTTCTATGCCTGTTAGATGTGAAAAATAATTAAAAAAAAGGAAATCTTATGAAAGCAATAATTTTAATAGCGTTATTAGGTCTAATCAATACTGTACAAGCTGCAGAAAAAAGTGAACTTTCTTCACAAGAATTAACTGCACTACAAGTTGTTGGAGTCGCGCGCTGTGACGCTAGTCTTGAGTTAGCCTGGTTTGATACAGTACAACTTGAAAATGGTAACACCATGGTTTTGATTGCAGAAAGATCAACAGCAAAAACAAGCCCTCAAGGCTATGGTGTTGAACACCTACGTTCTGTGACATTTACCAAAATTAAATCTGGTGTAAATCAAGTTGTTGTTCTTTCTCCTTGTGAGTAATAAACATGGAGGAATTACTTTTGAAAACACTTCTAACTCTTTTAGTTTTTATGTCAGCGACATCATCTGTTTACGCTGCTGATCTTAACGTATCTTGCAGACCTCCGTTCAATCAAAATATTGAACGTCTTGATGTCGTTAAAAAAGATAATCAATTTACAGTGTCTTTTGATTTTAAAAAAGCTGAAGGCTTTACTTGTGTAGATTCTGAAACACAATCTGATTTCAAAGGTGTAGTTAAATGCTCATCGACACAAGGTCAGTCGATTGAAATATTAACGACTGAAACTGGATTCACTGATGGCACATTAATTATGGACGCTAATCATGTCAGTGGAATTATCTGTTTTCACCTCAAAGGAACTGGAACTTAATTTAAGCGTTACAGATTTTTAAAAAGCTATCGACTTCTAACGAAGCCCCACCAATCAGGAAACCGTCGACGTGGGGTATTTCACCTAATTGCTTCGCATTATCAGGCTTAACACTACCGCCGTATAAAATTTCAAACTGATTAAAACCTAAAGATTTCATTTTATGATAAATTTGCAAGTGAACTTCACGAACTTGTTCAACTGTTGCGACTTTTCCTGTACCAATCGCCCAAACAGGTTCGTAAGCAATCACAATTCTTTTTGATTTATCAATATCTGAAATCACTTCAGTTAACTGTTTTTCACACACTGTTTGTGTTTGATTAGCTTCACGTTC
>JAYTPA010000111.1:0-13669 GCA_043747495.1 Bdellovibrio sp.
CTGCAATAAATTCTGTTTTGATCAAATTCAAAATAAATATCATAGGGCTTATTATATTTTGGTAGCGTTGCATAAAGAGATTTAAGCATTGTCTTACGATCGAAATGTTTAAAACGCATAATTTTATGTGATTTGTTTTTACTGCGTGCAATAAAATCAGCGATCGGTGTTGTTTTTAATGGCCCAATAGCTTCGGCGACAGCCCATTTGGATTTATTTTTAACGATAATGCCGACATGGGTCCAAACTGAACCAGTGGCTTCACGCAAAGCTGCTGCTTGCGTTGTTTGGCTTTGGATAAAGATAATATCGCCTTCAACATAAGGCACAGCTGGCACGCTTGAGGATTCATCTGGTGGTAACGGCCCCTGTGACATAGCCAGCGCAGACTGGCTATTAAGAATTGAAATTAAAACGACAAATACAATTGTTTGTAATATTTTTTTCATCATAGACATCTTTTCGGAAAATAATCAGTGATCATTTAATCCTTAAAAGACTGTCTAGGGATTTTTCAGTTTAGAGGTAAAATATCAATCTACGGGACTTTAGCCGTGGCTCTCATAAAAGCATAAAAAAAGACCGAATTTTTTTCTTTTTTGACTTTTTCAACTTCTTTTTTCATTTTTTCAATGTCTGTACTTGTAACTCTTTTTTCTTTCAACAAAGTTTTTTCAGCGCTCAGTAATATTTGGAAAAAATATTCAGTGAAAGCTTCTTTTTTTTCAGATTCACGGGAATCGAAATGAAAAGGACGGATTTCAGTCTGAATATCAACAAACCCTGCTTCTTTTAATAGATTACCCAGCTGTGCCCCAATAAATGGATGCCCTTTAATAGCTGACTGGTAATCATTAAATTCAAACCAATATTTTAAGTAAGCTGGACTGTATGGATCCATAAATAAAGTCTGATTAAAAACTTCAGAAATATAAATCTTTCCGCCTTTTTTAACTTGTTTACGAATTTGCTTTAAAACATCAATAGGCTTTGGCACATGTTCTAAAAACCAACACACAAATGCAGAATCATACTGACCTGCATCCGGCATAGATAACTTCTGCGCATCTTGCTTATAAAGTCTGACTTGTTTGGATTTAATTTCATCTTTTAGCGTGATTCGCGCAGTATTTAATTGCTCCGGTGACAAATCAACACCGTCAATTTTTAAATCAGGAAATCGTCTTGTTAAGATTTTTGTCTGAGCACCAACTCCGCAGCCGACTTCTAAAAGCTTTTTATTATATTCTAAATCGATCCCCGCATATACATAGGGTTCAAGGAAACGGGCTTGATGAATTAAACGATCTTGTTCTTTCACTGTATAGCCATGCAAATAGCTTTGATCTTTTTTTGTTTGTTCATTTTCTTGTTTAGATTTTGTTTTCTTCATGCTTTACATTATAACACGAATTATTTTAGAACCAAATTTAAATTAACAACCCAGTTTGGAACCAATAACTTTCAGTAATACTATCATTATTTACAGAAAAATATAAAATCGTTCTTCTACCGTTTGCTTTGCATAATCATGAGAAAATCACATCCTCTCATGACTAAAAAATGCTGTCTCATTTTAAGATTTGGGTTGACTACAAGTGTGACAGTATTTTCAGTGCTAAATCATTCAACATGACTCTGTACTGTCTAACTTTTGCTTATTTAGTAATTGGAAATTAGACCGAAAAGTAAGTCATGAACATAAAAAATAACTATAAATATTTGAATACGATCCTGCATAGTTTGTTTTTTTTATTTTGTAGCACTGGCTGCTTTGAATTAAAAAATAATTATTCATCTGTGGAACTCAATTCTCTAGGGCCGGCTTTAGACCGCATCAATGAAATTTCAAATGACGATGCTGCGACCGGGGCTTTGGCTGTCGATGTTAAAATTAATATAGGCAATGCTCATTATATGTCGTCAACAATGAAATCAATTTTTGTAAATCCAGCCAGTACATCAGCTCAGTCAAACACAATTAAAGATCGTATAGCAAAACGTATTACTAACCAAATTTTATTTATTGGTGGTTCGTGCAATCGGTATGAAGGCAACTGCGCCGATCCAGGACACTCAGTAGCCACATTCAAAGCAGTCACTAGCCCATTAAGAAAAGCTTATTTAGTTAGAGCTTGCGAGGAAATCACAAGCCAAGACGAAGCTGTAACAACGGCTTTAACTAATGCTGGGCTAACTATTATGTCTCCTGCGAATAGCTCAAATGTTAAGACGGTTTACAGTTTGTTCTACCCAGGTCGCTCTATTTCAGACGAAGTTTTAGATAATTTAGTAAATCAACATCAAGCAGCTATCAGTTTAGCGCAAACGCCAACAGATGCCTGGAGATTTGTTTTATACACATTGTGTGCTTCACCTTTGATGGAGATGTTATGATTACGTCAGTAAAAATTTCCATTCTGAGTCTATGCTTGTTATTTTCAGCCTCTTTAAATGCGGCACAAAAATTAAGTCCTCTAGCCATATACGCACGATGCTACGCTCAAATAACTAGCGAAAGAGTCAATATAAAATCACAGCTGGCCCAACAAGTTGTCGCTGGGTCTATTTCTCCTGTGCAAGCTTGCTTGCAAGTTTTCAATAAAGCTCTTTTTTCAAATAATGAATCTATGATCGCAAACCCATCTGACCCAGAATCTTTATCTATTGTAAGAACTCTTCATAATTTACATTCATCTTGGTTCACTGCTAAAGACTTTACTAACATTGATGTTACATCTCCTGCTTGGACTGATGGATCAAGAGACTTCTGGGACACATCCACACCAGCTCTTTATTTCACAAAAGCTTTACTTGAACCAACACCCAATTTCAGATCCATCTTGTCGGGTCAAAAAATATTTTTACCTGTCCGAACAACAATGAATCCGGTATCTGGTGCACAGACTAATTTACCGATTACAAACTACCTTATTAAATCAATGACAGAACAACCTTTACGATTTGCCCCTCGTGGCCCCCTTATTGGCGTCACAGAAACAACTGCGACCATGGTTAACTATCCTGCTATTGTTAGCTCAACAGCTATCGGTGGTTTAATTAAACATGATCAAGCAGGAACAGTTCCTTTATACGGCTCTTTGGGTGGCGGGCTTCTTGGCAATTATACCTATGCCCTATTGAACATAAATCAAAGCAATGAATTTATAGCCAATGGCGGACTAGCTATGCCACGCAAATGGGGACGCAGCGTTTACCGAGACCTTTTTTGCAGAGAACTTCCTGTGATTCGAATAGCTGATGCTGTTCCGTTCGTTGCACCAACAAGTGATGTCGCATTTAGAATATCTACAGGATGCGTCCAGTGTCACGCGTCGATGGATAGAATCTCATCTGTTGTTCGTCATGCACGCTATACTAGTTTTGGCTCAGAGTCCAAAGTTAGTCTAAGTCGTGGTGCCACTTTTATTAATTTTCCAACCCCTACACTGCCAGCAGAAGAAAAATGGCCTATTGCTGCAGATGCAAATTATAGTGAACGACCACCTAACGGAACACTTTATTTCAGAAACTATCAAGGTGAATTAGTAGATACAAATGTGTCTGGAGTTAACGAATTAGCCGCAAAAATTTTAGATCAAGATGATCTTTATATTTGTACAGCCAAGCGCTATTATGAATATTTCACTGGAGTATCTATTTTTAATGGAGACATTTCAGATCCTAATAATCCAAAACTAAACACAACTGCTCTATCCCATAGAAATTACGTTATTCAATTAGGTAAAAATTTACGCCAACACAACAACTTAAGACTATTAATCACAGATATTTTAAATTCAACACAGTATCAAAAATCGGATAGTTCATTTTAAAAGGGATCATATGAGTAAACTTAAAGAATTAAAACGCAGAGAACTGTTACAATTTTTAGGCGCTGCATGCTCGAGTGCAGCACTGAGCCCTCTTCAATTGCTGACTCAAAGTCTCATCAGTGGATTAGCTACTAATGCGTATGCAGCTGAATTAAAATTAAACCCCAGAAGATTACTGTACATTCAATTAGAAGGAGGCCCTCCTAGATGGGTCTTTGATCAATTTTTGAATCCCTATAATTCAGCTGGATTTATACCGAATTTACAGACTAGTACAAAATATAAATCAATCGACGGTCGATACACTAGCGCCGAACATGCAACAGTGCCTTTAAAAGGAATTCATGCGCCGTGGATGTGGCAATTTGATCTACCAACTGTTAATGGTGGGACAAGACCGATGGCTGATTTACTTGATAATCTTTTAGCACTACAAGGTTTAGATTCAGGAAATGATTCTCATGATATTTCAAGAGCGAATATATTCACTCCACTGGGCGCTATGCAAAGCTTCACAGCTATGCCTGGAGATTATGGTGACTCACCTATTAAAGCAATTTCTTGTGGCGGCAGCTTGTTAAACTATAAATCAAAAAAAGGTTTTGCAAATGTTAATCTCAGAGAAGATGGGAAAAGTAATTTAATTCAAGATCTCATGTCTCCTTTTACAACAATAACATCAGCTACTTTTAATTCAAAAAAAGAACAGCTGCAAAGTTACATCAACGCCTCGATGACTAGTTTACAAAAACATTCGCAGGCTGAACATTTCGACGCAAACAGTATTGCAACCGATCAAAAAACTGTGGCTGAACTAATGGCCTACTCTTTAAACGGAATCAGTACTTACTGGACAGCAACAGTTGCTAAATACGAAGGATTAATAAGAAGATCACTTGATATAAACAATCCAATCCCAGGAATCAGCGATCTACCCATTGGATCAACATCAACCAGAGGCACAACCTATAGATATACTGAAACTAATATGTTGATCACAACGCCTGACCTTAGAACACTTATTCCCACTGATGGCACAATGGGTCGACTGGCGCGTCAGATGGCATTGGCTGAATACTTATTTGTTAACAAACTGACACACTCTCTCACAATTAATCCTGGCTCATTCACAGGAGCTGATGAACACTTCGTTGGTGTCATGATCAGTTTAGTCAAAAACACTTATAGCTGGAGAGCTTATGCAGCTTGCTTACTTGAACTAATTTCACAGCTGAAAAATGCTCAGATTTTTAACGATACAGTTATCGCAGTTGTTGGTGATTTCAATCGCAACCCACAATCAGCCGGTACAGGATCAGACCATAGAGGACCTGCCAGCAGTGGCGTTTTTTATTCTGGAGCAATTCAAGGCCCTATGATTTTAGGGCAAATGAAAGCAGGCAGCGGTAAATCTGGAACTATCGGTGACGGTGATCGAACAAGAGATTACGGAAACCTACTCTCGAGTTCTGCAGCACTTCTTCGAGTTCCATCACCAATCTCAGCCAAACAAAGTATGGTTAGCGAGATCAATGGAGTAATCACAGCAGCAGCTGAGAAATCTACACTAAAATAAGTTGTAAGATTTAATAAAAATTCTAGGGGTTTAAAAAACTTTTAAGCCTCAGTTCTAAACTAGGACTAATTCCTACTGTCATCCAATGAATTTCTTTATTTTCATTAACTAATAATATTGTTGGCGTGCCATTCACACCATAAAGACTAGCCACTGCACCGTCCAAATCGATCGCAACAGGGAAAGTGTATTTTTTATTTTCAACATAGGACCTAACTATCTGCGGGCTTTCGCCAATAGAAATAGCTAGCACAGATTCTTTTTTAATTTGGTTTTTATCTATGAGGTTTTGTATTCGACCTAATTCTACACTGCAGGGTCCACACCAAGTGGCCCAAAATATTAGTACATGTTTTTGATTTGATGGAATTGTTAGAACTTCGTTGTTTAAGCTGACTATCTGGCCTGATGGCAGAACTTCACCGTGTTTTTGATATATTTTAAAGATATCGGGAATTTTCAAAAGCAAAAAGGCCACCAGTAAAATGGTGACCGTATGATGAAAATTATTTTTAATAAACTGAAAAAAACTATTCACAAATATAGGCACCGATTGCAACATCACCAGATGCATTAACATGGTCGTAAGCCGATGTTACAGACCCACAAAGACCTTGAGCCAGAATATCGATACCTACTTTATGTCCGTCAGCTAACCATTTTTCTAATTGCGCAGTGATTGCAACTCCGTTAGGACCTGACATTGTTTCATAGCGGCAAGATTTAGTCACTACTGGTGCTGGTGACCACGGATTATTTAAACTCTCTTGCATACACGCTTTAAGTTGATTTCTATACACGTTACCATTTTTGTAAACTAATGGAACACCTGCATCCCACGGTGTAGTAATACTTTGATAATATTGTGGAGCATACAAATCATTATTTGAAACCGCTTCGTTGTTGCAATACATCTGACGAACTTCTTGGCCATTAAAACCAAAATGAGTTTCAAAGTTATTTGATTCTGGTGGAACATAAAAATATTTACTAAACAATTTTATTCTTAATGAATTATCATTCGGATCTAGTAAGCCCGCTAATGTTTTAGCTTGTGATTTAGAAACTTTTGAATCTGGATAAGCTAAATCTGTGCAACGACTGATTTTAGCAATGATTTGCTCTCGTGACGGTGCTTTATAGCCCACTGGATCCCATTTGTTTGGAACCTGGCAAGCCATTGTCATAATATCTAGTAGACGTTTGGCTTTTACACCTAGCATAGGTTCGGGATTTGAAACTGTGGGGACCTGACACTTTAAACATGATGTCACTGACGTTGAGCTATCACTAGCACAAAGTCCTGATGTTTTTTGATACTGCGGCAACACCACAACTGGTGGAGCTGGCGGAACATCCACCGGAGGCGCTGGTTGCACAACAACTGGTGGCGCTGGCGGAACATCTATAATAGGAAAGTCCTCTAAATTTGGTGCATCTGTTGGTATATCTATGGCTTGTTCAGATTGAGTCGCTTTAAGTGCAGACACATCAGTAAACTTCATTTTACTGCATGAAGTAAAAAAACCAACACAACCGACTAGTGCTGTTATCATTAAATTGTTGAATAATTGTGTTTTCATAAAAATAGCCTCCAGATCTAAGTATAGGCAAGACTTAGGCCAAGTTGGAAAAGTAGACAGTGCAGTTTTTTTTTCTGTGTTAAGTCATGGATATCTTTTTGATTATTCATAATGAAACAAATCATAGAAAGTTAATTTTTTTGATCAAAAAAAAATTATGTCATTGTTTTGATCAAAAAAAATAAAATTATTTTTTAGTTTTTAGAAAGAATATAAGCACAGTCCATGCATAAATAGATAAAACTTACACACTAAATTAAAATTTATAAAGTATTGTAAAAAAATAATATCTACAAAAATGAGACAACTGAAAGAAAATGCTTTTCTATTTTACAGGACCTATTGAATAAAATCTTTAACAAATTCATTTGCAGGCTGATTTCTAATTTCAGTCGGTGTTCCGATCTGCTGAATTTCGCCATGATTCATAATTAAAATACGATCACTCATCTGAAAAGCTTCAACTTGATCATGCGTGACATAGACCATAGTTAATTTAAAATCTTTTTGTATTTGTCGTATATCCCGACGCATTTTCTCACGTAACTTCACATCTAAATTCGAAAGCGGCTCATCTAAAAGCAATATTCTTGGTTTCATCACTAAACCACGGGCTAAAGCGACCCTTTGCTGCTGACCGCCTGATAATTCATGGGGCCTGCGTTTCTCTAATCCATCAAGTTCAACTGTCTTTAGAATCTTTTGAACTTCGTCATGAATCACACTTTTATTTAATTTTCTCAATTTTAATGGATACGCTACATTTTCAAAAACTGACATATGAGGCCACACAGCATAGGACTGAAAAACCATACCTACATTTCTTTTTTCTGGGACTAAATACTTATTATTTTTTGGATCTGACACAATATCTTGATCGAAGTAAATTTGACCTTCCGTATTTTCTTCAAGCCCAGCAATCATTCTTAAAGTTGTCGTCTTACCACAACCCGAGGGCCCAAAAAAACTGACAAATTCAGAATTTTGAATTTTAAAATTCAAATTTTTCACAGCCCACGATTGATCTGCATTTGACTTAATGTTTGAATTTTTATTTAAAAAGCTTTTACCGACGTTTTTAAAAACAACTTCACTCATAAACCATATCTCCCATGAGAAATTTTCTTCAAACTAAAGTTTAACGCTAAGATAACACTAACAACTAAAACTGATAAAACGGCTGCCCCGCCGCCACCAATATCTGAATACTCTTGAAACTGAAATATCAATGGGCCTAAAGTTTCTAAACCCGGCCCTGTTAGTAATACTGTCATTGTTAATTCAGAAACCACAGGCATAAATATAAGAAATACTGAAGCCACTAAGGAAGACTTCAGAAGCGGCCAATATATCGTTATCATCACTTGCCACCAATTAGCTCCGGAAATCCGAGCCGCTTCTTCTAAAGAGGCATTAATCTGTTGATAACCATCACCAACGGTTTTTACACCTAGGCTCATGTATTTAATAATATAGGCAATAAGAATAATCCACAGCGTGTTATAAGGTGAAGGGCCAAAGCCAAAATACCCGCGACTGAATGAAAGAATTACTGCTAACGAAACCACAGTGCCTGGTATTGTAAAAGGCACACTCATTAATACGCTAGCTAAATGACGTCCTATCCATTTACTTCGATATACAAAATAATTAAAAAAGAAAGCAAAAATAGTACTGATAATTGCTGCACAAAACCCTAAAAACAAAGACTGCGCAATGGCACGACCTGTCTCATCAGTTTCGAACAATACTCTTTTAAAATTAATAAAACTGAGAGCACTTAAATTCCACGAACCCTGAATCGGGCTTAAAGCTGACAAAAACAAGGCTGTGATCGGCAAAATAAAAATAATAAAAAGCACAGCCAGTAATAAAAATAATAATGGCGTATTCCAATGATGAAGTTTCATGTAAGTCTTTTGTGATGATTTGCCGCCAATTGTGTTTACTTTATTGCGACTCATGATCAGTTGATTAAAATACAAAACAATTAACGAAAAACCTGCTAAGACAACTGAAGTTGCAATGGCCAATTGAAGCCCTTCTGTTGTCCCCAATCTTTGAAATGTGAAAATTTGTGTGGTCATTAAATAAATACGTGCAGGTCCACCGATTAATGCAGGAACACCAAAACTTGCAGCTGTCGCTAAACTAGAAAGCACAAAACCAGTCATCAACGCCGGTTTTAGTAAGGGTAAGATAATATGAATAAACACTTGCCCTGGCGAAGCACCAGATAATTTGGCAGCTTCTTCCAATGAAGAATCTAAATTATCCATCACTGATAAAGCTGTTAGTAACACAAATGTAAAAAGAAAACTGACTTCAACAAAAATAAGCCCACTGAAACTGTATATATTCAAATGCAGCTTAAACCACTGATTTAATATTCCACTGCTGGGATTGGCTAAGATAATCCAACCAATAGCACCTACAAATGGGGGGATTGCATAGGGTAAACAAAACCAAGACCGCAAACTGTTTTTAAATTTTAAATCAGTTCGTGTTAAAACCCAAGCCAATGGCAAACCCAACAACACACAAATTGAACCAACTGCTATTGAAATGATAAATGTGTTCTGAATAGCTTTAATTGTATTGGCATGTGCCCAAACTTTTTGAAAGTGGTCGGCATTAGGCATTAAAAAAAGATAAATAAAAGGAGCTAAAAAAAGACTAACGACGACAGTCAGTAAAAAAACATAAACAGATTTTTTCACTAAAAAACAATCTTAGAAAATTTGTTTTTGATTTCTTCACGTGTCTTTAATGTTTCATTTACGAATTCATTGGACCATGGTATATTTTTTGATGTGATCACACTGAATTTTGGTAAATTATCCGGTATCTTCAAAGGCTCACTGTCTTTTTTCTGATTCAATAAAATCGCTGGATACATAAAAGAATCTGCCATCATATTTTGGCTTGGATTTTCAAAAAACCAATCAGCTATTTTTTGGTGAATTTCTTGATGGGCTGCTTTTTTAACAATGGCCAAAACATTAGAATGTAAAATAACGCCATCATCAGGAATCACGTACTTTATTCTTGAATCCGTTTCAGTTAAACGCAGTATATTTTCAAGAAGCACGATACCAACAGGGCGTTCTTTGCTTTGTAACCTACGAATAACTCCAGAATTTCCACCTTCAGCAATAAAATTGTTTTCACGTAAATCATTAAAATATTCCCAACCATATTTTTTAACTAGAAAAGCCACGGTCGTAAAATTTGTACCTGAAGCTAAAGGGCTACCTGAAGACACTTTATCTTTCCACTTTTTTTGGCGTAAATCAGAAAAAGACTTTGGAGCATCCGCTTCTTTAACCACATCTGAATTATAAGCTATGACCATGACTGGAAAGCTCAGAGTCGTGTAAAAGCCATCCTTATTTTTGTAAGGTTCAGTAACTTGATCTGTGTTTTTAGGTTTGTAGGCCAACAAAGACCCTTGGCGGGATAGATCTTCATACCAAAAACGATCCGAAGAAATTAAAATATCAGCTTGAATTTGACCAGACAATGATTCAGCTTGAACTTTTGCTGCCACTTCTTCTGAACCAGCCTGATAAAACTGAAACTTTACATTTGGAAAATCTTTTTCAAGCTGCGGCGTAAGTTTTGAAATTGTATCTTTATAAAGCGATGTGTATATCCAAACAGTTGTTTGATCTGATTTATTTGTACATGCAGTCATTATAAAAAAGCAAATTAACACTAAAGACTTAAAAGCAGCTTTCATATTTAATCCTTTATTTTTTATTTTCTTTCAAATATCTTTCGCGGGCTTGAATGGCCACGTCAGGGAAGTCTGAAAAAACACCATCCACATTTAATTTGAAAAATTCAATGTACTCTTTCATTGCATCTTTATTATAACTTTTATGCAAGTTTATTTGATCACTTCTAAATGTGTAAGGATGAACTTTCAACCCTAACTTTTGTGCTCGTGCGACCAGATCAGTTGCGGGTCCTAATTCACCCTTGTCGTTTTCAGGTAAAATCAGTCTTTTGTAGGGACCAATGCCAGAAACCACCAAAGCTAATTTTTTAAGCTCTTCATCAGTTGTTAAATCACCGTAAGTTGTTTTTATGTTCTTCATTTGATAATCAAAAGGGATCTTTTGCTTTTCATCCATTAAAAAAACTAAATTCACATTCGTCATTTTTTTAAGTTCTTGTAGGTTTGATATTTCGAAAGACTGAATATAAATTTTTGAAGTTTTATCAATCAATTTATTTTTTTTGAGTGCTCCAACTATTTTTTTCTCTAAAGGTAAATTAATACTTTTAAAATATGAGGGGTGTTTTGTTTCTATATAAATTCCAATTTTTTTATTAAGCTCTTTTTCTTTCTTATTCACGAAATCAATAATTTCTTCTAAAGTTGGAATATCAAACTGACCATTGTACTTTTGATCGCGGTAAGGCAAACGTTCTTTGGCTTTAAGTTGTTTAATTTCTTTTAATGTTAAATCTTCAGTGAACCATCCCGTGACTTTAACACCGTCTATTTCTTTTGTGTTTTTTTTGTCCGGGAAAATATCAGCTGCATTTGTCGTTCCAGATATTTCATTTTCATGTCTAGCAATAAGTACATGATCTTTTGTACTGACCAAATCAGGTTCAATATAGTCAGCACCCATTTCAATGCCCAATCGGTAAGATTCAATCGTGTGCTCAGGCCGGTAACCACTTGCGCCACGATGCCCAATAACAATAGGCATTGCGTTAACTTCTAGAATTAAAAAACTACATAAAATAAAAAGATAAATTAATTTTTTTATACGTGCTGTTAATATCATTTTTTTCCTTTGAAATCATTTATTTAACCAAAGTCTAGCTGACATTGGCTTTATTTAGAATCAATTTTCAAGGCCTTGACATAAATAAAACAGATCTCAAATTTAGTTTGTCATACAGGAGGGATTTATGACATACGACGATTTTTACGTTCAGTATCAAGGATTTCACCCATCTGATTTTACCAAGGATTTTATTGAATCCATATTAAACGAACTTAAATTAGAATCACCGCGTGGTGCTATATTAAAGGCGTCATTCGTCAAAAAAAGAGACCACTTTAAAGGAGTTGTGAAAATACAAACCTCTGTGGGCCCTTTTTTCGCTTCAGCTACAAATTCAAGTCTAAAAGAAGTCAGTGAAAGAATCACGGGCCAATTAAGACGTCGTATTCAAAAATGGAAAACTAAAAAAACAAAGGAGATTAAATATGAGAACGCTAGCGCCATTTTTTAAAATCAATTTCGCACAACCAAATATACAGTCAAATTTACTATCGAATATTTGGAATGAATTTGAAAGACCTGCATCTTTTCTACCGGCCGTTGACTCTGTCGAAACCGAAACATCTTATTTACTTAGTTTTGATTTGCCCGGTGTAAAAAAAGACGACTTGGAAATTGAAATTAAAGATAAATACTTGATTGTGTCCGGTGAAAGAAAAGATGAGCATTCAGACAAGAATAAGGCGAATGGAATTTTTGAGAGATCTTACGGCCAGTTCAAACGGCAATTCCTGCTTCCCGAAACTGTTTCGGATGATATTCATGCCAAATACGAAAATGGAGTTTTAGAGCTGACGCTGACAAAAATACCTGAAACAACCCGAACAAAAAAAATTGAAATCCAATAGAATTCATCTTAAGTGTTAAAACTTTTGACAGCTTTGTAAGACCTACAAAGCTGTCTTATTTTTGATTTTAAGACCTTAAAAAATGTTATATTTCTGAAATGAAATCAGTTTTGTTAATTCTACTTTTAAGTATCAAATTACAAGCCCAATTGCTGACTGATATTGCCAATCCCGCATTGAACACGCCTTACAAATCAGGATCTGAATTCTGTCAAAATTTAGAAAATGAATACCCTATTTGGGTTACGATTCCCAACCGCTATGAAAACAAAAAATCAGAAAAATCTTTGATTTATGCTTGGACTAAAAAAACATTTAATCGAAAACTAAAAACAATGATTTTTGTTTCTGGTGGGCCCGGTAGCAATGAACATGAGTCGTCTTTTGATTTACCTGATTGGAATGTCGTATTCTTTGATCAACGGGGGATTGCTTGTTCTAAACCCCTAAATAAAATAACATTTTTAGATCGCTCTTTTTACAGATCTGAACACACAGCTCGGGACATCAACGAAATAAGAAAACATTTAAAATTAGACCAGGTATCAGTTTACGGTGTCTCCTATGGAACAATACCAGCACATCTTTTTGGTCATTTCTACCCAGACCAAACACGTGCAGTCATTCTTGAGGGCACTGTCTATCGCAGTGATGATATTTTTTACCAGAATCTAACAAGACAATTTTATATACAAAAATATTTTGATGAATTAACTGAAGGTATTCAAAGCAAAGTCATCGAGTACTCAGCACATCCCAATTTACAAAAAAATTGGTTTTCACGACTGACTTCTTTGCTGCTTTATACTGATGATTCTCAGAAAATGCTTAATGATTTTTTAAAAAATGTTTTTGAAAACTTGGATTTAGAAACCAGACTGAATCTACTTAAAAACTTCAGCAGCCACCTGCCTATATCAGAAAGTGATTTTTCAGGTGCTGTTATGCAGGGGATGATCGGATGCCAAGAAATGAGTATGAACACTTCGGGAATTAGTTTTTATTCCAATTTAGAAAA
>JAYTPA010000112.1:0-9425 GCA_043747495.1 Bdellovibrio sp.
AGTTTTAAATCAAAATTTTCAGTGATTCCTATTCCGCCGATACTGATCGTAATTACTTTTTGAGTCATTTGGTTTTTATCGAAAGCTTTTGTTCCTGTGAATTGTGCTAATATGGGGACCCTTTGGCCTTTACGACGAGTGATCCCCAATTTTGCAACGACTTGGGGTATGCTATAAATGTCTTTCCATTCATTGCCTTTTTTATCATAAACAGCAATTTTTGAAACATCATTTGATCTGGATGTAAATTGAATGAGTTCATCAAAAGTCATGTCCGGTTGCGCTACAAAATTATACTGAACTCGGTACTTTACATTAACATGATCGACTACATTTTTCAGTATTTCCTGGGATGTTGAAGTTTTATTTTTAGATAAAGGCACTGGATTGTTGGATGAAGCTTCTTTTGTCTTTGGGATATGAGTTGTCATCGAAGCTGTTTTGTACTGGTCAACAGTTTTTTGATCATTCCAACGATCGCCTCTGATCCATTCAGAATAGCCTCTGGCCCAGATGTAAACTTGGGCTAAATCATTTGTATGGCTAGCAATAAATTGCTTCACATCTTCATTTGAAAATGGACCACGAATATAACTATTTTGATTGATAAACCATTTATTCATGAAAAAATCTCTCAATATCCGTTTTTTGTTTTAAAGCATCACTATAACCAATTTCTATTAGGTTCTTACAAAACTCTTTATCAAACAACAAATAACTGAGAATTTCGCTGGCTTCATCAAGCTGACCAAAAGCATTAATGCTCATACGCAGTATTCGCGGCATATGATGAGCTTTTTGTCTGGCGATTTCACCAATATCTACGCTTGGGGAAATGCAAAGAGCTGGAATTATTTTAATTTTTTTAGATTCAAATTTTGGCTCTATTTTTTTAACTTCTTCAACCAATTCATTCATCCGCTGAATTCTTTGCACGTCTTGTTCAACAGAATCTAGAAGTACCGCATTTAATAGGGTATTAAAAATACGCACCATTGAGGCTTCAGTATTTATTTTTTGTTCGGAATTTAACATATTTTCTGCAGACGTTTGAGTTCTGACACCAATAACAAATAATTTATCAGCCCCCATGCGTAGGCTTGGACTGCAGGGCGTGTTGTTGCGAACGCAACCATCGCCGTGGGGTTGGCCTTGAATGTTTATCGGGGGAAACAAAACGGGGATCGCTGAGGAGGCCATAATATGCTCAGTTTTCAATTCTGCATGAACAGCTTTTCTACGACTTTCTTTCCAAAACATCAGCTCTTGATTTACCCTAGCCGCGGATTGAATAAAACTAGTGGCCGTGTTGCTTGAATAATTATTGGCTGTGATGATAATGGAATCATAAACGCCAGATTCTAAATTCGTTTGAATACGATCGAATTTGCAATTTTCTTCAATTAATTTTTTAAGGGGAGACGTGTCTAACAGAGCATTAAATTTTTTAGAAGACGATAGCAAAGCCCCTAAACCAAATTTATTTAATGATAATATATCTGTTTTAAAAACTTGTTCAGATTTAATATTTGACCACAGCTGAACTAATTCATCCGTGGCTGTTGTAAAATTCTTAGACCCAGTCGCAAGCTTTGCCGTGTTAATGGCGCCGGCACTTGATCCAGATAAAATTTTAAAAGGAGGATTGTCAGATGTGGATTTTAAAATTTCTGCAACAGCTTTAAGAACACCAACTTGATAAGCGCCCCGGGCACCGCCGCCAGATAAAACGAGAGAAACTTTTTGATTCATATTTAATTTTGTGAGGACAGCTGGTTGATTGTCAAAAGATGATCAAAATCTGGACTATAATATCTTTTATAAAACTCAGGCGATAAATGGCACCATTTGGCCCTGAAAAATTTCGAATTTAACCCATGAAAAGATTATATAATGGGCAAATTTATGTTCATTTCACTATTTAAGGGTTGATTTGGCTCCGAAAAATGGCACTGTGTTTGCGTATAGTGTGTATAGACACAAACACTTTTCCGGGGGGAAATTCGTGAAATTAACAATAGCATTAGGTTTACTTGTTTTAGCAATCGGCGCTCAAGCACAGCAATCTACAACAAGCACAAAAAAAGCAAAAGCTGCAACAAACGCAACAACAATTAAAGCAGCGACTGAAACAACAGCGCCTGCAGTTCTACCAGCACCACTTACTGGCGCATCAATAGCGACTCTTCCCGCAGCGGCTCCTGCTAAAAAATGGGGTATCACTTTAGTTAATGAAACTTCTGCAGATAACGGACAAGTTAGAACATCTGAAGAAATGACTTTAGGATCTGTGAATTACGCTGGTGCTTCATATAAAATTACAGACACCAACAAAGTTGGTTTACGTCAATACATGAGCTACGAATTTGACAGCTCTAAAACAACTAATACAAAACAAAGTTTTACAGTGGCAACATTTAGCACTAAAACTAAAGGCATTTTAGGTTCAGATGCAATCGCTCCACAATTTTGGTACTACATTCCTAACGCAACTGCAGAAGCAACAAATTACGGTAAAGACTTAGAGCACTTCTACGGTCAATTACGTTTAGATGCTGAAATCCAGTGGACGCTTAACCCAAAGTGGGCTGTGTCATATTACTTAAATCCACGTCAATCATTTGGTGCTAAAGAGTCTTTCATAAATGAAAATACTAATAGAGCAGCTTCATTTGAAGCGACTTCTCGATTAATTCATTACGCTACTGCGTATTACACAATTAATGACAATATTCAAACCTACGCTAATGCTGGCTTTGACCACAGAATGTCTTCTGAAAGAGAAACATCAACTGGTGATGCATATATAAGTGCTATTGGAGCAGGTTTTACATTCCTTGGTGGAAAATTAGCATTCTATCCAGAAATCAGTGCAACGACAGCATTAAAATCTGGTGGTGTAACAATTGATGCTCCAAAGTTTTACAGAAAAGAACAGTTAACTTACACACTCGCAACAGTTATCGCTTTATAATCTGAGATTCGTTTTATTCTAAAACCTAAAAAACCCGAGACAAAATCTCGGGTTTTTTTATGTCTTAAACTAAACGCTATTGTTTAAATCCTGACAGCTAGCCAGACCTTAGAATAGTTTGCGTTTAAAACTAACGAAATACCTAACTCTAGATCATCCTAGTTAATTTATCATATCTTTAGTCACTTCAAATTTCTCATCGGAGGAGAATATGTTACTTAAGATAACCACTGCTTGCTTTATTTCTTTATTATTTTCGACACACATTTTATTTGCGGCCAGTGTTGATCATGTGATCGTGATTAGTATCGATGGTGGAAAACCATCAGTGATGGCTAAAAGCGAAATGCCAAATCTTAATAGACTCACAGCCGATGGCAGTTCAACATTTGCCGCACGGACTGTTTTTCCTAGTAAAACTTTACCGTCGCACACATCGATGTTAACTGGTGTGACCCCAAAAATTCACAAAATTGATTGGAATAATTGGAACCCCCTTAAGGGCACAGTTAAAGTGCCTACAGTGCATGGATTACTGAAAGCACAGGGCTATTCAACTGCACTTTTTGCAACAAAAACAAAATTTAGACACTTGAAAGTTAAAAATAGTTATAACGAATTTTCGCTTAAAGCGGATAACGCCATTGAATCTGCAAAATTAGCAGCTGCCTATTTTGCTGCAAAAAAACCAAATTTTTTATTTGTGCATATGCCTGATGCGGATGTAGCTGGTCATGCTTCAGGATGGGGAAGCACAGCTCAGATGAAAGCTTTAAAAAATGTTGATGCTGCTATTAAAATTATTGAAGATACTGTTTTAAAAAATACAAAAGACAAAAAATTTGTTGTGATTATTACAGCTGATCATGGTGGGTCAGGGCTTAATCATGGAAGCGCGTCAGATGACGATACAGTTATACCGTGGATCGTTTGGGGTAATGTTGTGAAGAAAAATTATCATATAACGGAAGCTGTAAGTACTTTGGATACAACAGCCACAGTGCTTTGGTTATTTGGTGTTAACGGCCCACAAAATCTGCAAGGGCAGCCTCAAAAAAATAGTTTTCTATTAAATTAATTTTTTAATATTCTTCAGCTTCGTTATCGACATCATTCGTTAAGGCATCACCGGCTGGCAAATAGGGTAGTGGATCTATTGGCCCGTCAGTTTTACGAATTTCGAAATGAAGATGCGGGCCTGAAGATCTTCCGGTATTACCTAAAGCACCAATGACTTCGCCTTGACGAATTTTTTGACCTTCATAAACTACAATTTTATCAAGATGTCCGTACAGTGTTGCCCAGTTATCTTTTTCAATCATGATCATCTTGCCATAACCTTTAAATTCTTTACCTGTATAAATCACGACTCCATCATGTGAAGCGATGACAGCTGTTCCCCGTTGTGCAGCTAAATCGATTCCCTTATGAGGTCTGCGACGCTTTTTTGTTCCGCGCGGTAAAAAGCCACGGGTCATCCTAGCTTCAACAACTGGCCAATCAAAAAATGGTTTTTGTCGAGTTGAGGATTTTTGTTGTGTCGTCTTAATTGAATTTGTTTCTTTATCGACTTGAGGTGCTTGATCAGAAGTTTCTGTGACTTTTGAAGAGCTTGCACAAGCGCTTAAGAAAAGAACTATGAGTAAATAGGAAAATTTTTGCATAGGTCTTTCACTTGTTGATGAACTTGATGTCTGATGTCAGTACTGTCTGGATTTTTTAAAATCAATGAAATCCATTTAGCTATTTGTTTCATTTCAGATTTTTTCATTCCACGCGTTGTTAAAGCCGGTGTGCCAATACGAATACCACTGGTCACAAACGGAGACCTAGTTTCGTTAGGCACAGTGTTTTTATTAACAGTAATGCCGGCTTCATCTAAAATATTTTCAGCGACTTTGCCTGTTAAAGTTTCTGGAACTTGGCTTTGTTTTAAATCTAAAAGTATTAAATGATTATCAGTTCCGCCAGTGACTAAGTAAAAACCTTGTGATTTTAAATCTTCCGCCAATGTTTGTGCGTTTTCGATCACTTGGCCGATGTAGGTTTTGAATTCTGGAAGTAAAGCTTCACCAAAAGCAACGGCTTTACCAGCGATGACGTGTTCAAGCGGTCCACCTTGAATGCCAGGGAATATTTTTGAATTAACGGCTTTAGCTTTTTCTTCAGACTGAGTCAGAATTATTCCACCACGTGGGCCGCGCAAAGTTTTATGTGTTGTTGATGTCACATAATCAGCGTAAGGCATTGGGCTTTCATGATGACCGCTGGCAACAAGCCCTGCGAAGTGAGCCATATCCACTAATAACTGCGCGCCGACTTCGGTTGCAATTTCTTTAAATTTTCCGAAATCTAATTTTCGTGAATAAGCACTGTAGCCAGCGATAATTAATTTTGGTTTTACTTCTTTAGCTGTTTCACGAATGGTGTCGTAATTAATCAATCCTGTTTCTGGATCCAATTTATAGCTAGCCGCTTTAAATAATAAACCGCTGAAATTCACAGGGCTTCCGTGGGTTAAATGACCACCATGAGATAAATCCATTCCTAAAATAGTGTCGCCAGCTTTTAAAGCGGATAAGTACACAGCCATATTGGCTTGCGATCCTGAATGCGGTTGTACATTCGCAAATTCACATTTAAAAAGTTTTTTTGCTCGATCAATTGCTAAAGTTTCAACACCATCAACATACTGACAACCACCGTAATAACGTTTTCCGGGGTAGCCTTCAGCGTATTTATTTGTGAGCACAGAACCCTGAGCTTCCATAACAGCCACTGACGCGTAATTTTCAGAAGCGATCATTTCAAGACCTTCTCGTTGTCTTGTATCCTCTAGTTGAATAAGTTTTGCGATTTCGGGATCATTTTTAAGTAATGTATTTGAAGTTGTGTTCATGACCTTATTATGTGGTAGGTCTTGATATTTTTGCAACCCTCTGTGCGTGACGACCTTCAGAAAAAGGTGTGTTAACAAATGTCTGAATCCATGTTTTAGCTTCATCTATGCTGCAAAAGCGCGCACCTAGGCAAATGATATTTGCATTGTTATGCTCACGAGATAATTTAGCAATTTCATCGTTATAAACAAAAGCCGCACGAATATGTGAAAATTTGTTCGCACGCATACACATACCTTGGCCTGATCCACAGATAAGAATACCAAGAGCATTTGTTTTATTTTTTAAAGCTGTAGCAATTTTGTCAGCGTAATCGGGGTAGTCCACAGAATCAGTTGATAGTGAACCGTAATCAATACAAGAAAGTTTTAAATTTGATTTTATAATTTGCACAAGTTGAGATTTTAATTCTATCCCTGCATGATCACTAGCTATGTGGATTTCTGTGATCATGTTATCCTTTGTATTTAGAAAATATAAGACAGCTGTTTGTTCCGCCAAAACCAAAAGAATTATTTAACACGTGATCAATTTTTCCTTCACGGGCTGTATTCGGAACATAATCAAGATCGCATTCAGGACTTGGATTATTTAAATTAATTGTTGGTGGGACCGCTTGATGAACAATGGCGTTCACACAAAAAGCCGATTCAAGAGCCCCGGCGGCGCCCAGCAAATGTCCAGTCATTGATTTTGTTGAAGAGATCCAAACTTTTTTAGCGTGATCCTTCATTAATGTTTTAACAGCATTTGATTCAATCGGATCACCCATCGGTGTACTTGTTCCGTGAGCATTCACATAATTAATTTGTTCAGGATTTAATTCAGCATCAGCTAAAGCTGTTTTCATCGCCCACGTGAAACCTTCACCATTCGGTTCTGGTGAAGTAATATGATAAGCATCTGACGAGGCCCCGTAGCCAGTGATTTCACAAAGAATTTTTGCATTTCTTTTTAAAGCTGCTTCTAAAGATTCGATCACAAAAATGGCACAACCTTCACCTAAAACAAAACCATCACGATCTTTATCCCAAGGTCGCGATGCTTCTTTCGGAGAATCATTTCTAGTTGATAGTGCTCGCATATTACTAAAACCTGCGACAGCAAGCCCTGTGACTGTGGCTTCGCTACCACCAGCAACCATGGCATCACACAAACCAAAGCGCACATAGTTGTAAGCTTCACCCAATGAGTGAACACCAGAGGCGCAAGCTGATGTGATGCAATAACTTGGGCCTTTAATGCCGTAGTTCATTGTCACCCAACCAGAGGCTAAGTTTGTAATGGCTGCTGGAATAAAAAAAGCTGAGATGCGAGATGGACCTTTGTCGACTAATTTTCTAATTTGTTCTTCAATCAGCGGAAGACCACCCATACCAGAACCTATCAAGGCCCCGATACGATGAGAGTTTTCTTCTGTGACTCGATACCCCGATTGGTCCATAGCCATTTTTGCACAGGCAATCGTGTACTGGATAAATAAATCCATTTTTTTTTGTTCTTTACGTTCAATATAAAGTTCAGGATTAAAGTTTTTAACTTCTCCTGCAAATTTAACATCGTAAGCTGTCGTATCAAATCGGGTTATGTGATCAATACCTGACTGGCCGTTTAAGGCCGCTTTCCAGGTTTCATCCATAGAAAGACCAAGCGGGGACACGGCCCCCACACCTGTGATCACGACTCTTTTTTGTCCGTGCTTACGAGTGAATTCCATATTTTTTTTGATTAAGCTTTGCCTTTAGAAACAAGGTAAGTTTGAACATCATTAACTGTTTTTAATTTTTCAGCGTCTTCATCAGGAATTTCGATGTCGAATTCTTCTTCCATCGCCATAACTAATTCAACGATATCTAAACTGTCTGCACCTAAATCTTCGATGAACTTTGATTCTAATTTTACTTTTTCTGGATCTACACCAAGTTGATCAACGATGATATCTTTTACTTTTCCTTGTACTGACATAAATTCTCCCTTTTGGTTTTAATGATTAATTTAATTATTTAATTTATATTAAGATTCGACCTTAGCGCATCGCCTATTGAAGGTAAAGCCCTCCGTTAACATGCAGAGTCTGCCCAGTGATATAAGATGAAGCATCACTGAGTAAAAAAGCAACAGCATTAGCGACTTCTTCAGCTTGACCGGCTCGGCCTAGTGGAATTTTTTCTGAAAACTGCTTCAATTGATCTTCTGTTAACGCATCGGTCATATCACTTTTAATATAGCCCGGAGCCACAGCATTGGTTCTTACATTACGTGACGATAGCTCTAATGCCATTGATTTTGTGAAAGCTTCAACGCCGCCCTTACTGGCCGCGTAGTTAGCTTGGCCAGCATTACCTGTTGATCCAATCACAGATGAAATATTTACGACCGAAGCATTTTTAGCCCGCAATAAATTTTTAGCAAAAGCTTTACTGACATAAAATGTCCCGTAAAGATTAGCTTTTAATACGGCATCAAAATCTTCGTCTTTCATTCTTAAAAGAAGCTGATCTTTTGTAATCCCAGCGTTATTCACAATACCGTGAATTTCAGCAAAATCCTTAAGAACAGTTTGTGAAACAGCATCGACTTCAGATTGAAGACTGACATTGAGTTTATAAATTTTATGACCTTCACCCGGCAAGCTTGCCAGCACTTGTGAAGCTTGAGCTTCTTGGCTAGAATAAGTGAAAGCAACACGTGCACCTAATTCAGCACATTTACGAACAATAGCTGCGCCTATGCCGCGACTACCGCCAGTGATAAATACGTTTTTTCCAGACAGATTATACAGTTGTGAATTCATTGGCCCAGTGTATTTAAGTAGGGCTGTTACTCAAGCATTTTCTGATTTAAAATGACTACTTTTGCGCTGCTTCAATAAGTTTTAAATCGTCAACCGATGATGTTGTTAACACAGTAAATTCAGGATCTATTTTTTTAAGCAAACCCTTTAAGACTGAACCATGTCCACATTCAATAAATTGAATATAACCAGCTGCTTTCATAGCAGCTAAACTTTGGGTCCATTTGACCGAACCTGAGACTTGATTAATCAGATTTTCTCTTAAGGTATTGGCATTGGTTTCAGCTTTAGCGTTGTAGTTCTGATAGATTGGAATTTTTGCATCTTTAAAATCAATGTCATGCAAAAAGAACTTCATTTTTTCTTCAGCGGGCTTCATTAAAGCACAGTGAAAAGGAGCCGAGACTTGCAGCGGAATTAATTTAGCACGACCTGGTGCAGGCAGTCCATTTTCTGCAAATATCTCTGTTTTGAAATTTTCTTTTAACCAGTTTAAAGCCTTTAAATTTCCACTAATAACGATTTGTCCTTCACAGTTAAAATTAGCTGGATTTACAGGAGCGTAGCCAGATTGTTTTTCAGTCCACTGACAAAGAAAATGAATTTGTGCTTCTGATAATCCTAAGACCGCAGTCATGCCGCCTTCTCCAACAGGCACAGCTGATTGCATAGCTTGACCTCTGAATCTGACAGCTTTCACTGCATCAGAAAAACGTAAACTTTCAGCCACAACTAATGATGAATATTCACCAATTGA
>JAYTPA010000113.1:0-21893 GCA_043747495.1 Bdellovibrio sp.
ACTGAAAGTATGCTCATAATAGCAAGTACAATAAGAACAACTTGGTCCGCATAATGAGCAACCGCAAATATTTTTTCCGCAAACATGAAAGCTCCTTTACATTTATTACACTTTTATTATGATGAGAGTTCATGAATTGGTCAAAAAATCAGATTTCATTTCTATGTCCTAAAGTCCTGCTTATTGCATTATTTTGCTTATCAGTATCGACTTCGTGCCAGACTGAAAACAAAAAATCGATTTTAGTTTTGGTTCTAGACCAGGTCAATCAGGACTATTTTTCTTGTAGTGAAGATAAATACAGTGACGACAAATACGACGAACTTTCAGGTTTAGCTATTCTTTGTAAAGAATCGGTTCGTTTTTCAAATGCTTATACAACTTCACTGCAGCCAGCTGCCGCAGCAGCGTCCCTACTGACTGGCTTTTATCCTCACGAACACGGCGTTCACAGCAGCACCGATCGCCTGAAACACTTTGTACCCTTTTTAACAGATTTAACTGCAGAAGTCGGTTACAGAACTGCTTTTTTTTCTGCACATCCGCATATCCTTAGAAAAACGGGCCTTTATAGAAAATTTGATATCTTTGATGACTCTACAGCAGCTGTTTATTCACAAGGGATCATAAAAAATAGCGAAACACTTTTTAATGATTTTATAAACTGGGTTGATGAAGATTCAAAACCTTACGTGGCCGTTCTAAATCTAGCTGATGCACAACCATTCAACGATAAAGATACACACACAACCAGCTTTGAAAAATTTGATGAAAAACTTTATCATTTTCTAACTTCTCTGAAGTCCTCTGGTCTGTGGGATAATACACATATAATTCTGACTTCTCTTAAAGGTTTTAATGCTTACAATCGCTTAAACGAAACACTTTTTTCAAACTTACATTCGGAAAACACGCGAATACCCTTGTTTATCAAAATTCCACGCACTAAAGGTGATGAAGGTATTTTTTGGAAAAATGATGAACCCGTCAATCTGGCCGATCTAGGCCTTTATTTAAATCAACTGATTTCAAAAATACCTTCTTCTGAACGTTCTGATTTTTACACAAAGACAATTTTTGAAAAAATTGACCTTGATCGATTAATGAATTCAAGTACTCACACATCTTCAAACCGGTTTTTATTGATCGAATCTATTGCAACCATGACTAATCAGGAAAAAAGCTATGCCGTTTTAAATGAAAATTACTTGCTTATCAAAAAACAACAAAACCAATTCTTTAATTTAATGTCGGACCGCTTTGAATCTGTTGATCAGTCTAACCCTAAAAATGAATCCTATTTAAAAATGATAAGTTTAATTAACATCTTGCCAGCTACAAATTTAAAACTTAAAGCGCACGACAGTCTTTTCAGAATGCATAAACTTTCTGAAAAATATATTAAATCTAATACTAAGCAAAACTTTTTTGATTTGACTAAGGTCTCGGTGAATAATCCGCTTTTTGTGTTTTATTCAGCGCATTTGAAAAATAAAAAACAGACTTCAATTGAAAAAAATCCATTTTCAACTAAATCATTAAAGTGTCTAGAAATTTACCAGCAGAGCCAGTTCAAAGCAGATAACCTTAAGCTTTGTGATGATCCTCTTTTTTATAGCTTCATTCGCTGGAAGTTTGCAGAAAAAATAGGCGTCAACTCAGCGCAAGCCGAACTGAATTATAATGTTGAAAAAAAACTGTTTATTGAAAAATCTAAAATTGCAATTTGGAACTTAGCTTATGAAAATATATGGATGATTTATGATGCTAATGAAAACTGGAATCATCCCTTATTTTACATAGACACGCAGTTTTTAAATCATCTTAACTTTTAGCTGTAATATTTTGTTTTAAGATATTAGTTAAAAGTTTTTGATTTGTGATATCCAGTAAGTTTCTTCATCAAAAGTAGATTTTATTTCGACAGCTTCCAAATCTGATTTACTAATCGAACTGATTTTTATTTCGATACTTTTTTCTACACCCAACAACTGTGATGGCAGTAGTGTGAGATCATCAGCAAAACCAGCCGATTCATATAGTTGAATCATTTTGTTTTTCTTTTGATATTTAAAACTAAATCGACCAACTGATGCTATACAGATTTCATTTGATTTTTTATAGCAGATGGCTACTTCGTAACCGTATTTATAGTGATCTTTATTCTCACCGTAAAGGGCTTCATTTGCCATTAATAACGCTACTCTGGTCTTATTAGCTATCGACGATAGGTTTTCTACATATTCGAACGGCGAAGTCACTTCAAGGTCTGCATCAGTCGCTGACAAATAGCGTGTGATTTCACTTAAAACCTTTTGTTGCAAATCTTCACCGCACCATGAACGAATAAAAATCAAAAGATCTGAACTCATTTCACTAAAAATAGCTGTCTGTGGAAGCTTTAAAGCACCATTTTGTGACTGAACTTCATAATCCATTAAAAGACTCCATATTTTTTTAACTTTATGAAGGCTTTACGATAGTAATCTCCATCTTCAAGATCAGTTTCAATGATTTTTTTCCACTTGTCTTTGGCCCCTGGTCGACTTTCAGATCCGTCAACATTACCAAAGTTTTCATCAATAATTGAATCTTGATACAACGATTTAACCTGTAAATTTAATTCATTCGTGTGTTTATCTATTTTAGATTTAATCGTTTCGTTATCAGGATCAAAACTTAAAGCCCCCTGTAAGGATTTAATCGCATCTCTGATTTTACCACTCTTAATAAAATCATCTGCTTCAGTCAAGTATTTTGTATTTTTCTGTGCTAATCGTCTTTTAATATATTTGACACGATCACCAGCAATTTTTTTTAAATTTTCTGGATCTGGCAGTTCAGCATCTAGAACTTTTTGGTAAGCTGACAAAGTTCTTTTAGGATATCCCGTCGCCTGAATTGTTTCTGCCGCTTGAAAAAGAGATCGTAAAGTTTCAATCTGTGTTTGTTTTAGTTTTTCTCTTTCTTCGACAGCTGTTCGATCGCTAACAATTTTATCGACGTCAGCAATCAATCGAAGACGATCTGGATGATCAGGGTTAATAACTGTTATTGGCGCTAAACACTCTTCAATCTGAAATTTTGTTACTTCCGGAGTAATAAGTTTTTCACAAAGATCAGCAGTTTCTTTTATTTTTATCTCTTGCTCAGCTTCTTCTTTGGCTCGTCGTTCGGCTTCTTGCTGCGTAATAATTGTTTGTTCACCATTTTGTGCTTCAAGTTCATAAACTTTTGAATCTTTATAGCCAGTCTCTAATATTTTGTGTAGCTGCTCTAAGTTTTCACGAGCAATTGTAAATTGCTGCTGCTTAATGGCTTTTTCAGCAAATGTATACTTTGAAATAACTTGTTGCTGTTCTTCGGGAGTTAATCTTAAAAATGGATCTGCAGCATCGACTTGGCTACGGTTAGTTATTTGTTGTTGCGGTTCATTAATCATTTCACTGAGGAAATAAACTCCAACCAACAAAATTAAAATTGTAGAAATAAATAACGGCTTATTTTCTTTAAACTTATTCCAGCGATCTGCACTAGGACTAAATGGCTGTTGCTGTTCTGCATTTTGAAAATTATAATATTCATTATTTTGATTTTGATTATTCGGCATTCCCGTAAATGGTCCGCCGTTTGGGTTCAGCTGGTCTCCGTACTGCTGCTGCTCAACTTCTTGTAGTGAATTAATGATTGATGCTGAAATATTTGCTGGATTTTCCGCATAGTCTTCAGCGACTTCATCAATGTAAATCGGCTGAAGTGGTGGAATTTCAATCTTATCTACACGATACTGAAAGTTAGGATCATGTAATTCAAAATACATTGTATTATCTAAAACAGTTAAAGCATCACCGCTTTTTAAAGCTTGGGGATCAGTCGATGAAACTGGTGATCCATTTAGAAAAGTCCCATTCACACTGGCCAAGTCAATAATCGTGTAAATACCATTAATTTTGCGCAGCTCGAACTGACGACGGCTAACTCTTTGATCGGGAATAATAATCTGACAAGATGGATCTCTTCCTGCAACCCAAGTATCACCAACTTCCAAGCGAAGCATTTCACGCACTTCGCCTTGGGCTGACATCATTTTAATATAAGGAACTTGCTGAACAATGCCTATGACTGTTTTTTCATTTTCGTTTACATCAGATGTTTTTTTACGAACAATTGAACTGATTTCAGCACCAGCTTCTTCAACTAATAAAAATTCATATGGTGGGATTTGAAATGTTTGATTTACGGAGAGCGCAGAATTTTCGACACGTTGGCCTTGATAATAGATTTCGCCAAAGCGCGATAACGAAGAAACCACCCAATTGTGATCTTCAAATTTTAACTTGAAATGTTCTCTGGAAACGCCTTTTTCAGCTTGCAATCTGATATCGCAACTTTCTTTTCGTCCACCGACATATTCTTTGTCAGGGTCTAAAGACAGGTCGCTGATTTGTGCGCCTCTTAATAAAATTTTAAGTCTCAGCATTAACGAATACCCTCAGCAGCTAAACGACATTTTTCTAACATGCTGACTGCCAATTGATAGCTTTGATCATTACTTTTGCCTTCAAGCATGTTTTTCACTTGTCGAAACAAGCTTTCACAGTACTTAAAATTATGCTTCTGATAGTAACTTTCTCCAAGCATTATTTTTGATTTTACGATTTCATCGAAACGTACTTTTGACAGGTATAAATGTCGCCTTGCCAAAGCATGATTAGGATCTAAATTTAAGACGACCTGGAAATTTTCTTGAGCCAATGCATATCCACCGTTTTGATAGTCACGCATCCCTTTTTGAAAATTTTCAGCGACTCGTAAGGCCAATGGTGAATTTTTTTGTTCAATTAATATTTTACGTCGCTTTTCAAGTTCTCTTTCCATCGCCGAGCTCTGTTTGATCGCAAATTCGTCTTCGTATTTCAGAACAGGCTTCCCAGCAACTGGCGCAGGCTTTGGATCAGGCATCATTAGAAAATAAACTAGACCTAAGGCTAATACACCAATGATCAAACGGAATCGCTTCTGTGGATCTGAAAGAATATTTCCAATTGTCAGAGGTTTAACTTGTCGACTGGCGTACTGTTGCTGCTGCGACATTTGCGGACCAACTGCTTTGTGCTGTTGATTCGGTAAACCCATTTGGCGATTCACATTTTGTGGAAAATGATTTGCTGGCGCAGGCCGCTGGATAAGCACAGCCTGATTTTGTTTTGCAACTGTTTGCTGTGCAACAAATGGCTGCTGTGTTTTTACAGGAACAATTTGTGGTTGTGCTTTCACAGGAACTACACTTTGACCCAAACTGTATTGAACTGAAATTTCACTATCACCTAACGTAAAAACTGAATCATTGGTCAGCTTCCATTTCTGAATAACTTCGCCACCGACAGTGATTGAATTTTTTTGACTTAAATTACTAATTTCTAAATCTTGCTGGACGATTTCGATCCGAGCATGTTGACGACTCACCTGACTGTCGTTAATTAAAATCACATCATTTTCAGGCCCACGGCCTATAGTAAATGATCTTTTTTGAATGACAAAAGTCACGCCAGCATGAGGTCCTTTAAGAACCTTTAAACGAACTTGCAATGCTGGATTCAACTTTTCAGCTGCTGACAAATTTACTCCGTCGTTTCATTTTTGTGAAGGGTTACAAAATAATACTCGGGTTGGCCTGATTCATCTAAAAAGCTTTGTAAATAAATATCACATTCAAACTGTGGAAAAGGAATACGATCTTGTTGTTTTTCGTAAGGACTTGATTTTGATCTCGACATTAAATCTGTTAAATTTTGCACTAGTGCAGGATCAATCATATCTAAGTAATTCTGCTGAATTAGTTGATCACTGCTCATTTGCGCGATTTCTTCAAAACCTGAATTACAAGCCGTTATCGTTCCGGAAGCAGTCATCACCAAAGCTGGCTGATGAAGCATTTGGACCATTTGGCTAAATTCAACATCTCTATTTTGTTTTGGCTTTGCAGATTCATTATCACCAAGACCATTCCACATTCGATTCAACATCAAATTCACATTGGCCACAACTTTTTGAATTTCTGGATAATCAAATAAAACTTCGGTTCTGTCTGATTTATCACGAAGTGCTGTGTCAATCTGCTGATTTAATTGTTTAAGCGGGTATTCGATCAAACGACCAAATAAGAAATACAGAATAAAACCCATGACTCCTGCAATAGCCAAAGTTTGCATAAACAAACTAATGATTCGCTCATCATCGACATTCAAAGAACTCACATCATAGTAAACAATAGCATGATATTTAATTCCTGTTTCACCAGTCACTGGATCGTACGCACCAATCGGATACGATGCTCCAATTGTTTTAGAATCAATTCGTGCAAAAGTAGAACGGCCCTCTTTACGAGCTGTAATAATAAAAGGTTTTGAACTTTCACGACCTGCTTTTTCAGTTGGCGCTACGATCGCACCATCTGAATGTTGAATAATCAGGGCTTCTTTGATGCCTTCTTCTTTTAAAGCATCTTGCACAGATAAATTATTGAACTGACCAGCCAATAAAGCTGATTCGTTAACTTTAGCTACAGTGCGCGCTACAGATTTAGCTCGTTTCGAAGCTTCAATTAAATTTGATTCACGCAATATTGTTGTTAAAGGAAAAATAGATAACAAGGTTACAGATAAAATAAATACGAGAACAAAACCCATTAACACATGTTTAAAAGGAAAAATTACTGCTAATTTATAAATCGCCGGCATGACTCCGTTTTCGATATAATTTTCTATTTTATCTTTTAAACTGAGATCAGATTGCAAATGAGATTGGTTCTGCATTCCAAAATGCTGAGACTGTCTGCCCTGATCTTGTGACATATCGTACATTTGGACAGCTAAATTGCCGTTACCTGTCTCAGGAGCTTGAGATGTCTGAGGAAAACCAAATTGTGGCACTTGTGGAGTTATAATTTGATTGTAATTTTGGCTCTGCAGTTGACTTGGCATTGTCAGCGGCACAGGCGGCAGCTGCACAGCTGGCCTTTGTGCAGGTCGTGTAATCACTTCTGGTTTAGGAATCACATCCATAATAACATCAAATAAACTTAATTTATCACCTAGTTTAATAATGGAATTTTGAATTTTAACACCGTTAACGAAAGTACCGTTGCTAGATTTCAAATCAAGCACAACAACTTTGTCTTTATACACTTGAACTTCACAATGCTCTTTTGAAATACCTAAAGATGAAATTTTAAAATCAGAATTGCCACCACGTCCGAAAGTATTCTTTCCAGATTTAAGTTCAAATATTTGTCCTGCTTGAGGACCAGATAAAACTCTAATCGACCACATACATTTGGTCTCCGACTTGAATATTAAATTGATTGGCTGTGCCGGCAGGTAATTCAAAAATAGAAGAGCTTTTCCAAAAAGGACCAAGCAATTTAAATTTTTTGACATCAGAAAAAACTTTAACGACAACTAACTGACGATCAACAAAAACACAGTCAATGTGAAAATTTAAAAAATACGTGTGTATATTATTACAAGGTCTAATCCATAGCGCTTCGCCTGCTTCAAATTTTTTTCGACCTAATAAACCTTGAGCTCGTTCAAAAAAAGACTTAGCCAATTCTAGTTTTTCACTGATTAAATTTGCCTTGTCGCCTGTTCCTTGACCGTGTTGAATTTTATACAGCTTTGCCATTATCCACCACCGCCGCCGTAAAAAAATGCAATGACGACAGGTCCAAAAACCATAATGAAAACGGCAGGTAAAATAAATAGCATTAATGGAAGTAAAATTAATTGAGAAGCACGAGCTCCGGCTTTTTCAGCACGAATAAATCTTTCTAAACGCATTTGTATCGATTGATCTTTAAGAACTTGGGCAATACTTGCACCAGTCGCTTCTGCATCAATTAAAACGGCCACAAAACTTGTTATTTCGGGCATATCTAATCGAATGGCCATTTCTTTTAAGGCATCAGCTTTTGATGAGCCTACTTTAATATCTTGAAGAACTATTTTAAATTCTTCGCCTAAAACTGAATTTGGATCATTTGTTTTATCAACTATTTTTTGAATAGCTCCGAAAAAATCTAATCCTGCTTCAACTGACAAAGCTAATAAATCAATAAAAAATGGCATATCAATGCGCACACTTAATTCCCTCGATTTTTTAGCTGCTTTGCAGTGCATTTCTGGCATAAAGAATCCAATAAGACCAAGACCAACCACAAAATAAGTTGGCAAATCTAACTTCAACGAAAAATTCATGATTGCTAAAAAAATTGGAAAAGCAATACCTAAAAATATTTGTAATCCGATGAATTCATCTTCATTTAATTCTGCATTTAATCCCCCAACTTTGATCAATTGGCGAATTTTAAATCTGTATTTTGGTGATTTGATTTTCGCCGCATACGAAAGTGTAAATTGATGAACAAGAGGCCTGCAAAGATTGATCACACCATTTTTTGATTTAATGGGCTCGGTTCCACTAGCCCACTGTAGTTGTGTTACTCCCGGTTTACCTGCCAGCAAGGAAGAAACGAAAAGATAGACCGATGCGCCAGCCAGTATTAAACCTGCAAATAACATCAGTTCTGAACTACCCATGGATCCTCTTTTGCTTTATATTTATAAATAATATGTTAGAAACTAAAAATACAAAGTTCATCATCTTGGCCTCGCAATCACCAAGACGTGTAGAAATTTTAAAAAAAGCCCAGTATTTTTTTGTCTCATTCCCAGTCTCTATATCGGAAATCCCGAATGAAAACCTAAGCTTAGATGAGCAAATTTTGGATATTGCCAGACGAAAGGCCACCGAATCAGCCAAGTTGTATCCAGACAGAAATCAAGATGCTGTTATTCTGGCTTGTGACACTATGGTTTGTTATCAAAATAAAGCCATCGGAAAGCCTGAAAACGAATTGGATGCATTTAATACTCTTAAGAAATTGTCAGGACAAAAGCACGAAGTCAAAACCGCATTGATATTAATCGACATTAAAAATTCTTATGAAGTGTCTCATATTGAAACATCTGAAGTTTTTTTTAAGAAATTTTCCGATCAAGAAATTAAAGACTACATATCGACAGGCGAACCCATGGACAAAGCCGGGTCCTACGCTATTCAAGGCGTCGGTAAAAAATTAGTCGAAAAATTTATTGGCGATTACGATAATGTTGTAGGTCTTCCGCTAGCCGCTTTAGAAAATATATTTAAAAAACAAAATTGGACTTTACAAAAAAATGCTTAGCTTTTACAAAAAACAATTATTACCGAATCAAAATATTTTAGCTGTCAGCAAACTTCAACCAATTGAAAAAATTATTGCGCTCTACAACGAAGGCCAAAAACATTTTGGTGAAAATTATATTCAAGAAGCTCTGGAAAAAATAGAAAAATTAAAAGACCATCAAATCGTTTGGCACCTTATTGGTCCGATTCAAAAAAACAAAGTGAAGTATCTAAAAAATAATTTTGAATATATTCACTCTGTTGATTCACTTCCGTTGGCTGAATTGATCCACCAAAAAGCCAAAGACATTAATCATGTTCAAAAAATATTTATTCAAGTCAATTTAGCAGCTCATCTAACAAGTGAAGTTGCCAAACACGGATTTGATCAAAGCCAATTCGAACAATCATGGGATGAGCTTAAAAAATTAAATCATCTTGAAATTGTTGGCCTAATGACAATGCCTCCTCTACAAAACGAACCTGAAGACAATCGGACTTACTTCAAAAAACTTGTTGAACTTGGTCAGCGTTACCATTTAAGTCAATTTTCGATGGGCACGAGTCACGATTATCAGATTGCATTAGAAGAAAATGCGACTTGGATTCGTTTGGGCACAGTTTTGTTTGGAGAACGACTAAAAGTAAAGTAGTCTAGTCCCATCACGACTGGAGTTTAAAATGACTCATCCATTATTGAAAACTTATAAAATTGGCTTCATTGGCGCGGGCAACATGTCACAAGCCTTAATCAAGGGTATGATCGAAACTAAAGTTTTAAGACCTGATCAAATTTTTGCTTCAAACCGCAGCCCCGGTAAATTAATAAAACTTAAAGAAACATACAATATTGAAGTGCGTGAACATAACGAACAAGTCATTGAAAACTGTGACATCGTTATTTTAGGAATGAAACCTCAGGATTTACCCGCGGCAATTGGAAACATGTCGTCAGCTTTTAACGAAAATCAAATTGTAATTTCTTTGGCCGCTGGAATTGATATGCATACACTTAAAAAAATGATTCCTCATGGGCGTCTTGCGCGCATGATGCCGAACACGCCAGCACTTATTGGTCGCGGTGTTTTAGGATTTTTATCTCATCCGCATAATGATGATGTTGTATCCGAACTGATCAAGGATTTATTTGCAGCTTTAGGCGTTGTCCTTGAAGTCGACAATGAAGACCAATTTGATGCATTGATGGTTTCATGTTCAAGCGGCACAGGTTTTGTTTTTGAAATGATGATGTACTGGCAAGATTGGATCACAGAACATGGGTTCAGTGTTGAAGAATCAAAACAAATGACGATTGAAACTTTTTTAGGAGCTTCGCTTTTGGCAGCTCAATCAGTAGGTATTGACATTGAAGAGCTTCAGCAACGGGTCACATCTAAAAAAGGTGTTACAGCAGCTGGACTTTTATCCATGCGCGAACTTGAAATTGAACGGGCTCTACGAGTCAGCTTTGAAAAAGCCGCTTTAAGATCCCAAGAAATATCTCGTCAAATTTAAGACCTGCACCAAGGTCCCAACAACATCACTTGATATCTATGACCTGCACTAAGGTCCCAAGAAATGTCTCGTCAGATCTACGACAAAAGTACAGTAAGACTTTCATTCGATCGGGATTACTTTAAATTTCGGCAATTCTTTCCTATACTTTGATATGAGGCTAATACTTAGCTTTTCGAACTTCAGGGTAAGACTTAAATTAAGTTAAACTGAGCTTTCGAATGGGTATCGGTCACACAAAGTTATTTTCGTTCACATTTTTGTTCATGGAGGAGCTTAATGAAACATTATCCTGCTGAAATCGCTAATAAAACATTTGATCGTAAAATGATGGGTTTTGATATTGATCAAGTTAAAGATTACTTAATTGTGGTTGCTGCACAGTTAGAGGCATTAATCATTGAAAAGAAAACTTTAAGTGAAGAATTACGCGACAAAAACCTGCAACTGCTTGAACACAAAGATCGCGAACAGGTTTTAAAAAATGCGATTACGCAAACGACAGAAATCACTGAAAAAATGCGCACTGAGACTGACCGTGAATGTCAGTTGATTATAAATGATGCTCATCAAAAAGCTGAGATTATTACTCAGGATGCGAAAGATAGTCTTCGAAAAATTTACCAAGAAGTTTCTGATCTTAAAAAATCAAAAATGCAGTTTGAAGCTAATCTTAAAGCTATGGCTCAAGCCCATTTATCTTTGCTTGAACAGACTGAATCATACATGCCTAAAATGCGCATGAATCATTTTGATCTAGAATAAACTTATTAAACCAAATCGCCTCTCCCTAACAACCAAAAGGCTTCTTTGAAAACAAAGAAGCCTTTTTTATTTACCTATTTTGTTTTCTTCTCTAGTGTTTTTTTTCATTTTATTTTTTATTAGGCATATTGACTTCATTTCTATACCTTAAATAGTCAGTTTTAAGCCCAAAGCATTTCCCATTCAGACATCGACAGCCCCTTTAAGCGATTCTTTTTGTAGAGGATTTCCCCTAAAGCTTCTTTCTCGTTCAGCTGAATATAATTTCGAACCGCTTTATAGGCCTTGTAACCACGCACAACCACACTAAATGGCCTGTATTTCCATAGCTTTAGCTTTCTTTTCACGCTGCTCTTTATCTTTACTTTTGGGGTATCGGTCACGTTTTTAGTTTTACTGAACGATGTGCTGCTGAATCGCTGATCAACGACAAATCGTAGCTTATCTGTTTTTTCGAATTGTTGAGCAATCTGGCCAGAGGCCACACGAAAGAAATGGTGAAAAAAACTACGCCGTTTCGTTCGAACTAGACAATGAATATGATCACCTTGAATTGAAATCTGTTCAATTTTTACAAAAAAGCGATCGGCATATTTTTGGATAATATCACGACTGAGTTTGAAATTTTGATGAGTCCTCAAACTTTGCGTTTTTAAAACTATTCTATTTATTTTGAACACAACATGAAGAGCCTCTTTGCAAGATAAAGTGCGAGAACCTCGGCCAAGTCTGCTGTTCTTCAGCACTCCACCGTGTCTTAAGTGTTGGCGATTCGATGCCCATTGAAATTCAGTTTGAATATGTTTAAGGCTATGTGCTTCTGCGCGTTTAATTTTAACTTTTTGCATGCGACCGATACCCCACCAGATATTTTAGGGGAGATGCAAAAAGCTGTCATAGCTAGGAATCAGTAAAACAGCTTAGGAAGATTTTTCAGGAAAACTAATTCGGAAATCGGATTATATTTTTTAAAATTATCGATTTCAGTATGCGAAATTAATTTAAAAAAACAGATTTATGGCTATTTTTTCTTTTTTTTCTTCTTTTTAACTTTTTTCAGATTAATTGTGTAATCCAGTTCGTTCATTTGTTTTTTAAGCTCACGTTGGTCTTGCTGTTCTTGTTCGCTGGCACTTGGAGTAGTTTCTTCGATGGGTTGAACATAACTGTCGCGCGAAGGTGATACGGGCTTAAAGTAATCTTGATTCACACCGTCCTGAGTGTCCTCTTGAAACTGTCCCGGTGAAGTTGATCTTGGTCTTTGTGGTTGTTCAGAAGATCTTGATTTTATTTTTTTAGACCCATCACTTGAACCACTACTTGATCCGCTACCAAAACCACCAAACAAACTATCAAACAGGATATTAACTTGGGCTCCGCCGCCTAAACCTTGTGACATGTTTGATCCCGCCACATCATATAGTGCATAAAGCTTAATGAAAGCTTCATCCACAATCGAAAAATTAACGAAGACTTCGGCTTCGACTGAACTGGGGTTAATTGAAAAATATTTTTTACTGCCACCATTCACTGTGGTTAAAACATTATCGCGAATGATCGCTTGGTTTGTGTATTTGTCATCTTTAACAGATGTAAACCCATTCACCGCTGCGCCTATGCCTAAACTTTCGAATCTAAATTCACCACCACCACCATATGTCATCAATGTGGATAGACCTTCACTGCGAACATTAGCACCGATATAAGCGAAAGGATAAAACCCATCGAAATCCATACGGCCATACAATGTCGGTTTAATTTCGCTAGCACCGTTTGAACTAAGAACTTGATCTGTTGTTGGAGTTATTTTTTCAAGAGCATGCGAATACTGCAGCTCAACAAACATTTGAAATGTTGAATAGTCTATTAATAAATAGTCAGCCCCAATATCAATACGATTGAACACTGAATTCGTTCTGGTCGCTACAAGGTTTGATGATTCGGCATTACCCACGTTAAAGCCCGCTTTGAAACCAAGATCATCTGAAAAACCCCAACGTAATGATGATGAGAAATCAATAATCTGAAAATAATTACCTGTCCCAAGATCAACTTTGTTTCCATTTGCATCAAAATTGGCTGTTGATTTATAATATTGAGTCTCAATATCTAAATCAAATTGCCCACGTTTAAAAGCCTGATAGGGCTTTGCCGCATACAAATTAATTGAACCGAATAACACGAATAGACAGATGAGACTTTTATTTTTTTTCATAGCCACACTAGTGTATCTGAGATTAAATGGGGTTGGGAGACGACAAAAGTCGAGATCAAGTGATCAAAGACTTCTATTCAACATGAAAAAACCGCTGACAGCCATATTTTTTACAATTTTAATCTATCTCATCGGTTTTGGAATGATTCTTCCGATCTTACCGTTATTAAGCAGTCATTACGGAGCTACTCCTTTTCAAATAGGTCTACTGACAGCCAGTTATTCATTAATGCAGTTTTTATTCTCTCCATTTTGGGGAAAACTGAGTGATAAATACGGACGTAGACCCATATTGATGTATTGTCTATTAGGTGAAATATTAGCTTATCTATTTTTAGCGAATACAAAATCCTTAGACATGTTATTTGTCGGTCGCATATTAACAGGATTTTTTGCGGCATCTATTTCAACAGCTACTGCTTATGTTTCTGATGTGACCACTCCACAAGAAAGATCCAAAGGAATGGGGCTAATCGGAGCCGCGTTCGGGCTTGGATTTGTTATTGGGCCTTTATTAGGTGGAGTTTTAATTTATTTTGCAAAAACAATTTCTACCGATACTGGATTCTTATCTAGCTTCACGTTTTACGGCGTTGCTGTTTTGTGCTCGCTGACTTTTCTATTTGCGTATTTCAGACTTGATGAATCATTAAAAGTCGGCAGAGTTAAAACTGAAGAAGAAAAAGAAGCTCGAAAATTAACAACAGTTTTTAAATATTTTAAATCTAAAACAATCAGTCCATTGATGCTCGTATTTGCTGTTTCAAATATTTCTATGACTGTGATGACATCAGTGTTGGCTCTTTATATGAATACTGTTTTTCAGTGGGACACTGAAAAAGTCAGCTGGGGTTTTGCCTATATCGGATTAACAATTGTTTTTTCACAAGGGTTTTTAGTACGAAAACTGATCCCACTGTACGGAGAAAAAATTCTACTGACTGTAGGTCTTTTCTTAATGGGTCTTAGTTTTTTTATAATTGCCATAGCTAATGATGTTTATACTGTGGCTTTATCAATGACAATTTTAGGCGTCGGTAATAGTTTATCAAATTCATGTCTAACAGGAAGTATTTCATTATTAGCACCAGAAAACGAACAAGGGCTTATATCTGGTGCTACACAAAGTATGTCATCATTAGGTCGAGTCATCGGAGCCATATTTGGTGGTTATTTATTTATCACTACAAAGCCGAATCTTCCGTTTATTGCTTCATGTCTGCTGATGATTCTAACATTAATAATAATCAGTCGAATTTATAAAACTTTACCTAATGCTGGAAAAAAAACAGCTAACTACAGCACGGGTCAAAAAACTGAAAATGGCTATCTTAATAGAATTGGTTTTTACCAATTCGACAATTTAGTCCAAGGGCGTATTCCGTTCATGTTTTTGAACCTCAGCACAGATGTTTCTAGTTGGTATAATTCGATTCAAAAAATTCATATCGAAACTTACCAAGTTTGCCTTAAAGAGGCCGATATTGAACAGGAACTGAAGACTCGGCAAATTCCTTTGGACTTCGCGATCCTGATTTTATGTGACGATGGTCAAAATTCTGAAAAAATAGCTCAAAATCTTCTCAAAAAAGGTTATACAAACGTCTACATGATCGATGGCGGTTACCAGCAAATGATGACCGATCGCAAGAACATCTGATAGACTATTTGGCATGACTACAGAAAAAGCCAATCTAGCTGATCGTTACAGCCCCCAAGACGTCGAAACAAAAATTTATCAATGGTGGGAAGAATCTGGTTATTTTAAATCAGAAGATCAATCAACGAAACCCCCGTTTTCGATTATTTTACCTCCACCGAATGTCACGGGCTTTCTGCATTTAGGTCATGCGCTTGATCACACCATTCAAGATTTATTAATACGTTGGAAACGCATGAGCGGCTATAATGCCATGTGGTTGCCAGGAACAGATCACGCTGGGATCGCTACGCAAACTGTAGTTGAAAAAGAATTGAAAAAAACCGGAGTCAATCGTCATCAATTAGGTCGTGAAAAATTTGTTGAAAAAATATGGGACTGGAAAAACGAATACGGAAATCGCATTTACAATCAAATGCGCCGTATTGGTGATTCTTGTGACTGGGAACGTGAAACGTTTACTTTAGATGATGGTGTTTCAAAAGCTGTTCGAAAAGTTTTCGTTGAGCTTCATAAAAAAGGTTCAATCTACAAAGGCCAAAAATTAATTAACTGGAGTGGCCCTTTAGAAACAGCCATTTCAGATCTTGAAGTTGAACATAAGCAAGTTAAAGGGGTCATGTACCACATCAACTATCCAGTAGATGGCACAAGTGATTTTTTAACAGTGGCAACAACCCGACCAGAAACTTTGCTGGGGGATTCTGCCGTTTGTGTTCATCCCGATGATGAAAGATACAAACATCTGATCGGTAAAATGGTTTCATTACCATTAACTCATAGAAAAATTAAAATTATTGCTGATACTTATGTCGATCAAACTTTTGGATCAGGTGTAGTTAAAATTACTCCGGCCCATGATTTTAACGATTACAAAATTGGTCAGACTCATAAATTAGAATTTATAAATATATTAAATAAAAAATGTGAACTCAACGAAAACGCTGGCGTTTATCAGGGCCTTAAAGTCGCTGATGCCAGAAAAAAAGTGATCGAAGATCTAAAAGCGTTAAATCTTTTAGTGAAAGAAGAGCCCTACGTTCATTCAGTGGGTCACTGCTCTAGATCAGGTGCTGTGGTTGAACCATATTTATCTGAACAATGGTTTATGAAAATGGATCAATTAGCGATACCTGCTAAACGTGTTGCTGAATCTGGTACAATTCGTTTTGAACCTGAATCATGGACAAAAGTTTATCTTCACTGGATGAATATTATCGAAGACTGGTGTATTTCACGCCAGCTTTGGTGGGGTCATAGAATACCTGCTTGGCTTTGCGCAGATTGCAACAAGTACACTGTTAGCGAAACTGATCCTACACAATGCGAACACTGCAACAGCACAAATATTTCTCAAGAAGAAGACGTTCTTGATACTTGGTTTAGTTCAGCCCTATGGCCGTTTTCAACAATGGGTTGGCCGGATGACAGTGCTCATGCCACTGAAACACAAAAAACTTTCTATCCAACCAGTTATCTAGTGACTGGTCATGATATTATTTTCTTCTGGGTGGCCCGCATGATTATGTTGGGTATCGAATTTAAAAAAGATGTTCCGTTTAGAAATATTTATGTTCATGGTTTAGTTCGCGATAGCCAAGGCCGAAAAATGTCTAAGTCACTGGGTAATTCAATTGATCCCATCGAAATGATCGACAAATACGGAGCCGATGCTTTACGTTTTAGTTTCTTGGCCCATTTATACAGCGGCAAAGATTTTAAATTTAGCGAACAACGTCTTGAAGGCTACAGAAATTTTATGAACAAGGTTTGGAACGCAGCCCGATTTGGATTATCGAATCTGCAAGATTTTAAAGTTCCTGCCGAAGGCCTAATGGCCATGCCTGCAAAAAACCATATTAGTTTATTTGACCAATGGATTATTTCAAAATTAGCTGACGTGGAAAAGAATGTGCAGCATTACTTAGAAACTGAAAAGTTTTCTGAAGCAGCCACTGAATTGTATCAATTTATTTGGAATCAATTTTGTGATTGGTACATTGAATTTTCTAAACCGATTATTTCAAATAACCAACAAACAACTTCAACATTCACAGCTGAAGAAAAACACGCAACCCAATTAGTGATGGCCCATGTTCTTAATCGTATTGTCAGACTACTTCACCCGTTCTGTCCGTTTATCACTGAAGAAATTTACGCTAAACTTCCATTAAAAAGTTCTGCGTGTATTACGGATCAGTATCCAACAATTAAAAATGATCGTGATTTCTTAGCGCTTGGTAGCAAACAAGCAGAACTAGAAATCGACATCGTTAAAGAAGTCATCACAGCGATTAGAAATATTCGTGGTGAAAACAGAATCAGCCCTGCTATCAAACTAACTGTGCGTTTGGGTGTGACACAAGATGCCGTTCAAAAAATTCTGACAACCAATCGTGCAGCGATTATGATGATCGCCCGACTAGAAACACTGGATGTCGGCGCCGAAGGCAACATGATGAAATGTGCTGTAGCCCCAGTGACCGTGAATGAACAGCACGTGAAAGTGATCATTCCGCTTGAAGGCCTAGTTGATTTTAATGAAGAAATTAAACGGATTCAAAAAACGATCGAAAAATTAGAAAAAGATATTGGCTTATTAAATAATAAATTATCGAATGAAAAATTTGTGCAAAATGCCGATGAAGATGTGATCGCCAACGACCGTGTGTTGTTACAGCAGTCGCAGGTTCAGATTGTATCGTTAAAGGAATCTTTAACTAGATTCGTCTAAAGGTGACTGTCACCTTTAGACTTAGTGCGAAAATATCTTATTAAAAAGTACCTGTTAGAGCAATTTCAGTTCCTGTTTGTTCTGGAGTAAATCTGCTTTTACCAGACACAACATTGTTAAACTTTTTTTCGACAGTCACAAACTGCTTAGTGATTACATAATTAATATCTAAACCAAAGTTTTTGTTAAACTGAAAACCGATTCCTGCTTGAGTTCCAATGTCAGGCTTGAAGCTTGCTTCACTATCATTCGTTTTGATGTTACTGATATTTAACCCTGCTTTTATATTGAAATATGAATTGATAGCATATCCAACATTACCATCTGCTCTCAACATACTAAGCTCGTCCTCATCAACTGCTAACTGCAGTGCTGCCAAACTCGCAGTCCAACCAAGTTGTTGAATAGGTAACGATACATAACCTAACGATAAACCTACTGTTTGATCGATTTTATAAGTTTCGTTAACTTTTTCATCACCATAATCAGCATTAATTTTCATACTTAAATTCGAACGCAATAATGAAACACGAAAACCTTCGCTGGATACAGCAGTCGATTTTTCAATCTGACTAACAGATGTGTTTTGTGCAAAAGCAGTTGTTGATGAAACTAAAAACAAAGCCGCTAAAAATAATTTTTTATTCATAAATTGTCCTGTAAATAAATGTAAATTAAACTAAGTTAACGTGTGCAATAACTAAAGCGGCTAAAACCATCATTAAAGAAATATTTAAAGTATTCATAAAGTCTCCTGTTATTTGTTTTTAGTAGTTATACAGACACTGAACGGGCATTTCGCCTGTCATCTTTTAGACAGGTATGAATTTCATGATGTGACATTTTGGGTTTTTATAAAGGCTTTGGTAGGACTTAAAAATGCATAAAGCGAAGATGGGTACTATTCCAAACACTCGCAGGTCGACGAGGCCGTGTCTAAGTCAACACAGCTAACAGTCTGGCTATTGCGAGATAAAGTAAACGATTGAATGCGGTTATTGCGTTCAACGATAACGGTTTCTTCGCCTTCTTGAAAATAAGCACGACCGCCTTTTTCATTAGCTAAAAAGCTTGAACCCTCTTTAAGGGATTCAATAAAACCATCGGTTGGATTTCTTGAAAGCTCTTTATCTAAATTTTGCAGTTCAGGCATGCCCTGATCATTCATTAAATAAAGCTGTACATGTTTTGTGGGTCTGTTCGGTTCATCATAGTTAACTTCAGTGCGGATGCGCTTAGTTTTACCATCCGGTGTTTTCATATCAAGTTGGGTCCAATCATCCATTTGTACAACAATGTCCCCGAGCGCAGGCTTAAGACTAACAATCAAGTTTTCGTACGTAGGTTCAATACGTTCACTTTCAATTGAATTATCAATCTTCAGACAGTTTCCCAAAGTTTTAAGATGCTGTGAAAAATTAATTTCAGATCGTTCTTTTTCTAAATCTGTCAGTGCAGGCATGGCTTTCGTTGTTGATTCTGTATCTAGTGGCTTTATTTGTTGATTTGTATTCAGTAAGTTTTTATTCAGTGGCAAATCAGAATCTGAAGCTGCTTTCGGTCTTAAATTTCTTTGTGTATTTGGCACGGGTTCAGAAGTATTTTTATTTTGATTATAAAAGTAAACCATCGTTAAGACTGTTACAAATATACCCAACAAAAAATCTTTACGCATTCAAACCCTTCTTCATTCTGACTATTTCACTAAACCAATTTCACGAAGTCTTTGCATCAAAAATTCATGGGCAGTTATGTCGGCGTATTTTGCACCATTGCCTTTACATGACGGTAAACAACTTAATAATGATTCAGGATGTGGATGCATAAAGAACGGCATTGAATAACGTGATTGGTTTGTTCCATCTTGCGGGTTGATCACTCTATGAGTTGTCGATGGGATCACATCATTGGTTAAACGCGCTAACATGTCGCCAGCATCAACTATTAAGGCGCCAAAGTCTGTTTCGATATCTAACCAGGCCCCATCACGGTCTTTCAATTGTAATCCCGACTGCGTAGCTGCAGGTAAAATGGTAATAAAATTAATATCTTCATGAGCCGCTGCACGAATACAACGTGGATCAACACCTTCAGGAATCGGTGGGTAATGAAGTAATCTTAAAATAGAATTACCTTCTTCAACCATGTTTTTAAAATAGGTTTTTTCAACTTCTAACGGGTACGTTAAAGCTTCCATCATCTGAATACCGGCTTGTTCTAATTTGCTAAATAGCTTTTCAAAAATAGGTTTAAATTCAGGAACAGAATCATCAGGCCAAATATTTTTTGGGTAGTATTTACTGAAAACATGATCATCAGGAACTTCGCGACCCACGTGCCAAAATTCTTTTAGATCTTTAACTTCTGCACCTTTAGCGTGTTCTGTTCCGAAAGCTGTGTAACCGCGCTGGCCGCCACCTTTTTCAGAAATGTAAGATCGCTTTTTTTGATCGGGTAATTTATAAAATTGTTCCAATACTTGATATGATTCTTTTAATAAAGATTGCGACACATCGTGGTCTTTTAAAATAATAAATCCGTAGTCCTTAATTCCAGTAAATAATTGCTCGATAAATTTAACTTTGTCAGCTTCAGAACCTTGCGTGTAACTGCCTAAACTTAATGTTGGAACTTTACGTAAAGTATTCGAAGTTGTGTTTTGAGTTTGCATAGGACTCCTCGTGTATTATTTTACAGATTGATTAAAACATAACTTGTTTGAATCTGCCACTTGTACAGAGGTGAAAACAAGCTCCATGATGAATTTACATCTTGTGTAAAGTTAGTAGACAGTGATTTCGAAGACTTCAACGCAAGTGGGCGCTGTAAAACGAAAGTGAATATCACCATCGTATAATCTAAAAGCGTGTTTATTTCGATATGGGGACTCTTCTTGGTTTTCAAAACCACGATAAACCACAGGGCGCGGATCTTGTTTTAAGACCTCAATAATGACAGACCGTAGCTCATGTCTTTGTGATTTCTCAATCCATTGATTTAGCTTTTCATTGGCATCCACAGTAAAAACAACTTCAATCGGCTGCATTTGCTTGTCTGTGGCCCAACCGCCTTTGGCATTGGGATGGCTTTCAAACTGCGGTAGATAGGGCTTAATATCTAAAATTGGAGTTCCATCCACAAGATCAACACCTGATAAAATAATTTTATTTTTTTGAATCTCTTTAATTTCACAAAGCGATAATCCAATCGGATTTGGCCTGTGCGGGGACCTTGTAGCAAAAACACCTATTGATTCTCCATCTAATCGTGGAGGGTGAACTTTAGGGTGATATTTAGTGTTTTGATTCAAATGAAAAACAAAAACTAACCAAACATGTGAATACCCGCTTAAACCCTGTAACGCCGATTCGGGTTGCCATTCTGGTTTGATTTCTAATTCTGAAATTGTATTTTGAACTAAACCTGATTGGCGGGGCACCCCGAATTTATCAGGATAACAGGTTTTGATGTAACCGATGGGTTGAAAAGAAAAAGGAGAATGATCGCTCATTCCCCTTTTATATTTTTAAGTCTTTAAACTGTCCATCTAAATGTCAGTTATTTAAAGTTACCCGATCTAGCTGCTAAACCTTCACGGTCTTTGATAATAATTTCTTTACCATTAATATCGATCAAACCGTCATTCTTAAATTCAGTTAAATGACGTGATAAAGATTCATTAATTGTACTAGCTAACTGGGCAAATTCATTTCTAGTTAGTTTTAAATTAATAGAAATACCATTTGGTGTTTCAGTACCAAAGCGATCAGCAATCA
>JAYTPA010000114.1:0-4745 GCA_043747495.1 Bdellovibrio sp.
AAAAGTTTATTTTTGCAAAATATTTCTTTTTTTAAGCGCTACGCGACTTTTCATACCTGTGTTTATTTATCGGCATCCTATGTCGCTGGCTATTTGATATCGACACGGCAGCTGACTTATCTTGAATTCATGGTCGTGATGTCTGGTTTGTTTTTTGGTAAAATATTAATGACCTATTATTTAAACCAAACCAAAACTCAGATTAATCCGTTAAAGTTATTAATTTGGGGTGGTATGGTTTCAGCGCCACTGCCGATTCTTTGGCCCATAAGCCCTGATGCCACAACCATGTTTTTTGTACATGTGTTATCAGGAATAGGCTGGGCCGGTTGGGAAGTCGGTTTATCACTCTATTTCTTTAAAAATATTCACGGCGATAAAAAAATAGAACTGATTAGTTTATATAATTACGTGGGTGTTTTAACCCAAGTTTTGGGAACAGTTTTAGGAGCCATTTTATTTAAAACAATTTTGGATCAAAATTTTGCTTATTTATTTTATTTAGCAGGTGTCTTACGATTTATTGCTTTAATGGGGATGCGAAACACCAAGCTTGTTGCCTAGGGTGACTATCACCTTTCGCTGCGCCAAGTCTAAAGGTGACAGTCACCTTTAGGAAAAATGCTTCGTAAATTTTCGATGAATTTTTTTATCAGAGTATTTGTCTTCAATATTATTTAGATCTTCATCGGTGTAGCCGGTACGAATATCTAAAACAGCCACTGTGTATTCACTGATGATAAAATCAATTCTCCAGGTACGATAACTTAATGTCCAAAGTGCTTTGTTCTGTTCGACACGTTTTTTATCACTATTTGTTGGGTCATATTGAAGTTGTCGTAAAATAAAAGGCTTTATCAAATTAAGTTGATATATAGCATCAGCAGATTCTAGATAATCTATTTTTTCTTCAGCCACAGGTGAGAATTTAATTTCATGTTTCGGACCAAGACTTGTTTCAAGCCATTTTATTTTTGCATCACTGATGACATCATATTCGGGATGGTAGGGTTTAATATCTAGAATCGGCGTGCCATCCAATAAATCATTGGCGCCTATTTCTATTTTTAAGCCATTGATTGATTTTAATTCAACAACTGACATTCCAATAGAGTTTGGGCGGTAGGGTGATCTTGTCGCAAAAACACCGATTTTTCTGTTTGATCTGGGTGTCTGAACTAAGGGCTTCCAGTTTTCATTTTTATGAAACTGATAAATAATCCACAAGTGACTGCAGCCCTCTAAATCGATTAGGGCTTGTTCAAAATTAAAACCAGAATTTAATGTGATGATCGCATCCTGAGACAATTCATCAGGCTGTTTTGAAGCCTGATAGGGTTCAGTTTGTGATGAACTGACAAAGCCAATGGCTGTGAACGTGACTTCATTATTAGAGTTCTGACTTGTCATGAGGAAATGGCTTTATGGTCATTGTATTGTTTGCGCCACTCATAACCTGCAATAGCTAATGCAACAGCCGCATTTAAAGAATTTTTAATACCAAAGGTTGGAATTTTTCTGACATCGTCAGCTAGTTCTAATTGATCTTTATCTAAACCAAAACGTTCATTACCCACGATGAAAGCTGTTGGCTTATCAAAAGTAAAATCATTAGAAATCAATTGGGCGTGTGACGAAGTCTCTAAAGCAATAATTTGAAAGTTTTGATGTTTTAAATGGCTTATGCAGTCTTTAAAGTTTTTTTGTTCCCAATCCATAATAAAAGCTGCACCAAGAGCTGCTTTTTCAACCTGTGGTTGATGAGGGGTGGGTGTATAACCTGTTAACCAAATTTTTTGCACACCTAATGTATCAGCCGTTCTAAAAATTGAACCCACATTAAAAGCTGAACGCATATTATCAATAATTAAATGAAGTGGCACACGAGGCGTTACTAAATGGTCACGGTCTGACGTAAAAACTAAAAAATCATCATCAACTATATTTTTCTTCAGATAACGTTCAAAAGGCACAGCAATTGTTGAAAAATGACGAAGTGTCATGCCAGCACTTAATGAATTTTTATACGTCGATAGTTTTTTAAGGATGGGATCATCTGATTTTTCAAGATCAGTCATTAATTGAATGAGTTCGCCTAATAACTGTCCGTCGAAAGTGGCATCTTTTGATTCTTGTTCTAATCCCACAAAAAGTTTATGAATTTCTTCTAATGTTTTAAGGTAAAGATGAGGAGCGGATTTATTTTCAGACATAAATTAAGACCTACTTTATTCTATTTTACTTTTTGTCCAGACTTTGCGCCATCGTCAGGGGATAATACAAACAAATCAGATCCGCCTTCACCTGCACATAAAACCATACCTTCGCTTAAGCCAAATTTCATTTTACGTGGGGCTAAGTTAAAACAAACTAAAATTTTTCGACCGACTAACTTTTCAGGGTTATATGCTAGCTTAATGCCAGAAATAATTTGTTTTGTTTCGCCACCAACAGAAACCTTAAGTTTTAGCAATTTATCTGAATCAGCGATTTCACTGGCCTCTAAGACCTCAGCCACTCGAAGATCAACTTTATTAAAATCATCAATGGTAATGTAGCCATTAGATTCAGGTGCAGTATTTGGATTAGAAGGTTGTGTGGTCGTTTTCGCAGGTGCAACGGTCAATGCAGGTTTATTTTTTTGATTTTTTTCAAAAGCAGTTTTTTCTTCATCCACCATGGCTTTGACCTTTTCAGTATCTACCCGTTGAACTAAGTGAACATAATCGTTAATTTTGTGATTTGTTAAAGTTTTTTCTAAATCAGACCATTGGTATTCTGGTTCACCGAGCAAAGAACTGACTTGCGTTGCCATCATCGGAAGAACTGGTTTTAAATAAATAGTTAAAATTCTAAACGCATTCAAAGTTGTTGTAACAACTTTTTTAGTTTCTTCAGGGTATGATTCAATTGTTTTCCAAGGGGCTTTATCGTCAAAATATTTATTGGTTTTTTCAGCCAGTTCACGAATTAATGTTGTGGCTTTAGAAAAATCACGAACATTGTAGTAATCTTCAATTTGTTGGCTAGCGCCTTTTAAAGTTTTTAAAAGCTCTAAACCCACATCATCACAAACAGACATGTGACCGTCCATTTTTTTAGTCAGCATTTGGGCCCCGCGGGAACCTAAGTTCACGATTTTGCCTACAAGATCTGAGTTCACGCGATTTGTAAAATCATCTAGATTTAAATCAAGATCATCAACGCCACCATTGATTTTTGTTGCATAATAATAACGTAAAAATTGAGGATCTAAATGTTTTAAATATGTTTTAGCATTGATGAACGTTCCTTTTGATTTTGACATCTTTTCGCCGTTGACCATCACATGCCCGTGCACAAATATTTTAGTCGGAGATCTGAATCCAGCAGACTTTAAAAGCGCTGGCCAAAATAAAGTGTGAAATCGCACGATATCTTTACCGATAAAATGGTAACATTCAGCTTTTGAATCTTGGCCCCAGAATTCAGATAAATTTCGGCCCGATTGTTTTAGAAACTGTTCAGCTGTTGATAAATAACCCATCGGGGCATCAACCCACACGTAAAAATATTTTTTGTCTGTCAATGTACCTTCGCCAGGTATTTCAAAACCAAAATAAGGTTCATCGCGTGAAATATCCCAATCCCGTAAATCTTCATTGAACCATTCCATCATTTTTTTACTAATTTCAGGAATTGTATGTTGCGGAAGCCAGTCCGTTAAATATTGCTTAAATTCATTTAATTTAAAAAACACATGGTCTGATTTCTTTTTAACTGGCGGTGTCCCGCACAGTGAACATCCTGGATTTTTTAAATCCTGCGGGGAATAAGTCGCACTACAAACATCACAAGAATCACCATATTGATTTGGCGATGAACATTTAGGGCAAGTGCCCTTTACAAAACGGTCTGGTAAAAACATTTTGTCATGATCACAGTAAAGCTGTTCGATTGATTTATTATGAACATGATTGTTTTTTTTAAGTTCTGCATAAAAAATTTCTGATAATTTTTTATTTTCTTCTGAATGCGTTGACCCATAATGATCAAACTGAATACTGAAATCTTTAAAGTCTTTAGTATGCTCTTCGAAGCTTTGCTTGATGTAGTCCTCAGGTTTAACCCCTAGTTCACGGGCTTTAAGCATGATCGGCGTACCATGAGTATCATCAGCACAGAAAAACAAACATTCGTGACCTTGCATTTTTTGAAAACGTGAAAAAATATCAGCTTCGATATGTTCTAACATATGCCCAATGTGTATTGGTCCATTGGCATAGGGTAGGGCACAGGTCATAATGATTTTTCTTTTTTCAGGTCTCATATAAAACTTTCTTTTTAAGTCTAACTTGGCCGTACAGTTATACTTTACTTTAGTTGTACATTTATACTTGCAGTTGAATTTTATCTAATAAATCTGGGTCTGATAAAACCATTTCGCCGCCAACAGCAATAGCTGTTAACGGATTGTTAGCCACAACCACAGGAATACGAACTTCAGATTCAATTTTAGTAGCTAATTCTTTTATTAAAGCACCACCACCGGCTAAAGTAATCCCTGTTTCAATCACATCTGAAACTAATTCAGGTGGGGTTTTTTCTAAAGCATTCAGTACGCCGTGTATAATTAACTGGATTGAATCAGATAAGGCTTTGCCGATATCTTCAGAAGTGATCGTTATTTTTTTAGTAAATCCATTATCTAAATCTTGGCCTGTGATTTCTAGATCAATAATATTTTTTTGGGGTAGAGCTGTTCC
>JAYTPA010000115.1:0-5556 GCA_043747495.1 Bdellovibrio sp.
AAAGATTTTTATCAAGTTCTGGGCGTTAGTAAAAGTTCATCACCAGATGATATCAAAAAGTCTTATCGAAAATTAGCGATGCAATTTCACCCTGATAAAAACCAGGGAAATAAAAAAGCTGAAGATAAATTCAAAGAAATTTCTGAGGCCTATGAAGTACTGAGTGATGAAACAAAAAAGAAAAATTATGATATGTTCGGCCATGCTGACGGAAATCCGTTTGCAGGATCTAGTCAGCAATATTCGCAACAACGTGGTGCTGGCAGCCAACAATTCGGTGGCGCAGACATCAATGATTTATTCGGTGATTTGTTTGGTGACGTTTTTAATGCACGCGCAGGGGCTGGTGGTTTCAAAACTGGTCAGAAACCCACAAGTCGCGGTTCAGATCTTCGCTACACATTAAATATTTCGTTTGAAGAAGCCGTTTCCGGTTGTGAAAAAGTGATTAGCTTTATGAGGCAGACAGGCCAAAAAGAAGAATCAGCAAAATTATCCGTAACAGTCCCTGCCGGAGTTAAAGAAGGTCAGCGTTTAAAATTATCTGAAGAAGGTGACCGCCCAACAAAGGGGCCTGCCGGAGATCTTTATGTTATTATTGCTCTGCAAGATCATGTGCTTTTTAGAAGAGATGAACACGATGTACTTTTAGATTTACCTGTTAAATTCACTGATGCCATTCTCGGCGCAGAAGTTGATATCCCCACTTTACTAGGTAAAGCTCAAATAAAAATTCCCCCAGGTATTTATTCAGGACAAACCCTAAGATTAAAAGGTAAAGGTTTTCCCCGAATTGGTGGTATCGGATCAGGTGATATGTTGATTCGTTTGATCATTGATACACCAACAAAAATAAGTGCAAAGCAAAAAGAATTGATCGATGAAATTCATAAACAAATTGATGAAACACCGCTTGTGAAAACATATAAAGAAAAGCTTGAAAGCTTATTAAGGTCACGCAAATGAAAATAATTTTGAAGATGATTTTACAGTTACTTATACCCATTTTTTTAGTTTCATCGTGTACAACCTCTCCACGAATTGAAACTCGTCACCGTGTTATCCCGTCTAAAAAATATTCGACAGCTGCGCCTATGGGCTCTTCTCCGCAGTTTAGTGTTGTTGATTCACAGACTTCATATTCATCAGGCACATTGGTGATTTCAGACAGTATTACATCTGGAACGTTATTAGCTGAAATGCCAGCTGCACCCATAGAAAAAGCTAGATCAACAATTACATACCCAACTGATGCATCAAAAATTGGTGCATTGCTGCCGATGACTGGTCGTTTTGCGTCTTTAGGTCAACGTGTTTTAAATTCGATTCAAATTGCACTTTCTGGTTCGACATATTCCGTGATCGTTTATGATACTCAAAGTAATTCAGAATTAGCTTCGCGCGGTGTAGAAAAACTTCTCAAAGAACAAAATGTCATTGCCGTCTTGGGCGGATTAAGTGCTAAAGAAGCCATAGCCATTTCTGAGCGAGCAGAATTTTTTGAAGTTCCTTATTTTTCATTTTCACAAAAATCGGGTCTTACAGATGAAACAGATTACACCTTTAGAAATGCTGTAACTCCTGCTATGCAAGTTGAAAGACTTGTTGAATATGCACTCACAAAATTAAACGCAAAGCGCTTTGCTGTTTTGTATCCCAATGATCCATACGGTGTTGAATTCGCAAACACCTATTGGGATATGGTTTTAGCTGGCGGAGGCGTAATCACTGCAGCCCAGGTTTACGATGCTAAAGATAATGATTTAAATCCTTACATTCAAAAAATGTTGGGCACTTTTCATATCGAACCCAGATTACAAGAATACAAAGACCGCAAAAAAGAATTAGCTGATAAAAAGAAAAAGTCAGAAGTTGATAAAAAACCGAAAAAGAAAAACTCTCGTGAAAATGAAGCCAGTGAAAACATTTTACCATCTGTTGTAAATTTTGATGTGTTGTTTATTCCTGATGGTGGCCGGTCTTTAGGACAGGTTATAGCTTTTATGAAAAATAATGATGTCACTGAAATGACTTATCTAGGAACAAATCTTTGGAACACTTCAGATTTAGGTCGCAGAGCGGGTCATTCGGCTAAAAATATTTTCTTTGTCGACGCTACGCTATCACCTGAGGACGAACAAAAGTCAGCTTTCTACCAAAAATATTATGCGGCTTTCAATGAATCACCGACCATCATCGAAGCCCAGGCCTTTGAAGCCGCTAAAATCCTGCGTGATCAAATTTCCTCAGGTTATAGATCTCGCGGCAGCCTCAGTTCCCAATTAAAATCAATGGGACGTACTTACGGCGCCTACAGCGAAATCCGTATGAATACCAACCATGAGCTGGTTAGACCTTTAAACTTATTTGAGCTCAGCTCTAGTGTTATTAAAAAAATTGATTAACCTTTAACCTTTTTATTAGCTTCTTTCATCCTATGTCCAACAACTGTTTTTTAGTTGTGATCATGACAAGGAGTGTTTATGAAGAAAGAGCATTATATAAAACAGTGCAAAGAAAAATTACTTAAATTGCGCTATGAATTAATGAATCAAATCAAAACGACGAACGAAGAATTTAACCATGTTGATAAATCACGTGGAGATGAAAGCGATTTATCAGCTGCCCATCAAGAAGAACATAATTTTGTCATCAAAAATCAACGTATGAAAAATAGACTAGTTGAAATTAATTTTGCGCTTGCCCGCATAGAGAGCGGAAACTACGGAATCTGTGAAGAGACCGAAGAATCAATAGAGATTGAGCGATTGTTAGCCATACCTTGGACTAGGCTGAGCATTGAAGGGGCAGAAGTACGCGAATCACGACTGAAAAAAAATGGAAAAGTCTATTTATCAACACTGTGAATAACGCTTTAAAATGTGGAAAACTTTTGCCATATGATTCGACACAATAAGTTTTTGTTTTTTTAGTGACATCAATGCTGCGTCCGTTAATTATCCCTCGATGAGCTTACACACGTTTCAGAGGGGGAATTGGTGAAAAAAGCCGATACAAACGTATCACCTGAAATTGAATTCATTCGCGACACATTGCTTTTACAAAAAAGTGAAATCTTGAATCGCAACACCGAATTCAAACTTTCTCAACTAGACATATCTAAAGTTTCTGATGAAGCTGATTTAATAACCCAAGAACAACAAAACAGTATTTCTATTCAATTGCATGAACGCGAAAGAAAATCTCTTTTACTCATTGAAAAAACTCTTTCTAAATTTTCTTTTGGCACGTACGGCGAATGCGAAGCCTGTGGTGAAAACATCGATACACGTCGACTAAAGGCCAGACCTTTGACGCCATTTTGTATCAATTGCATGGAAGATCAAGAGGGAAAATCCTCTTTTGCATTTCAACTTCAATAATATATAAAACTTTATTTATTCTTTTTTAATTCCATAGATTTATCTCATGGATTGAGACCAGCTGACATGGATGTCAGTCTTGTTTTTAACCATTTCTTGTAAATCAGGACTTTAATTCATTCAAGCCAACATCAAATGCTCCGATCAGCTTTTAAAGAAGTTGTATAACTTAAGCAGCAGCACATACAGGAGCAGCTATGACATTTGATAATCAGCCAGTTGAAGTACCTCAAACTCTTCCAATGTTACCAGTTCGGGATATCGTCGTATTTCCGTACATGATCATTCCATTGTTCGTGGGAAGAGAATCATCGATTCGTTCAGTTGAGGACGCTTTAGCTAAAAATAGACTTATCTTTTTGGCTTCACAAAAAGACATAGCTGAAGAAAACCCTACACCAGAATCAATTTACAAAGTTGGTACTGTTGCAAAAATTATGAGAATGCGAAAGCTTTCTGACGGCCGAGTTAAAATCCTTATCCAAGGCGAAGCCAAAGCTCAGATCACTTCTTTTACAAAAACATCTGGCAGCTATGAAGTTGCTATTGAAAAATTAGAAGACACTCCGTCAGTACACACGCCTGCTGAAGTTGAAGCCTTAGTCCGTACTGCAAAAGAATCTATTGAAAAAATTATTGCGTTAGGCAAAGCTTTATCGCCAGATATTCTATTAGTATTAGATGATGTTAACGATCCAGGTCGCATTGCTGATTTAATCGCTAGTAACTTAGGTATTAAAGTTCAAGAAGCTCAAAAAGTTTTAGAAACAACAAACGCAAAAGAACGCCTCTCCCTAGTTTGTGATATCTTGAACAGTGAGCTTGAAGTTTTACAAGCACAAAATAAAATTCGTGGCGGTAATCGTGATGATCAAAGAAATCAACGCGAAAACTTTTTACGCGAACAAATGAAAGCTATCAAAAATGAACTTGGCAATGAAGGCGGAGATAGCAAATCTGAAGAAATGGAAGAGTTAAAAGCAAAGCTATTAGCTGCTGGTATGCCAGAACCTGTTCAAACTGAAGCCCTAAAACAATTATCTCGTTTAGAGAGAATGCATCCAGATGCAAGTGAGGCCACAATGGTTCGCACTTACTTAGATTGGATGGTTGATCTTCCTTGGAATAAATCAACTGAAGACATTCATGATTTAAAACATGCAAAAAATATATTAGATGAAGATCACTATGAATTACAAAAAGCTAAAGAACGCGTTTTAGAATTTTTAGCTGTAAGAAAGCTAAAATCAACAATGAAGGGTCCAATTCTTTGCTTCAGTGGTCCTCCAGGAGTTGGTAAAACATCTTTGGGAAGATCAATTGCAAGAGCAATGGGTCGTGAATATTTCCGTATCGCTTTAGGCGGAGTAAAAGATGAAGCTGAAATCCGCGGTCACAGAAGAACTTACGTTGGCGCAATGCCAGGGAAAGTGATTCAAGCTCTAAGACAATGTAAAACTAGAAACCCAGTTATCGTCTTAGATGAAATTGATAAAATGGCTTCTGACTTCAGAGGTGATCCAGCATCAGCAATGTTAGAGGTGTTAGATCCAGAACAAAATTCAACTTTTAGAGACAACTATTTAAATGTGGATTTTGATTTATCAAAAGTTTTATTTATCGCTACAGCCAACGTTGTTGAAAATATTCCCGCAGCGTTACGTGATAGAATGGAAATGATTTATATTCCAGGCTACACAGAAAACGATAAATTATTTATTACTAAAAAACATTTAATCAACAGACAAATCGAAGCTAACGGTATTACAAGTGAGAATATCAGTTTTACTGATGATGGTATTAAATTCTTGATCTCTGGATATACCCGCGAAGCAGGACTTCGTAATCTAGAAAGAGAAGTCGGGTCTGTTTGTCGTAAAGTCGCTAAACACGTTGTTATGGGTGAAAAAACTTTCGTTCAAATTACAGCAGCTTCTGTTGCCGAATTACTTGGACCTCCAAGATTTTTAAGAGATGATAAAATGCTTGAACCAAGCATTGGTGTTGTTCAAGGTCTAGCGTGGACTCAGGCTGGCGGTGAAGTTTTATTAATTGAAGCTTTAAAAATGAAGGGCAAAGGCTCTTTGATGCTGACTGGTCAGTTAGGCGATGTCATGAAAGAATCTGCACACGCAGCCATGTCATATGCAAAAGCGCATATGGATGAATTAGG
>JAYTPA010000116.1:0-1153 GCA_043747495.1 Bdellovibrio sp.
ATTCAATTAAAATTTAAGCCCTTGATAGATCCATTAGGACAAATGAGCATTGAAATTATGGCTGAAATATCTACACCGGATTTTAGCAAAGCCGTTGATGGCATACCGACGTTATATACAAACAAAGTATCCAGTCATTTTGATCTGATCCAATCTAAAACAATTTTTCTATCGGGCTTAATCCAAAATGATCTGCAAAAAAGCAGAACGGGCCTACCCTATTTATCACAGATACCTGTGCTGGGGTTGCTGTTTTCTAGCCAAAGTTATTTAGATAGCCAAACTGAACTTGTGATTATGGTGAAACCATCCCTTATGGAGAACTAGTGAAACAAAGTTTACTGGATACCTATAATCAAATCAAAAAAATGGAAAATCGTTTATTAACAGCTGATTTTGATATTGAAAATTCAATCTCGCAACGCCATCAACATTTAAATAACAATTTAGATACAACACAGCACACAACAGATTCAGCATTACAGCAAAGACTGCTTTCCGAAATTGAGGGATTTGGTCCAATTCAAGATTTGCTCAATGACGATGAAGTCACTGAAGTTTTGATTAATAATTTTGAAAATATTTTTTATGAAAAAAATAGTCAGCTGACAAAACATACAGACACCTTTTGTGATCAAAAAAGTTATCATCATTTTATAGAAAAAATTGGTCTTCTTTGTAAGACTTATATTAATTCTGAAAAACCATTTATCGAATGCCAGCACAGCAACATTAGATACACTGTGATCTACCCTGAATTAGCAAAAGACGACTACTTAGTCAGTCTACGAAAGCAGCCTAAAAATATTTGGACTCTTGATCAGTTGCGCCAAAAAAACTGGTGCACAGATATACAACTGCATCAAATACAAAAAATAATTAATGAAAGACAAAATTTTATTGTGATCGGCGGCACAGGATCAGGAAAAACCAGCGTTCTGCAATCTGTGATTTCTGCATTACCAGACAATCAGCGATTAGTTATTTTAGAAGACACCCAAGAACTAAAACCAGTTCATACTGTTAATTGCCAATTACTAACACGACATAATTCACAGCAAACCAGCATGAATGTCGATTTGCATGACTTGGTTAAAAAATCTTTACGACTAAGACCTGATAGATTATGTGTCGGTGAAATCCGCGGATCAGA
>JAYTPA010000117.1:0-1057 GCA_043747495.1 Bdellovibrio sp.
TTATTTAAACGTATGCGGGCTGGTGAATTTGCAGAAGGCGAACATGTTCTTCGTGCCAAAATAGACATGAAATCGCCAAACATGAATATGCGGGATCCATTATTGTATCGTATCCGCAAAGTAAAACATCACAGAACGGGCGACACATGGTGCATTTATCCGATGTATGATTATGCTCATCCTTTATCTGATGCCATAGAACATGTGACTCATTCGATTTGTACTTTAGAGTTTCAAGATCATAGACCTTTTTATGACTGGTGTATTGAAAATTTACCAGTGCCAGCACAGCCTAAACAATATGAATTTGCACGTATGAACATGACTTACTTAGTGATGAGCAAACGTAAATTATTACAACTTGTGAAAGAAAATTATGTGATGGGTTGGGATGATCCAAGAATGCCAACAATTTCTGGAATTCGCAGACGCGGTTATTTACCAGAATCGATTCACTTATTTGCTAAACGTATTGGTGTAGCTAAAGCTGAAAGCTTAATTGATTACGATATTCTTGAAAACTGTGTACGTGAAAACCTAGATGATGTTTCACATCGTGCAATGGCCGTTTTAAATCCAATTAAAGTTGTGATCGATAATTTGCCAGCAGGACATAAAGAAGAAATAGAAACTTCAGTGCATCCTAAGAAAGTTGAATTAGGAAAACGTAAGTTATCTTTTACTAAAGAAGTTTACATTGATGCAGCTGATTTTATGGAAAACCCAACAGACGATTTTTTTAGATTAGCACCAGGTAAAGAAGTTCGTCTTCGTAATGCCTATGTAATAAAATGTAAAGAAGTCATCAAAGATGCTAAAGGCCAAATTACAGAACTTCGTTGCGATTATGATGTGGTTACATTGGGTGGAAAACCGACAGCAGATGGTCGCAAGATCAAAGGTATCGTTCACTGGGTGTCGGCAACAGATTGTGTCGAAGCCGAAGTCCGATTATACGGGCGATTATTTTCTGTGGAGAACCCAGAAGACACTGTTGAAGGCAAAGATTTTAAATCAAATTTAAATACAAATTCTTTAGTTGTGATTAAAAATGCTA
>JAYTPA010000118.1:0-2793 GCA_043747495.1 Bdellovibrio sp.
AGATCTTTACTGCCAGCCTTTAGGTTTTACCACTGCAGACATTAATAAACCTTACTTTGCAGAAAAGTATAAAACGAAAGTTTTCACATCGTACATTCAAGGTGAAACTGATGGCGCAACACCAGCCAATTTAGCTAAGCAGCATTTTAGAAAAGCCACACTGAATAGCGCTCAGTTTTTATTATCAGAAAATGGTGGGCATATCTCGATTTACAGCAGCTTAGCTTCGGGTTACGAAGCAGCAGAGTCCGTCTACAATAAAACAGTTTTTTTAGATAAATTACTTAATGGAAAAAGACTTAACCCTGATGATTTAAGTCTTTTAAAGAACACAACCCACAGAAATTGGATTTACAAAAGCAAATAGTAGTTTAATAACTATTCTGTTACAGAATTATTGAATGTTGAAATATGTGCTGGCAAATCAGGATAATCAATAAATGGATTGCGGTTACCCTGGTACTTTTCAATAATTTCATTACGTTTTATTTCTAACTCATCAACTGGATCAATTTTATTCCATTCTTTCAAAGCCGCTTCTTCATCTGGTGACACTTGCATTTTGTATCGAACTGCAAAATAGAAAATGGCGCGGGCTACGTTACCACGGTGACTCACTGGTGGTTCATAAACGCTCACGTGATTGCCGCCTGATTGTGGACCAACACGATTACCAGGACATCTTAAATTTTCAAGATCTTTTCCGACATAACCAAAGCGAAGATTCCCACGACGTGAATTCATTTCCGAATCTGATGGATACAAATGATGTAGATCTGATTTTTGCATATCTTTATCAAATTTTCCGCCGAAACGACTTTGCGGCCAAGTGTGTTCAGTATTTAAAATATTGCCGTTGCTAGGAATAAGATTTGGACCAATGTTTGGCTTTCCACCAAAATCTTCATCAGTAAAGTTTTTTTCACAATAAACGTCTTTAACAGTATATGTACCATTAGCTAAATGATCTAAATGCATTTCACCAAATAAATAAATTCTCGCACGATCGTAACCTAAGGATTTATGATTTTCTTTGATGATTGAATGCAGACGATTTAATAATTCGTGATCTTTAATTTGACCAGATTGGACTGAAGCTTCAAAGTCCGGACCGTAATACTCGTTTTTTTCCGTCGAGTTTGCATGAATTGCTGTGAACAAAAAAGAAACGACTAACACTACTGAAAAATTGAATCGCATTGATACCCCTCATGCAGATAGTTTTATTTCAGAACCAGATTCTTTGTATGGCAAAGCTAACAACTGAATTTTGATGATTCACCAAAAAAATAACTGCACTGAAATTTTATACGTGGTGTTAATTGTAATTTAAATGCGACATCAGTCTCATATTAACAACTACAACCGAACGAAGGATTTATGTATATTCCGTCATATTTAAAGCTAGCCACTTATCTGCTTGGATTTTTAACAATTATTAATTATGAAGCAGCTGCACAAATAAAAAAAGAAAACCAATTAGGCCCTGTAAGTAGCTTAAATTTAGGCATCCGTTATTCATCTATTTATGAGAACAGGGGCTTGGTTCTTTATGATGGCTACCAAGTTGATCCCGTTATTGGTGTGTTTTTATTCAACGATCGCTTAGAATTTTTAGGTGATTCAGTTGGTTATCGTGATTTTATTTACGGTGATCAAATTAGATTACGTACACGTCTGCAAACTATAACTGATAACCCCCTTTTTCCTGAGGTAGATTCTAAAAAACGATTCGACCGTGAAGATAGCGTTGAATGGCAAAATAAAATCGAATTTTTTGCTCCGGGATATAACGATAATTATATCGCTGAATTTGATTTCGGCTTTTCAAAAGATTTATCAGCTCATAATGGTCTTTATCTAGATTTCACTTCAAAATTAAAATTACTTGATTTTACAGTCGACAAATTAAAAATTCAGATCGAACCCAATTTGTTTTTCACCGTAGGTTACGGTGATGGAAACCATAATCGTTATTTTTATGGACCGCAGGCAACAGATGCAGGATTAAATAATTTATCCTACGGAGTTTGGTTTAGCTTTCCTAAGGAAGCTGATCGCAATTACCCGATTATTCAGATCAAACACTTTGAAGTTTTAGGCAAACAACGTCTAGAAGCTGATTATGCTAAAGATAATTCATCAGGCTGGATGGTCTCGTTTATTGCCACTGGCGGAATACTTTAAACTCTACGACGAAGTCGTTAATTTTCCCTTACGAAAATAAACTTTAAAACTTTCTTTAAAGAATGAAAAAACACGAACTTGATGTTTAAGTGATCGATCATGTTTAAGTTGATAACCAATACTAAATAAAATATCCCACTGGTTAAATAGTGACTTATAAGCTTCTGACAAGGTCGTTGAAGGGTCCCATATATGTGTGGCTTCTGCACCGGCTCCGTTGATTTCAACGATCTCAAAGTTTTGACCTTCCATGAGTGATTTAGAATCTTTGTATCTGATATCTAAACGGCCAAAATAAAAATGGGGCAACCGCTGACTGATCTGATCAACAACAGCTGTTAATTGATCAGTGATGAGTGCTCGTCCATTAAAAAACAAAGCCCCTTGGCAGTGATTACCACATTCAGAAATAAAATATTTCTCACCGTTAGGAATAACTTGATCGAGCTGATCTTTATGTCGTGAAAAGTATGTCGGCAACATCATCCGTGCCCGCGTATCACGGGCTATCAAATCCCCTAATTGGGTTTTGCCATCACCGACAACATACGGAAATTTTTTATCAGTGACTGAATAAATAATTCCTTTTTTTTCACTGGGTTTACG
>JAYTPA010000119.1:0-3621 GCA_043747495.1 Bdellovibrio sp.
TCAAATTAGACAACTATGACCCGCTTCTGAAAGTCATGATTAATGATCAATTCAAGTGACAAGATTCGTCTTTTTTAGGACAACTAGAGCATGTCAAATTTCAGCTCTACTGATTACACTCGCACCGATAAAAGAAACCTTAATCAACTTCGCCAAATTAAAATCACTCCGCACATTTCTGAATATGCCGAAGGCTCTGTGATGGTTGAATTTGGTAAAACACAGGTGCTTTGCACAGCGACTTATGAATCCAAATCACCGCCTTGGTTAATTGGCTCTGGCAGTGGTTGGGTCACGGCTGAATACGGCATGCTTCCGCGTTCGACTCACACCCGAATTAAGCGTGAAAAATCAATGACTGGCGGACGCACGCAAGAAATTTCTAGATTGATTGGGCGTGCTTTAAGGTCGTGTGTTGATCTTAAAGTCATTAATGAAAAACAAATTATCATCGATTGTGATGTGATCAATGCTGATGGCGGCACACGCACGGCTGCAGTCACTGGTGGTTTTGTGGCTTTGGCACTAGCCTTTAAAAAATTACAAACCTTAGGCGAAATAAAAGCCAATCCATTGAAACATTATGTCGCTGCTGTTTCAGTCGGACTTTTTGAACAAAAAAATAACCCTAAAAAAATTCCACTTCTAGATTTGAATTATGATGAAGATTCTGAAATCGGAACTGATATGAATTTTGTGATGACAGATAAAAATGAATTTATCGAAGTTCAAGGGACTGCTGAAGAAGGAACTTTTTCAAGAACTGAACTTTTTGATATGATGACATTGGCCGAAACAGGTTGCCACGAACTTTTCAAGCATCAACAAAAAATTATTGGAGATTATTTTAATGGAGTTATGGATAGCAACCGGAAATAAAGGCAAGCTTGAAGAATACAAACTGCATTTAAAAAATGTCAGTGAGATTATGGGTGAAATTAAAATTTTTTCACAAAGTGATATCAAAAGCTTTGCTCCCCGCCCCGAAGATGGCGCAACTTTTTTAGATAATGCGCGCATCAAAGCTAAATCCTTAAAAGCCTTAAAATCTGATTGTTATGTCTTAGGCGAAGACGCTGGCCTTGAGGTCACTGGCCTTAATAATTTACCTGGTGTGCATTCAGCTAGATACGCTGGCCCCAACGCTCGCGACTCTGAAAACGTCGCCAAACTTTTAAAGATGATGCAAATTCGAAATATCAATCCGAGGACTTCTCAGTTTAGATGTGTCACTGTGGTTTTAACCCCAGATAATCAAGAATGGATTTTCGAAGGCGTCATGACAGGTGTTATTGCACAAAAACCTGTTGGCCAAATGGGATTTGGTTACGATCCGATTTTTGTTCCTGATCAAGAAACAAAAACTTTGGCTGAATTAGGGCCTGGTTACAAAATACAAAAATCCCACCGCGCTCAAGCGCTTAATCTTTTTCTTCAAAAACTTCAAAGCACAAAGGAGTCCTCATCCCATGCCTAATCCAATGCCTAAAAGTACTAACGATTTTAAAATTTTCGCCGGCAACACCAGCCAAAAATTAGCTTTAGATGTTTGCCAAATTCTTGGAACACCCTTGGGCGAAAGCCAAGTGAACTGTTTTGCTGACGGTGAAATCCAAGTTGAAATAAAAGAAAGTGTGCGCGGCCAAGATGTTTTTGTGATTCAAAGTACATGCAACCCCGTTAACCAAAGCTATATGGAACTTTTTATCATACTGGACGCTTTAAAAAGAGCTTCTGCTGCATCCATCACTGCCGTGATTCCCTATTACGGTTACGCTAGACAAGATCGCAAAGTCGCACCTCGGGCACCGATTTCTGCGAAGTGTATGGCTGATTTATTAACAACAGCCGGCGCAAACCGTGTTGTCGCCGTAGATCTTCATGCTGCTCAAATTCAAGGCTTTTTTAACTGTCCATTTGACCATCTTTTTGGCATTCCCACGCTAGCCAGGGCCTGGAAAGAAAACTTCGGCGAAGGTTCAGAATTTGTCACAGTGAGTCCCGATGCAGGAGGCGTAGAACGAGCCCGCGCTTTCGCGAAACGAATTAATTCGACATTAGCCATTATCGATAAAAGACGAACAGGCCCGAACGAGGCCAAAGCCTTTAATTTAATTGGGGATGTGACCAATAAAACAGCCATAATCGTGGATGACATGATCGATACAGCTGGAACTTTAACACAAGCTGTTGACAGCTTAATGAAAAATGGTGCAAAACAAGTGTTCGCTGTTGCTACACATGCGGTCTTTTCGGGTCCGGCTATTTCACGTTTGATCGAAAGTCCCATTACAAAGGTTTTTGTCACTGACACAATTCCTTTAAGTGAAGCTGCTGTGGCCTCTGGTAAAATGCAAGTGATTACCGTAGCCCCAGTTCTAGCTGAAGCAATTCGTCGAATTCACGATAATGATTCTGTGAGTTCGCTATTTTTGAATTAGCAGCTGAACTAAAATTATAGATTTATAGAATTGAACGGAGAAAATGATGAAACAAAGAATTGAATTAAACGTAGAAGCTCGCACGACAGGTCGTAAAAACTCTCGTGGATTAAGAAATAACTCAATGGTTCCTGGAATCATTTACGGATCAGTTGAAAACGCAAACGTTTCTGTTCATGTGAATGATATTTTAAAATACAACTCACGCGCTTATGAAAATGCTTTATTAAATCTTAAAAGCTCTGATTCAAAAATTAATGGTAAAATTGCATTAATTAAATCAGTTCAAGTAAATCCACTATCACGTCGCCCTGAACACGTTGATTTCTTCGCATTAGACATGAGCAAAACAGTTCGTGTATCGATCGAGATTTCTATTGAAGGTAAAGCGATCGGTTTAGCTGAAGGCGGATTGCTGAACATCGTTACTCGTCAAGTTGAGATCGAATGTTTACCAACTGCAATTCCTGAATCAATTAAAGTTGATGTTAGTAATCTTGGCTTAGGTGATTCTATCCATGCTTCTGATTTAACTATTCCAGAAGGTGTGAAATTAATTTCACGTCCTGAATTAACTATCGCTGCAGTTGTTATCCAAGAAGAAGAAGCTGTTGCGACTCCTGTTGCCGCTGCCGCTGCTGCAACTCCTGCTGCTGGTGCTCCTGCTGCCGCTGCCGGTGCGAAACCTGCTGCTGGCGCTAAAGCCGCTGCTCCTGCCGCTGCTAAGCCTGCTGCTGGAAAAAAATAGTTTTAAATTATTGAATCAAAAAAAGGCGACTCATAAGGTCGCCTTTTTTTTTGTTTTTCGTCTAACAGCTTAATTAGTTTTATAGAGGAATCTCTTAATGCATTTGATCGTTGGTCTTGGAAATTTTGGTCAACAGTATCTGACAACTCGTCATAATATTGGTTTTATGGCCTGTGACTATTGGTTAAAAACTTTAGGTGATACTGGGGATTACAGAACCGAACACAAAGCCCTCACCCGCAAAATTAAAATTGAAAACACAGTGAACAAACAAATGATGGATGTTCTTATAACCAAGCCCCAAACCTATATGAATCGGTCAGGCGAATCGGTAGTGGCTTTGTTGAATTTTTATAAAATAGACATTTCTAAAATGATTGTCGTTCACGATGATATCGATCAGGCCTTTGGGGCCATGAAAATTCACAAAAA